>NZ_JBJURJ010000003.1:0-461141 GCF_046098205.1 Paenibacillus mesotrionivorans | reverse complement strand
GACGAGGTAGATAGGTTCGGGGTGGAAGTGTGGCAACACATGGAGCTGACGAATACTAATCGGTCGAGGGCTTAACCAACGAGAGTGGCGGTAGCCACACTCACTTGGTAAGCAGTGGTATAGATGAAGAGGTTTCGGTGACCTCGTTTCGCATCCGGTTTTCAGGGCACAAGCTCTGAACTGTAGTGTATATTCCCTGATAGCTCAGTCGGTAGAGCACTCGACTGTTAATCGAGTTGTCGCAGGTTCGAGTCCTGCTCGGGGAGCCATATGGAGAGGTGTCCGAGTTTGGTCGAAGGAGCACGATTGGAAATCGTGTAGGCGCCACAAGCGTCTCGAGGGTTCGAATCCCTCTCTCTCCGCCACTATTTTTTTAGTGGCCCGTTGGTCAAGGGGTTAAGACACCTCCCTTTCACGGAGGTAACAGGGGTTCGAATCCCCTACGGGTCATGTTTCTCGGGCGCTTAGCTCAGCCGGGAGAGCATCTGCCTTACAAGCAGAGGGTCGGGGGTTCGATCCCCTCAGCGCCCACCATATTTACGACGCGGGGTGGAGCAGCCCGGTAGCTCGTCGGGCTCATAACCCGAAGGCCGCAGGTTCAAATCCTGCCCCCGCAATACCGCGGAGCCGTGGTGTAGAGGCCTAACATGCCTGCCTGTCACGCAGGAGACCGCGAGTTCGAATCTCGTCGGCTCCGCCATTTTTTACAACAACATAAGGCTTGGTAGCTCAGTCGGTAGAGCAGAGGACTGAAAATCCTCGTGTCGGCGGTTCGATTCCGTCCCAAGCCACCATCTATTGTGCCGGTTTAGCTCAATTGGTAGAGCAACTGACTTGTAATCAGTAGGTTGGGGGTTCAAGTCCTCTAGCCGGCACCATTTTTTTGTGGAGGGCTAGCGAAGTGGCCAAACGCGGGAGACTGTAAATCTCTTCCTTCGGGTTCGGTGGTTCGAATCCATCGCCCTCCACCACTTCTTTATTTGACATTTACATAGGGGCATAGTTTAATGGTAGAACAGCGGTCTCCAAAACCGTTAGTGTGGGTTCAACTCCTGCTGCCCCTGCCATTCAAACTTAGTAACATGGCGATCGTGGCGAAGTGGTTAACGCATCGGTTTGTGGATCCGACACTCGAGGGTTCAATTCCCTTCGATCGCCCCACTTATTTTTTTCTGTTTATTGGGGATTAGCCAAGCGGTAAGGCAACGGACTTTGACTCCGTCATTCCTAGGTTCGAATCCTAGATCCCCAGTATGATGCGGACGTGGCTCAGTGGTAGAGCATCGCCTTGCCAAGGCGAGGGTCGAGGGTTCGAATCCCTTCGTCCGCTCCATAATATGGCGCCATAGCCAAGAGGTAAGGCAGAGCTCTGCAAAAGCTTTACCCCCAGTTCGAATCTGGGTGGCGCCTTTTTTTGCTTGTTCCCTTAGCTCAGCTGGATAGAGCGTTTGACTACGAATCAAAAGGCCAGGAGTTCGAATCTCTTAGGGAACGTTTGAATAAGCCGGCGTGGCGGAATGGCAGACGCGCGCGACTCAAAATCGTGAGGGAAACCGTGGAGGTTCGAGTCCTCTCGCCGGCATCATTGTTTTCCGCTAGTTTACGCTGATTATGCGCCGATTGTACGAATGTACAGTCGGTTTTTTGCGTTATCAGTAGTGCGCAATGATTTTATACAGCGGACAGACGTTATACGTACGACTATGGTCGTTTTTATCGGCCCCGAATCGGTGCAGCGGCGAATACTTTTCGGAGGTTGTGTAATGGCAAAACGCAGAAAAAACAATCTAACACAGGAGGATTTTCTTCCGGAGCATAAACCGGTGTACGTGGTAGATGATTTGGAAAGCGCGATCGACTTATTTTTACGTGACGGAAAAATACGGAATATAAGTCCGCATACAATTGGATTTTATAGACAGGAGTTAAACAAGTTTAAAAAGATACTTGAAAAGCAAAAAATTAATACAGCTCCGCACACTATAACTCAGCAAATCATAAAAGAAAACGTTATACTGCACCTTATGGACGATGGATTGAAAGAAACATCCATAAATTGTATCTTACGCGCTATACGTGCAATGTTTAACTATTTAGTTAAAGAGGGACACTTAGTACAAAGTCCAATGTGCAAGATGTCACTCATAAGACAGAAGAAGACAGTAGTTAATGCTTTTACAACTACCCAATTGCGGCTTCTATTGGCTCAGCCTGACCAAAAGACTTTTATAGGCGTTAGGGACTACACGGTCCTGTCACTGTTCTTAGAAACCGGAATCAGAGTCCGAGAATTAGTTGATATTAAGCTTGAAGATATTAACTGGAATGACGGCGTAATAAAAATTGATGGGAAAAACAACAGACAGCGGCTGGTTCCCTTCCAGAGTACCATGAAGAAGCAGCTTATGAAGTACATCCAACTCCGCGGCAAACTTGAGCATAATTCCTTATTTGTGACGATCGACAACGGCCCTATTACGATTCGTCAGGTACAGGAACAGGTGTCACGGTATGGACGCAGGGCAGGAATTGACGGCGTTCGCTGCTCGTGCCATACGCTGAGACACACGTTTGCAAAGCTTAGTGTTCAAAATAAAGCGGATATTTTTGCCCTTCAAGCCGTCTTAGGCCATGCGAATCTGGACCAGGTAAGAACCTACGTAAACTTGTTTAGTAACGAAGTGCGGGACGAGCATCGCAAGTTTAGTCCTCTTGAAAAGTTATTCTAAGCGGCGCAAATTGAAACGCCACTCTACCGGTAATCTTCGGTGGGTGGTTTTTTTTGCTTTCTCGCCGCCTATATCGTCTAATTTGACGTATTCTAAACGGTAAAACAACGTTGTATTTCGTGTTATACTAGGCGGACGAAAGGAGGTGCGCTATTATGACGTGGATTGCACCGGATATGCCGAAAATGGCTATGCAAAAGGTAATTACCGCAGTACGTAAGAATAACGGAGATTGACGAACCGCTGACGCAGATTAACGCGTTGGCGGTTTTATTATTTCATGGGAGGTTTGCAGAAATGGACTACAAGGAGAAACGAAAACTACTGTTAGAAATGAAGGAGGCGAAAGCTGAACTTAAATTTCCTGAAGCAATTAATCTCTTCATAAAGTCGCGGAAAATGAAAAACTTAACGGAAAGCACTGTTTCTTCATATCATCAGGTTCTCACCGGGTTCGCTAGGTTTCTCGAAAGCATCGAGGTATCTACGTTAAAGGCTGTTATTGTGGAGGATGTTCAGGAGTTCATTCAATCGAGATTGGACGAGGGTAATAGTGCACCGACGATTAATAAGTACATTCGCAGTATCCGGGCATTTTTTAATTACTTACACAGTGTCGGCTACATTACGGAGAATCCGATGGAGTTTATTGATAATATGGTTGAAGAAAAAAGGATGCCTCGAACATTGAATCATGAACAGGTTACAGCACTTTTAAACGTTCCTGACCGTGGGAGTCCTATAGGTTACCGTAATTATGTCTTTCTCCTACTCCTTCTTGATACCGGTATTAGGTTAGATGAGGCGTTAAGCATTCGTAACCATGATATCTTCTGGAAAGAACGAACTATAAAAGTGTTTGGTAAATCTAGGATAGAGAGGACCGTTCCCTTCGGTGATTTTTTCAATACCCACTTAATCCAATACGCTGAATTGCGACCGGAGTCCGATTCAACGATATTCTTTTTGAATATTGAAGGGAAACCGCTGAAGCGACGGACCATACAAGAGGAGATTACAGAATATGGCGCTCAGGCAAAGATAAAAGGGGTAAGAGTTTCGTGTCACACACTGAGGTATACGTTTGCCCGGAATTATGTTATCAATGGAGCTGACACCGTAAGCTTTATGAAAATAATGGGCCATAAATCATTACATATGGCACAACTATATGCCGAGATGTTCCAAGCGGATATAAAGAAGCAGCATTCCAAATTCTCACCGGTTAATTCGATACTCAGTTGAATGTTGGAAATAGTGATTTAACGTAAAATTCGCACGAAATAGCCGCCAGAGAGCGGAGGAGGTACGTTACCCCTTCCGGCAGTCTGCGCGGCTTATTTTGAGTGATTTCAACGGTAAAACAGCGTGTTATTCCGGTATGTATTCAAGTACCGCGGATAAGTCATACTCTTTGCCGGACATTTCGTTCAAAGTATTTATCAGCTTATTAAGCGTGTCTAAGTCGATACGTCTGGTTTTTCCTTCACACAGTTCATATACAAAGTTGGGACGCACCTTTGCTTCTCGGGCAAGCGCGCCTTTCGTAATCCCTTCAGCGTCTAGAGTTTTTTGAAGAGCAATCCGCATAGCCAAGCACACCACCTCAAGAAAAGTATACCGTAATACTAAACAATGGGAAATAATCTATTGACGTTTATCAACAGGCGTTATATACTCGTTTTAACGATAGACGTTAAATATTATACGTTAATCAATTAGAGGAGGTTTCAACGTTATGACAACATCGACCATTCCCGCTCGATCCCATACACATTCCCGCCGTATCCGCCTGACCCCGAAGCTTGTCGCAAAAATGCTCGGTTTAGTCCTGGCGGAAGCTCTTCGTCATCTTATCTCTTAGTCTCCGCCTGATGAGTCCGCAGCGGAAGCGGACGAAACGAAGGGCCTTGCGGTCCTGAGTCGCGGATATCCGTTATAGGGACGCAGTTTAGCGTCCACCTACGTTGGAGGCTGCGCGTCTCCACTTTATATAGTAACGCAATTGAAACGAAGGAGATGCGCTATGAAGACGTTTAATATTCTCGTTTGGGATAATCAACGCGGAGATTTTATCGGAGCCGGAACGCTGCGTACAGCATTACCGATTACACTCGGCTGGTCCGTAGATTCCCGCTCCGGCTGCGTAACCGTGACTGACATGGAATCCGGAGCTAAGGCGGTATATTGCCGCGGTTTCTTTCATCGCGTAACCGGAACTAACCCTGACGCTATTGCCGGCCGTTTTGACGCGGATGCCACCGTGCTGTCTAATCTTGGGTTCACAAATGAAAGGAAGTCCTGCGAGGCTGTCGCAAGACACTAAAACGGGGGAGGTATTACGAGGATGAAGAAAATTACAATCGTGTACAACTACGAGGATATTGATTATGTAAACGGTGGGACGGTGGCTTGCCAGTCGGAGGAGGCCGGGTATTTGATTACGCCTAATATCGCAGTCTCCACATGCCTTCGCACTTTATTCTTTCTGCATGTCGTTCCTTCCGCTGAAGGAGTAGATTTGTACGATGATAATGGAATCCTGTGCGAAATCGACCTTCTCAATACCGAGTCCTTTGATATCACCTCCATTCCGGTAGAAGCTGCGCTCTCTTTTGCGATGTGGGCGGCGGGTGAGAATGTCGCTATTCTCTCTAATGCCTGCGCCGCACCTATCGCTGTTTAACTACCTCATGTCCGGTATTCCCTCTGCAAAGTGATTCCGGACACTTTCGATATGTCCGTCGTTCTGACAACTACGCGCCAACGTAGTAAACTCCAACAGACCGCCAGACGGACCCTGCTATGGAGATCGTCGTTCCGCAGCCTACTCGCCAAAGTAGCGAATGTGGACCGCCAGACGATCTTTCTTCTTTTCTATACCCATTAATACGAACATACATTCGCTTGGTTTCGAAGTTTCATAAATTATTTTTCGAGGAGGGATTACATGGAGTGTAGGGCCTATTTTATTCCGGATGAGGAGGAGCCGCTAATCCATCTTGAAGCGGAAACGGTAACGGAGGTATTGTCCGATTTCTTCCGGAATTTTGCCCGCCAGCGTCCGCACGCGCAAGTTTATCGCGGTCCCAGCGTTTTAATTGGGCGTTCAGTGGTACGGGAACGCCAACAAGCGGATTGTATGGAAAGTTTACGTCAGGAGACGTTACCTATCCGGTAGAGGATAGCGTAATTATCCGAAAATAGTTTCCGGTAAAGTGCGCAAGACGGCAAAGTCATTCCGTATCATATGGTGTGAGAAAAAAAAACGAAAGGAGGCAGAAAAGAAAGTTTTGGAGAATTGCGCGAAATGAACTTCGAGGGGCGTACTATACCTACGAGAGGATAAGACGGAAGGAGGGCGCACCCTATGGCGAAGCAACTCGTAACTCTATCGTCGGATTTAACCGTAATCACCGCGGAAATCAACTCGTATAAACGGATCGCAGGCGATGCTATATTCGAGATTGGTCGGCGGCTGAAGCACGTTAAGGAGAACGACTTGGTTCACGGACAGTTCGGGGAGTGGTTGGAGCAGTTAGACATTCACCCGAGAATAGCACAGCAGATGATGAAGGTATCGGACCACTCGCAGTTAAAAACGAGTACGTACTCGCATTTGGGGCTGAAAGCACTTTACGAAATAGCAACGCTGCCTCCCGAAGAACGCGAACGCGACCACACGCTGAAGTCCGGTGAGACGAAGTCGCCTGCGGAAATGACCGTCCGCGAACTGCGCGAAGTTAAAGAGGCGCTGAGAAAGGCGGAGGATACGCTTAAAGCCGCAGAGGAAGCGCGCAAAATGGCGGAGGATCGCGCGGAGCAAGTAGCGGACGAAAACGCAGTCCTGCGCGGTACCGTTGAATCCCTTGCGTCTACGCCTCCGCCACTACCGCGTATCGAAGTACAGACGGAGTATGTCGCTGACCCTACGCTGAGTGACCGGTTAAAGCGGTATGAAGCGAGGTATGGCGTCTATAACGCCAGCTCCCGTAGATTCAATATGAATCAGCGCGAGCATAAAAGAAGCTGCCGCGTCACTCCGTTCCTTGCCCTGCTCCGCCAAAAACCGCGGCGTATCAGACTATTCTATATTTTAACGTCGGTCTTAAACGGTTAATTATGACGTTGATATATAACACGTTCAGACGTCCCCGGTTTTGGGGCGGATGAGGCAAGGGAACGATAGTGACCGCGGCAGGCTCTTACGCTTGCGCTGACTCGTACCGAGTCTACGGAAGCTGTCTGGCTGTCTGCTGTGAATCAATATGATTCAACGTAGACTAACGCTATACTCCGACTCTTTACGTAATCTCCTCCGCCAATATTCGTATCGTCAACGGAATTTAAGTAGAAGAAAAGAAGGATAGAACCCTCCAAAAATGCCGCCAACCTTAGTGCCACGCGAGTTTCCGGCCTTTTCCTCTGTTCCCGAAAGGCAACCTATCTCCCCTGTTTTGTTCCCGAAAGGCAGTCTAATTTTCTACCGCGTATTAATTCCTTGTTTTCCCGACCATATATTATGAGGAGGTCTGTTGCTTTTTGTGCCTTCAGTTATCTATATACTGGTGAAGGAAAGTCCGCCGGTGTATGCAGAACCCGATTATTCTTCCTGTCTCAGGGACTATAAAAGGGAAGCCCGATATTTCTCTCGACCATGTCGTACTACATTATGAAGGGTTGTTCCGATATTTCGCAAAGTCTCGTGTCTATACGAATTGAGGGGTATTACCGATATTTTCGACCTTTAGTAGGCGCTATATTATGAGGCCCGATAAAAGGCATGAAAGTGTATCTGAGGATATGAAAACGCCAATTCAAATTTTTGGCTGTCTTCTCGAAGCCATTTTTTTACCCAACTGCTAAATAAATAATAGCAAAAATTCAGGAGGGGTTACATGGGAAGATCGGCAGAAAGCACACGAGAGTGGAAAGGGATGCGTCCGCGCCAGAAAGCCCGCTTATTCGCGACTTTTCAAAACGGAACAATTCGCAACGGGTCGATTTTTGCGCCGGACGGAGTCGACGTAAGCCACCGCATGAAACTCGTTGCCCGTACGACTCTTGCGCAGGCTCGGTATGCAAAGAACCGCGCTGATATGGGGCGATTTGCGGACGAAAACGGCGGATTCGTCAACGCCTATTATGCGCCGTGTGTGACGCTGGAACAGCAGTATCCGACGCTATCACAATCGGACGTTGGCCGGTTAATGTTTTTGGCGACGTACACCGCGTACAACGGAACACTTCAGCACGATAACGGCCGCATTATTGACCGCAGCGGAGTCGAAGAGTTAGTCGGACTCAGCCGCAGCCGGTTTTCGGAGTTTTACGGCAAACTCATATCCGAGGGCGTACTTTGTGAATTGGAAGGGGGGCGAATCCGCGTTAACCCTGCGCTATTTATTCGCGGGAAGAGAGAGGACGTCGGCGAGGGAATGCAAAGCATCCGGCTGTACCGGGACACGATTCGCCGTCTCTACGCTAAATTCGGTCAGGGGAGGGATGTTAAGCAGTTGTCCATTGTGTTTATGGTTATTCCATTCCTTAATTTCCGCTACAACATCGTAGCCATGAACCCAACCGAGTATTACGACAGTAACGTTGTGCCTATGACGCTGGATCAACTTGCCCTCGTTCTTCAATACAGCGACGCGTCTAAGTTGAAAAGAGCCATGGGCAAAGTAAGGCTAGACGATCAGCCAGTTTTTGCATTTGTCGAGGATACGGAGGATCGGCGTAAGCGCCGTATTATCGCCAATCCGCGTGTCTTGTTCGCCGGTGACGCTAAGTCTCTTCGCGAACTGGAAGCTTTAGCGGTTGTCTTCAATTCCACGAGGAGGAGATAGAGTAAGGAGGATTTGTATGTTGGTCACTAGCAATAATCTGGCGTTGGTGCGGAGATATTACGGCGTTACCGCCGCCCGGTTAGCCGGAATGTTAGATGTGCATCCGAGTTTTATTAGTCAAATTGAGATTGGGCACCGTCCTTTGCCGGAGGGCTTAGCGTTGAAAATTGAGCAAGAGCTTGGCCTTACGTCCGAAAGAATCGCTAAGATAAACGCCCTAAGCAATGAGCTTAACCAAAAAACTGAGAAAAGGTGAATGACATGAAAAAGACATGTTCAGATTGCGGAAAGTCCTTTAACCCCAGGTCCAATCGTGCAAGGGTATGCCCGTCCTGTCGTGCAAAACGAGACAGCGCAAGTAAGCGCGCATGGGATCGTCGTCCACAAAACGCGCTACGACTCCGTATCCGCTCTCAGCGTAACCGGGCTATTGCGCTCGGTGACGTCGAGGCTGCGCAAACTTGGACGTATCAAGCTGCTATGGATGCACTGGATATGCTCGGCGGGGACCGCTGCATACTTACCGGATCGACGGAGGATGTGACGATGGATCACGTTATTCCGCTTAAGTACGGCGGTCGTACCGCAATCGGCAACATGATACCAATTGCTCGATGGCTGAACGCGTCAAAGGGCAACACAAATATCTTTGACTGGTTCCGTGATAACGGGGAACGGCTCGGGATACACCGTGTTAAGTTCGCACACATGATCGGCCTGCTCGCGTTGGTAAACGAAATGTCCGCAGCCGAGTATGTCGAGTACGTCTATTTGCACTTTAATGTGGATGAGGCGGCTAATGAGTAGCGCATCAGAGGCGGCTAAAGCGTGGTGTCCGTTTTTCCAGGCGGGGATATGTGCGTTGCTTGATATGCGCAAAGGCGAGATTAATCCGGTATGCAAGTGTTTTCGAAATGAAAAATGCGTGTATTTGACTCACACTATTTTAAAAGGGAGAGGTTAGTTTGTTTATTCAATCGAGCACGTGGAGTCCTAAGCAAGGCCAGGGTACGGGATTAGACTTGGATCTAGGACCAAGCCTCGGACAATGCAAAGCCGCAGCCAAGCCGCCAGCGAAAGAAACCCCGGAGTACATGACGATGCTATCCGGCGCACATACCGGTACGATCATGCACGTTATCCCGGACCGCTACTTTGGATTTATCAAGCCGGATGACGGCGGAGAGGATATGTTTTTCCACTTTAAGTCGGTAATCGACGGTAATCTCCGCTTTTATAAGGCCGGCGCAAAGGTAGCGTATGAGCAGGCGCCAGACCGAAAAACAGGCGCTATCCGCGCTGTTGATGTCCATCTTATCGACCCTAGCGGAGAGGCGCAGTGGTAACGGTATACGCGGACTTAGCATTAATGCAGGCGCAGTCCGGCGAGGTTGCTGCGGGTGTTGTGTTGTATCGTCATGGGCCGGATGGCCCTGCGGATTATTGCGTTATCTCCGCATACTACGACGCGATCCTACCCGACGGTAAAAAGCGGTCAGTTAAGCAGACGCTGCCAACGCTTATTAGCGCAATTATCCGGTATAGCGGACCAGGAGCGCAGAAAATCGCTATATTCCACAGGTTGCCGCATCTGCTATATCACCGCCAGATAATGGATAACGTTATCACACATGACGTAGCCGTCACTTTTACGGAGACTCCGCGCCGGAAAATGACATATGCCCGGTTACTACTAGAGGACGCAGCAAGGCGCAAAGATACCGTAATCCAACCGGTAGGAAATAATACACAAACAGAGGAGAAATGAAAATGGGAAAATTGCGTTGGGAACTGAAAGAGCGCTACGACGCGCAGGCATTGAGGTTCGTAGAAATTACGGATAAGTACGAAAAGGCGGTAATCGACGCCGGAACCCGGCTTCAAGATTTGAAGGCGGAGCTTGACGCTATCGTACGGACTGAGATTCAAACAGGCGCAGACAAGGGCGCAGAAAAAACGAAGATGCGCGCAAGAATTACGGAAGCCGAAGCAGACGTAGCGCAGGCGCAAGTAGAACGGGAAAGGGCAGCAGATTACGTCCGGGCAGAATCCGAAAAGGATCGCGTTACTATCCGGGATCTAGTAGTAGATTGGAACGGCCCATACCTTAAAGCGGTGCGTGAGGCGGAACTGTATCCGATTGTTAAACGGATGGCTGCGGCTAGAGATGCATATTACAGCGCTGTCCTAGAGTACTACCAATTAGTTGAGGACTACCGGCTACAGCGTCATGAAATAGCGATCTTGGAGTACGACGATAAGCGTCCGGGAGACGGTATTGCCGTTCACGAAATCGCAAATATTCACAGCCTACCGTTAGTAACCTACGAAGACTTTCGCCATATCGAGCAGTTTAAAAAATTACCGGAGGTTAAATAACTATGAGCAAACTTGAAGTAGCAAAAGCGTACCTCGAAAAGGTCAAGGAAACCCAATCCACGGGAACGAGCTTCCTGTTGGAGAATAAACAGAAGCTCACAGCAGAGTCCACCAAGATCGAAGGCAACGCTAAACTCTCCGCAGAAGGTAAAGCGGACGCTATCCAGACGTTACGCGAGAAGATGGGCGTAGAGTTTTTGCAGACGTCGTATATCCGCCAGCAGGACGTAAAGCGCAACGCTATCAAGGCGAAGGCAGCAGCGGAGGAGATTTTGTACGCACCAGCTCCGAAACCTGATGCTAAGAAGCTGCAACGGTTTGAATCTGCGCTAAAGGAGCTTAGGACGCATCTTATGCTGTCTACGCGTGCTGATAGCGGATATGAGGCGCTTACATCGTTCATCAAGCGGAATATAGACGGTCCCTATCTTGCGGGAGTAGTTCGCGACCAGTTTGCGGAGATTGCGGCTGCTATTACGAATGCTCCGGAAGCTGACGGGAGCTTGAAGCTGAAGCTTGCGGCCACGTTTGAACGGCTAAAAGGCGATTATGAATCCGCAGAAGTTAAGGAAGCGAGGGCCATTTACGAGGAGGCCGAGGCTGTAGAAGAAAGACCTCAACTCTACAGTACCGGGAAGATTATACAAGATGCGGCCGAAGAGTTGTTTGGTAAGACTCACGCGCAGTATATCAACTCTCCCGCAGATTTCTTTTCTATTGAGGGGAACGAGTCGTTAAAACCGGAGGACGTTGCAGAGGAACCGGAGGTTGAGGAAGAACTTGATATCTACGCCGAAAGGGAAGCTGCACGTGAGGAGTGGTTAAAACTAAAGGCTTTAGGTGACTATGCTCGTTCTCTTGGAGAAGCAGCATATTTGAAGGAAAAGGCTGCTGATCTTCAGAAGCGAGCAGACGCACTAGGAACGTCAGCGGAATAGGGACGGAGTGGGTCTGTTTAAGACGCAGACCCTTTTTCTATCATTTAAACGGAGGGATTACGTATGGATAACGGAGTCATGGCGATTATGATCGAACCATTAGCGAGCACAGTCGCGGGTATGGTCGAAGGTGTTCGCGCGTGTGAGACGCAAGAGGAGCGCGAGAATTTCGCAGCTTTTGGCCTGGATATGGCGTTAGATATGCTTAACACGGCGAAGGTTATCGAGTTACCTGACGCAGATTTCCGGAAGGGAATTGCAAAGTTGTTTGCGCCTATGTTCGTTGAACTCATTACAAAGGAGGAAGTCCGCTAAATGGCGATGGGAGCAACGGATGTCGGCGCGATTAGGGCTAAGCTTACGCTTGATACCGGTAATTTTAAATCCGGAATGGACAACGCAAAGAAGCAAATGCGTGAGGTTGACGCCGGTGCGAAGACTACCGCTAGGAGTATCGAGGGAATTGCGGGAGCACTCGTATCCCTCGGCGCGTCAAAGGCGTTAGTCGGCCTGGTGCGTACGGTGAAATCGCTAACGGACGAGGCGCAGGCTGCGTCTATGGCGGTCAATGGTCTAGCGGAAGTGTCCAAGGCATTGAATGTCAATATCGAACAATCGACGGGGTTGGCGCAAGAACTCGCCAATAAAGGCTTTATGACACTGGCTGAGGCGAGCAGTTCGGTTAAAACTCTGCTGTCGTCCGGATTAGGGTTGGACGAAACCCGTAAGCTGATTTATGCAACCGCCGATGCCGCCGCTTACAACCGCGAGCAGCACTTAAGCTGGGGTGAGGCGATTGTCCAAGTTACAAGAGGTATCAAATCCGGTAACTCCGAATTGACCGATGCGGCGGGGATTACGACCAATTTGTCGGTTTTCCAAGATCGTTATGCGAAGTCTATCGGGACTACGGCGGATAAGTTAACCGAGGCGCAGAAGGTTCAGGCAGCTTATAGCGGAATTATGCAAGAGTCGGCGCTGTACGCAGGTAACGCGGACACGGCGCTGCAAGGCTTCGCGGGTACGCAGGCGGTATTTAACCAGACGCTGCAGACCGCTAAAGTCGAGCTTGGCGAGGCGTATTTGCCGATCGTCGAGAAGTTTCTCGAAACCTTAACGCCTATTATCGTTGACGTGACGAAGTGGGCCAGCGCCAATAAGGAAATGGTCGCCGGATTAACCGCAGCAGCAGGCGCGATTCTGGCGGTAACGGCCGCAGTAGGCGCGCTAAAAACTGCGCTCGCACTCCTCGAAGTAAGCCTCGGGCCTGTGGGCTGGGTTATCGCGGGAGTAACCGCAGCGGCTGGCGCTATAACTGCTTACCGAGCGGCTTCGGATGCGGCAAGCGATAGCGCTTTGAAATGGGCGAAGAATCAGGACGTGCTTAATGCGAAGTTGGCGCAAGACCCAACCAAGCGTTCCGCTGATGACGTAAAGGGATTGCAGGGCGACATTGAAGCGCTTAACAAGATCATGGAACAGCGTAACAAGTTGATGGACGAATACAGCGCGCTCGAGCGTAAAGCACAATCCGGGCAGGGCAGTATGGAAAATACGAATAAAATGTTCGAACTGGCCGACGGGATCAAGGAAGTCGACGCCAGCCTGCGCAAGATGGACTTCAAGAACGCAGACGAGGCGTCAAAGGCGCTTCAGCGGATGAACCAGGCTTACGAGGACTCAATTCCCGCACGCGTCCAAGTGGAAAAGTCCACAATTTCGGAGATTGCCCAACGGGTGCAGCAGACAAACGGGACTGAGGCGTTGCGTAAGAAATATGAAGAACTGAGTAAGGTGGAAAAGCTGAATGACGCACAAAAGGCGGAGCTCGCATCCACCGTCAAACAGTTGGCGAAAGAGTATCCGGATATCATTGCGAAAATGGACGAAGAAGGCCGGTACATAATCACGAACACCGACCTCCTTAACGCGCAGATTAACACGGAGCGCGAAATCATCCGGACGAAAGCCGAGTTGCGCAAGCAGGATCTTCAGGACTTGCAAAAGGCTACAAAGGCGAAGATTCAGGCGGCAACGGCGGAGATTACAGCGCTGAAGGCCGTACTCGAAGCGACCACGACGAAGAAGTCCGTAATCGATGCCCCGGCGTTTGACGAATCGAAGGTTAATCCGCTGCTTACTGGAACGGCGCGCGAATATGCGGTAGCCGAAGGAAAGCGCTTGAACGAAGAGGCTCAGCGTCAGATCAAGTCGGAAAGGGAAAAGTCGAACGAGTTGCAGGCGTCCTTGATCGAGTTGAGCCGCATGGTAAAGGATATCGACGCGAATAAATGGGACGACTATCTCCCAAAAACTGGCGTGAGTGGAGCGACATCTAGCGGCGGAGATGCCGCGAAAAAGTCCGGTAAAACTGCTGCGGAAATCGCTGCGGAAATGAGGCGCGACCTATTCGCGCAGGATATGGCAACAGCGCGTTATAATGCGCAGATGTACGACCAAACGGCGGATGAACAGATTGCTGCTATCGAGCGTATCCGCGAGGCTCATGCGCAATACCTCTCCGAAAACGTCGAGGACGAACGTTCGCTTCAGCTTCAGATTAAGGCACTGAATGAAACGAAGGTCGACGACGCAGAGAAAGCGGCCAAGGCGCAGTATAGCTACTCTTCCGAGTGGATCGCCATGGAAGAACGCAGACTTCGCGAGAAGGGCGCTACCGAGACAGAAGTTGCGCAAATGGCGCTTGACGCTTGGACGCGGGTTAAGGCGCAGTACATCGAAGGCTCGGACGAATATAAATCCGCGGACAAGGAGCAATATACCGCTCGAATGGCGCTTATCAAAGAAGCGGAAAGGGCCGCTAAAGATGCAGATGAATCCGCAGAGAAGCGCCGGGATAAGGCGCAGAAAGCGACTCTCGACGCTATCGACGAGCAGAAGAAGGCGGAACTCAGCGCAATTGAGGCACAGAAAAAAGCGCGGAAGGATTACTACGACGCGCAGATTAAGGCGCTCGATTCCGTAGAAAGGCAGCGCGATCGGTCCGAGATTCAAGCTGAGGCGGATAAGTACCGGCTTGCTACGTCCGAACAAGGCCAGAAGCATTACGCCGAGTTAATCGAGCAGCTTCGGAAAATGGACGTGGAGGACCAAAAAACTGCCTTGGCAAATGCTCGCGACGCCGAGGTTGATACGCTTGACCGTAGGAAGGACGATATCGAATCATGGTACGATGAGATTAAAGCGTCAATTGAATCGTTCAGCGGTGATGTATCGTCTATCTACGCAGCTACCGAGGATTCCCGGTTCTCCGCGTTCGTGACGACAAATGCGCGCATCAAGGCGGAAATGGAACGGTTCACAGCGGAAATGTCCGCAATGAACAACGTAGCGACTCCACAATCGTCCTATGAAGCGTCTATCCTCCGGCAAATGAAATCGAACGCTAACGCGTGGTGGACAGCGAGCGACTCCGGCCGGAAGCAAATTGAAGCGGAGTCACAAGCGCTGGGGGCTTCGATTGGAGCGTCGTATAATAACGGGTCATGGTACAAGAACGGCGTCCCGTTATTTCATACAGGCGGAATTGCTGGCGGCATGTCTTTTGCGAGTGGTAGCGCGTTAGCTTCGGATGAATTGCGGGCAATATTGCGAGCGGGTGAGGTTACGCTGACTCCGGAACAAGTAAAGTCCGTAGTAGAGTCGGTATCTGGCGGAGGTAAGCGGGAAGCCGCGAATATTGGCAACGTTGTCCATATCGAAAATGCAACGTTTGATAGCGCAGAGGACTTCGCTGCCTTCGAACGAAATGCGGGGCAGGCTGCGCTTGATATCCTGCGTAAAGACATTTAAGGAGGTAGCGAATTGAGCAAGTTTCAGTCCCAACTATCGCTATATGTGGGGGCTATGCGCCATATCTTGGCGTATGCCTCCGAGGTTCGCGTATATCAATCGTTCGACGAGAATTACGTTTCCTTCGTCTATCCGTGTATGGAAGACGATGAAGCCCGTTACGCGGCTATTACGGAGGATAATATTGTGGCGTTCCCTGCGGAATACGGCGGACAGCAGTATAAAATCCGCAGCGTTGCGGAGATTCGTCAGGGTAGGCGCATTTATAAAGCGGTAGAGGCGCACCACGTCGCCATATCTCTTAATCAATACTATTTCGACGGCTATATCGACTTTCAGGCTGCGGTCCCGATGGCGGATATGCTGGGGCTACTCTCCGCGGATACTCCGTATGACTTCGCCATTGCCGGGACATTCGCGGCTAAGGACGTGTTTAACTGGGGAGAGGACAGGAAACGTAATCTACTCGACCAATTAGCGGAGTTGTACGGCGCTGAGATATCGTTCAACAACTATACTATTACGCTGTCTCCGCAGATTGGCGGCAATTACGGCGCGCGCGTTATCTACCGTCACAATATGCAAGGCATCCAGCGGAAGAGTCATAATATGGAGCGTATAACACGGCTATACGGTTACGGCAAGAACGGATTGACCGTAGAGGGTCTTCCGGGTCACTCCGAAAAATATATAGATAGCTCGCTGTACGATCCGGATAACCCATTTGAGGCTTCGGTTACCTTCGCTGAAATCGAAGAGAAGGCGCAGCTTCTGGCGGAAATGCAAAAGCACCTTGCGAAGTACGAAGCGCCGTCCGTTACGTACACTGTCGATTTCGTCGAGATGGAAAAGATTGATCCGGAGTTTGACGCTTACAAAATCCGCGGTATCGGCGATATCGTCACCGTTACGGATTCAGAATTGGGATATGCGTTTACGGCGCGCGCGGTCGAGTGGACCCACTATCCGTTTGAGCCAAAAAGAGGCAGCGTATCTCTCGCCAATTTCCGGGAATTAAGTAAAGACGACTATATCCACGAAGCGCGTACCGGTGTTAAGAAGGCGATGCGGTATACGTCCATTAACGCAGTCCTCAAAGGTCAGCGGTACGATGATTCGGTTAGTTTTGTTGATGGCAGAGGCATTGGTGTAAGTAATCCCGCCGGTCAGGAGTTAGTGCGCCTCGGCCAGACGTCCCCCGGTGTTTACGGACTTGCGATGTTTAACACATCCGGAGTAAAGACGTTATGGCAGGACGCAGCAACGGGGAATGCGTATTTTGGCGGTGTTGTAACCGGAGCGCAAATCAACGGATCTACTATCAACGGTGGCAATATTAACGTGAATACGGACCTTTACGTTGGCCGGAATATCTACATGGAAGCTTCTGACAACCTCAACTCGAAGCGGCTATACTTCGGTCCTTCGGGGATTGGTGTAAATATTCAAGGCGATGTGTTCACGTACTCTCTTTACCTTAACGCAGGGAATAAAATATACCTGAACGGCGTGGACGTCCTAGCGAGAACTAGCTCCCTACAGTCGGACATGATGCTCGTGTGGTCAAATATCAACGCTCTATGGACAGCAATAAATTCTTCCAGAGGCGTCTAATAAGCGGTATAATTGGCGCATACCACTTGTACTGGAGGTTTTTGGATTTGAGAAAATATATTGTAGGGGCATTCTTCGGAATCTTATTGTCGTTCACTACTGTTGCATTTTCTGCCAGCACGTTACAGAAAGTTGACGCCTATCTTCGGCCCGACTTTAATGTTAACGTAGACGGAAAGGCTGTAAAGTTAAATGCGGTCCCAATCGTCTATGACGGCAGCACCTACCTGCCGGTTCGTGAAATCACCGGGATTTTGAATAAAAAAGTAGATTGGAAGGATGAAACCTTGACAATAGAAATTAAGCAGAATGGGATTATCGGGAATCCTGTATTCGCAGGAGACTACCAAGAGAGAATTGCTACTGAAGCTGGGTATGCTTATACCGGTAATATTACAAGAAGGTTTGAGTATGAAGGAATTAAGGCTATTGAGTACAAAGGCGTTGAATACTTTTCACGAACTGAATTTAACGACAAATACGCGGATCGATATAAATCTGCTGCGTTCAAACCGTTTGAAGAGGTAAGCTACGAAGAGGGAACGATATTTAGAAACAAGGACGGAAGCGAAACGGCGCGAGTAAGATACCCCGGAAAAGAAGGATATTGGATCGTTTTCGAGGATGGAAGCACCTGGATTAATACGGAATACTATCCGGACGACTTCCGCAAATAACACAATAATACCGGAGCCTCCGCGCGAGGCTCTTTTATTTTGCCTCACGAAAGGAGGAAACGTTATGGCACGTAAGAAACGCCGCGGCAACTATCCGAAGCGCAGACTTCCGCTGGATGAACGCCATTACCGCGCTATTGATTTACTGACGACACATCCGCGGAAGAATCACGAAGAGATTGCGCAGGAACTCGGCATAACGAGGATGACGCTATTTCGTTGGCGCAACCGGCCGGACTTCGACCGGGAGTATCGGCGTATCCTTAGCGAGAAGGTACGCATATTAACGCGTGGGCGTAGCGTGGACGTGCTTGCATATGCAATGAAAGGCGACGCGGAGATAGTCGAATGGGCGTTTGTTAACGCTGGATTGCTTTCGTATAGTGTGTGAATACGAAAGATAGTCACCCTTGCGCAAATGTGCGATAAGCGTATACGTGGCGCGGTTTCACACTATGAAACTACGTGTTACAAAACTTCGCATTTCCGGATTTTTTCCGCAGCAGGGTCGAGACGTGCGTCCACTCCGAAATTTTCAGCCGCTGGAACGCTCGGACCGGAAGACAGCGCCAAACTCACGGGGTTACGTAGGGTTACGCTAGTCACCGTATGTATAACGTAATATTTACGAATGTATACGCAATGTATACGCAATGTATAGCGGCGATCCTGCGTAACTTTACCGTATTAAAGCGGACTCTACAGTGATGCGGGTTTTTACGTTTAATGGCGTTAAGCAAACGCCTATGTATAACGTGTGTATAACGGGTGATTTCGGACGACGGCGCATGTGAGGTATAAACGTAGATACGGCGCGGGTTTACGAAGGATGTCAAGTAATAGTAGTTTACGTAAAAATGCGACTTTTATGAAATAGTCTGCGAATATTTATGCATAGCGTTTATGCGGTCACTATCGCATATAGACGCATTAATGCGGTGAAGCAACGGGGTAATCGTGGACCCCCAACCCGGTCGCTGCGTGAGGCCGATTCTGCTGTACGGAGTTTGCGCGTAGCAAAAATAACTCACGGTGTTACGTCGTAGCGGAAATGGTGCGGTGTCGAACGATTTAACTTGACGGTAACTTGCGCTCATTGGTCGGAACAGTATTCCGGTCACAGGCGCTTTTTCTGCGTATATAATAGAAAGCACAATTTTATCCGCGTTGACATTCGCCGCGTCTCCGCCTATATTAAAGTTACGCTGGAGATGCGCATTATTCGGCTGAAATAACGATCCGTTTGCGTATGATTATCCGTCGATTGTCCGGTAATAGCACGATGAAAACCGCATAATACGCAATGCAAAAGGGCATAATCAGCGCTAATAGCGGAGTTTCCTTCGAATGGCAGACGCGCGCGACTCAAAATCGTGAGGGAAACCGTGGAGGTTCGAGTCCTCTCGCCGGCATTAGCTAAAGAGCTCATTAGAGGTATTCTCTAATGGGCTTTTTTATTTTGTTGTATTCCAAATGTGATATTCTCCATACAAGGGACCCTTGCTAAGCTAGGCTAAGCTAAGCTAGAGTCCCTTTGAAGTGTACCCCTTAGAGTAGACATTGCGACGAATCGAGAAATACATACAGGTTTATCCAAATGCGGCTACAGTGAAAATGAAACAATCACGTGTCATCTGCTTGATTTTCGCCCTTCCTTGTCGAGAAACAACAGCTCGTAGTATTTTTTAGGCCGCCCTTTACTGTTGTCCCGTTTTTCAAATACCGTTTGGACGTATTTACTTTCTTCAATTTTGTTAAGGATGCGGTTTGCACCTCTGACGGTCATGGACAGGCACCCGGCAACATCCTCTGAGGATAATTTATTGGTTCTCATGATTTCTGCATAGGACATGATTTTTTGCAGGTTAATGTTGTTAATTCCGATGGTTTTGGCTAACGCGATGATTTCCGGGTCCCCCTGTTCAGAGAACTGCATGACATTCATGCTCCGCATTGGGCCGATAACCTTTTGCTCCTCGTTAATAAAAAAGCTGCAGCTGCCCGTATAGGCCTCCGCCTGTCTGAAAGCTTTGGTGGCGTTGACGTTAGCCTGAAAATACTCATGCCCCGAGCCCCATCCGATCTTCACCTTATCGCTCATATGTCCGTCCAGATACTCCAGCAGGGTACAGTTATGCGCATTAGAGGTGATTCTCATGAAATTGCCGTAGGTGGTGTACAGTCTGACAAAGCCTTCCGAAATTTGGGCCGTGTCTGCCAGATTCATGCTGTGCAGAAACCTGCCGACAAGGACTTTCAGCTCATGAAGCTGTTCTTCAGATGATGGCTCTGCCGTTTTGGACGATAAGCATGCAACAACTGCCCTTTGGTTCTTAAGCTTGAGGATAGTAATTTTGTTGATGATCTCGCTTATGGTCTCTTTGACGTTTTCCAAAGTGGGCCGGATTAAGATATATCTGACTCCGTGCTTTTGGAGTTTCGGAACAAAGTGGCCGAACGCCGTGATGGACAGGTCTATTTTCTTATTTTCCCACAGAGTGATATGGTTCTCCAGCATCGTTTCCACCCGTTCGAGCAAATCTCCGCTGTCGACAGGCTTTCCCTCGTGAGTCAGGTATTGTTGGAATTCACTGAAAGACTCGATGATATACGCATAATCCACATAGATCCGGGATATATCAAGCCCGGGCTCTGTAACCAGCAGCCGGAAAAGCTCCCTGTACAGCAGGTTTTCATCATCCTGCAAAATGTGAACAGGTACTTTATCATTCAGGCATTGCTTATCGATTGACTCATAAAGCATCCTGCCACTGATCACAAATCCATCCACCGAATCTACGTTTTGGAGATAGAGGTCAGTTGTTTCCCGGAAGTTGCTGATTGTAAGAAACCGGAACTGGCATAAGGGCCGCATTTCTTCTTCAATGGCGCGGAAATAGTCCATATGGGTCTCAGGCGTAATAATACCCAGCTTGATTTTCATGATCGATTCCTTTCATAAACACTTCAATCAAAAGAGTTATATCACAATAAATGTGATATTTCAATGTCCAAGCAGCCTCCAAAATATTATTCTTAAAATGTCTTAATTTATCTTGACAGTAAATCGATTTGTAAGTACGATGAATTTGTTCCTAAAAAGTCTTAAAATAAGAAGGAGGAATGTTAACTCTGTTCCACGTTCATTCCATTTGTGTTTTGGGAGATGTTTATTGTGATTGAAAAAGCTGGAGACATTGTGGGTATGGCTTATGAGCTGCAGGAAAAATTAATGATGTACAGGCATCATCTTCATGCGGTTCCGGAGCTTGATTTACGTTTGCCCAGGACAACGGACTATGTAAAAGAGATGTTGGAGTCGATGGATCTGAAGCCTATTCGCGTAGGAGAATCTGGCCTAATGGTTACCATCGGCGGGCAACATGAAGGAAAGGTGATTCTTCTTCGCGCGGATATGGATGGCCTGCCGATTCAAGAAGAAACGGATCTGTCTTACGCATCGTTGAATGGAAACATGCATGCTTGCGGTCATGACATGCATACTTCCATGCTGCTGGGAGCTGCGGAGATCCTGAAGGCTAACGAAGAGCAGCTTCGCGGGACGGTTAAGCTTATGTTTCAGCCGGGTGAAGAGACTCTGCACGGAGCGAAAATGATGCTTGAGAATGGGATTCTCGACGATCCTAAGGTGGATGCAGCCATGATGCTTCACGTGTTGACCGGAATGCCAATTCCTATCGGGCAATTTGTAGTGCCCGAGACCGGTGGAGCGATTTCCGCTTCCTCGGACTGGTTCGAAATCATCATCCGCGGGAGGGGCGCACATGGTGCGATGCCTGAGGCCGCAGTAGACCCATTAAATGTGGCTGCTCATCTTTATCTGGCGCTGCAGGGAATTGTAAGCCGTGAAATATCGCCAATGGAGAATGCAGTTCTTACCATTGGCGTGATGGAAGGCGGAAGTACAAACAATGTGATTCCCGATACGGCCCGAATGAAAGGCAGTGTACGCACATTTAACGCCGCATTGCGGGATACAATGGAAACCCGCATCCATGACATTTCTGCAGGTATTGGAGAAACCTTTCAGGCAAAGGTGGAGGTGATCTATACCAGGGGTTGTCCTGAGGTGAAAACGGACAGCGGGCTTAACCGGCAAATGAGAACGACGATTACAAACAACTTTGGCACGAATTCCTTAATCGGTATAACTCAATTGATACCCGGTGGTAAATTAATGGGATCGGAAGACTTTGCCTTTGTATCACAAGCGGTGCCAAGTACCTCAGTGTTTCTTAACGCAGGTAATACCGAAGAAGGTTATCGTTATCCTGTACACCATCCAAAGACAATGTTCTCGGATGAGGTGCTGTATAAAGGAGCTGCGGCTTATGCTACTTTCGCCAGAGATTGGCTTGAAGGTAATAGTTAAGTTTTAAACCAAACTAGGAGGTATTGAAATGACGGAGAGACGTATGATTGGACCGACTAAATTTGAAGAGTACTCGGAGAAATACAAGGAATTTCTATTAATGACCCGTCGTGACGGAATCATCGAAGTGCGGCTGCACACCGACGGAGGACCGTACAAGCATTCCTGGGAAGCTCATACGGCATGGTCCCATGCATGGTCAGATATTGGCCGCGACCCTGAGAACGAGGTTATGATTATTTCTGGAACAGGGGATAAATGGGTAATCGGGGATCCGGAGGTCTGGAATACGAAATTTATGGATTGGCCGAAGCAAAAGAAGCTTGAACAGTATCATGAATCGCTGAGACTGCTTGAGAATTTGATCTTCTGCATTGACATCCCGACCATCGGGGCGGTCAACGGGCCGGGAACGCACTGTGAGCTTGCAACGCTTTGTGATATCACCATTTGTACAGAAGACGCGGACTTTTTTGATCCGCATTATCTGGGAGGCACACCTCCCGGAGATGGAATGCTGCTTACACTGCAGAACATGATCGGTTTCAAGAAAGCAGCATACTACGCATACACCGGCAAGAATATCAATGGTCAAACCGCCTTGGACCTGGGTATCGTTAGTGAAGTCCTGCCCCGCGAAGAGCTTCTTCCCCGGGCATGGGAGCTGGCGGAGATGATTATGCAGGCACCGCGTTCAACTAGACATTTGTCCCATTCCATTATTTCCCGTCCATGGAAGCAAGCTTTGGTGAGTGATCAAGGGTTCCAGCTTGCCCACCAAATGTACGACATGGCCATTGATGAAGAAGGAGCTCTGGAGCGGCTGAAGAAAATGCAAGGACGTCTAATGGGCAAAGATGCTCAATAGACAGATGGCGGGACCTACGCGATTCGAAGAATACTCGGAGAAGTACAAGGACTTATTTTCCATGACCCGCCGTAATGGCATCCTCGAAGTGCGCATGCACACTAATGGGGGAACGTTACAATTCGACTGGCCGGTCCAAACAGCATATGGTCATGTATGGTCAGATATTGGCCGTGATCCTGAGAATGAGGTGATGATCCTTACAGGGACAGGAGAGTTGTGGCAGATTGGTAATCCTGAGGTCTGGACAACCAAATTCATAGATTGGCCGAATAGCCGGAAAGTGGAAATGTACCATGAGTCACTCCGAATGGTTGAAAATATGATTCATTGCTTCGACATCCCCACTATTGGGGTGTTCAATGGCACAGGCTCACACTGGCAGCTGGGGACACTTTGTGATATTACCCTTTGTGCGGAGGACACAGCGTTTTTCGATGCCCATTATCTGGGCGGTGTACCGCCTGGAGATGGAATTGTCTTAACCCTGCAAAAGATATTGGGAACCAAGAATGCGGCCATTCACGCATACACGGGGATGAACATTGATGCCGAAGCGGCATTAAACCTCGGTCTGGTCAGTGAGGTGCTGCCTCGTGAACAGCTTCTTCCCCGTGCGTGGGAGCTGGCAGAGATGATCATGCAGGCCCCCCGCTCTGTAAGACATCTTACACATTCGATTGCAGCACACCCGTGGAAAAAAGCTCTTGCCCATGATCAGGGTCTCCAACTCACTCACCAATTGGTTGACATGGCCATGGATGAAGAGGGTATTCATGAAAGGCTGATGAAAATCAAGGAACGCTTTCAGAGGAATGGGCGGTAGCCAGAAAGGATGTATGGGTGCTATGAGATCGTTGACTGAACTCTATAAGATTGGCAGTGGGCCATCCAGCTCCCATACTATGGGGCCGGAGAAAGCGGCCAGAATCTTCAAATCTGAAAATGATGACGCAGATCAATTTAAGGCATTGATTTATGGTTCTCTTGCCAAAACAGGCAGAGGTCATATGACGGACAAGGCTATTATTAGAGCACTGTCACCCGTTCGGACCGAGATTCAATTTGTTCCACAAGCCGATTTTGTTCTGCCCCATCCCAATACCATGGACTTGTTCGCTTACAAAGACGGGCGGCAAACCACATCCATGCGTGCTGTCAGTATCGGCGGCGGTGATATCGTTATTGAGGGACGGGAGGAGACGCTTGGGCCTGAGGTCTACCCGGAGAACAGCTTCGCAGCAATCAGTACCCTTTGTAAAGCGAATCATATCCGCCTAAGCGATTATGTGGAGCAGTGTGAAGGCAAACAGATCTGGGGTTTTCTCCAAGGAATCTGGGAAACGATGAAGCGTTCCATCGATGAAGGACTTTCCGTCACAGGTATTCTGGAGGGTGGTCTCCAGGTTGAACGCAAGGCGAAATATCTTCAACAGCAGCATATGGATGAGAGCCCGGAGACGAGGGAGAACAGGATCGTCAGCGCTTACGCATTCGCCGTCAATGAACAGAATGCCGCCGCGGGCACAGTCGTAACGGCTCCGACCTGCGGGGCAAGCGGTGTCGTGCCGGCTGCGCTTCGTTATATGCAGGAAAAGATGCAGGTCCCGGATGAGCAGGTACTTCGTGCTCTGGCCGTTGGCGGGCTCATTGGCAATCTGGTCAAGCAGAACGCCTCCATCAGCGGTGCTCAGTGTGGCTGCCAGGCGGAGGTTGGCACGGCTTGCTCTATGGCATCGGCTGCACTGGCAGAACTGTCTGGTATGGAGATCGACCAGATTGAATATGCGGCGGAGGTTGCCATGGAGCACCACTTGGGGTTAACCTGTGATCCGATTAACGGTCTTGTTCAGATCCCTTGCATTGAGCGTAATGCTGTGGGTGCGATGCGGGCGATCAATGCGCTGAGCCTGGCCAAGTTCTTGTCTGGTACCCGTAAGATTTCTTTTGATCTGGTTGTGCAGACCATGTATGAGACAGGCCTGGATATGAACAGTCGTTACCGCGAAACTTCTGAGGGCGGGCTCGCCAAGCTTTACAGAATGGACAGTTAAATGCTACGATTGAAGAACGTCCCTAGCTGTTGTTGACAGAAGGGATGTTCTTTTGTGGAATAATGTAGCTTCCCATGAACAGGAGGTGGGGCATTTGAGTCCTGGTATGAGGTGGCCAGCCTTTTTCTTATCCATACTGGGTATTGGGTTAAGCTTCTTTTTTCTGTTTGCTAACCCTTACAGTGAGCAGGAGGTATCCAGCAGCACAACAGTGATTGTGGTCCTCATGCTCCTATTACCTTCAGGCGTTATGGCCATTTCAATCTGGCTTGGCCTTCGCTTGCTTATGACCATTTCTTTGGTCTGGCTGGCGCCCTATTCCCTCTATCTCTCCATTGCTTCCATTCCAAGCATTTGGAGCTTATTTTTTCCGATCCTATTGGTTCAATTCGTCGCTACCCTTTTATCTTTCAGACGCAAAAAAAGCGAAGGGGCTGTCTAAAAAGTCACCGTACGAGTCCTCTCGGCGGCATATCGCAAAAAGTCCATGAAGGTGTACACTGTACATCATTGTGGACTTTTTTATTATATCGTTAAAATGATATTGATAATCATTATCAATTATGTTATGATTTTTTTGTTCAGTCTTGAACAAAATTACAGCATAGGCTCTGAGTCTTAAATGCTCAAGAGAGGGGCGAATATACATTTGGAATTTCAAAAGCATCTTAAAGGTCATCTTTATGAGCAATATATCAGAATGCTGCACTTGAATGAATTGTATACGGAGCATGAAAGTAACTTGTTTCGGGAGCAAGCCCAAAAGCATCAGATTGACATGCTTTCCAATAATATTACGAGTGTACACGTTATGGATTGTATCGGTGATCATGAGCCGATCAACCACACGGGGATTGTAAGGAAAATGAAATTATCCAAAGGCAACGTTACAAATATTACCTCCAAGCTGTTGGAGATGGATTTTATTAGAAGAAGCCAATTGAATAACAACCGTAAGGAGATTTATTTTAGTTTAACGGATAAGGGAAGACAGGTTTATCATCTGCATCAAAAGATGCACAAAGAAAAAGAGGAAAAGTTTTATCAATTCATTGAATCCTATACGGAAGCTGAACTGCAGACGATTGGGAAATTTATAAGTGATTTGGTGGCCCGTGTTGAAACCTATTACGGACAGGAAGTACGGGGTGTGCTCCAATGAAGGAAAAAAAACTGGAAACCTCAGAATTAGATCGAATCATTCGCGAGAAAAAGAGGGTTCAATTCTACCTTCATATGCTGTTAGGATTAAGCGCAGGTTGCGGTGTAATGATACCGACAGATGCCATTTATACACTTTTGGAGGAGCTTTCAGCACAAGAAGCCTCGCTTATACAAAAGGGAGGAAACTAATAGTATGGGGGGACGGCCCGTCGCCTCTCAGGGTATTCAAAGTTTCGGAATTTTAGTTAGATCCTCACAGGAGCGGGAAATGCTTTTCCGGTCATGACCTGGGAGATATGGTGGGTGCTTAGAAACCATAACAAGCACACTATTAGGTTACGGACAAAATGCCAACGGTTAACCTGGCCATCGTTAATGTGACAACTGGTGAGATCATGGATGTAATGGCTAACATTACGGAAGGAAGCAGATATGAGCGCTGAAGCAAGTGAGGCTTAGGGGCAGGCAGCCGGAGATATAATAGAACAGAGAAATGCAAGCTGCACTCCTCAGGATATAGAGGGGAGTGCTTTTTGCTATAATAGAGTTGAATAACCAGAGGCAGAATCCGATGAAGGGAAGGACTGGATATGTATATGAATGAACCGGCTGTTCAGCTTATTGCCATGTTGGGCCAGCCTTATCATCCCAAGCTCGTTCAAGCCTTGCTGCAGCCTTATGGCGTCAAGCGGATGCCGGCACCCAGCAGTTATTTCAATGATGACATCATCTGGTGCGTGAAGGCGTCCATACGTATGGATATTTACCGTGCTCCCAAACTGAATGAGCTGACCGGACTCGAGTATACGAATTCCGGTGAATGGATCATCGGCGCAGTCCACTTTCTTGCCCCGGGTTCGGACGACCGGATCAAAACGCCTTATCCCGGTATCTTGCCTGAGGGGATAACGATGAGCTCTGCCCCGGAGGAGCCGATTGCAGCGTACGGCCCGCCACAATTGGATGAAGAATGCGAGTGGCCCGGATTCACGGGTCGTATTATCGCATGGCGCAAGCCGGGGATTAATATCGCCTTAGAGTATGCGGACCAAGGTGAAGATAGAGTGCTGAGAAGCTACACGGCCTGCTTAATCGGCTGCATCGGCGCCTGGAGGAACGATAACCCGGAGGTTTTTGCTCCTTAAAAAAGGGAAAAACGGATATATAACGGAGGAATACCATGTTTACAAAATGGGTAGAGGCGTGGAACGAAGTGCTGAATAAGGTCCGCGAGCAGGGAGGAGATATTCAGGAGCTGGAGCTGGAGCCGCCTGCTCTACCGGAGGAGCTTCATGATAAGGAGCAGGAGCTGGGAGTGCTCATCCCTGCTTCATTAAGAGAACTGCTGGCGGAGCATACCCGCAAGCTGTACTTCAGATGGTCGCTGCCTGACGAGGCCATTCTGCCGGAGGAGTTCAAGGAGATTTTCTCCGGAGAATTGGGCTGGAGCCTGGAGGAACTGGAGTATTGGCAGGAGGACAGCGCCGAAGCAAGCGGATGTGAGGGGCTTGCAGGCATGATGGTTTTCGGACAGGCCGGCAATGGGGATATGCTGGCACTGGATATGAATCAGGAAGCAGCGGGAGAACCACCTGTGGTTTATTGGGAGCACGAGACGGACGAGGTACGCCTCCTTGCTCCAAGCTTTCAGGAGTATGTGAAGCGAATGACGGAGCTGTCCTGCATCGGCTCTGAGCTGTGGCAGTACGAGGCGTTCCTGGGACCGGACGGTCTGGATACGGGTTCGGCGCAGGCACGGCGGTGGAAAGACTGGTTTGCCACGTTCCAAAGTCTACAGATTGAGGAGGCGTCACGCACGCTGGATTCGCTGTTCACTTATATCAAGTATCACGGGGCAGTGAGAGCCCGGGAAACGGAGGGGCTCCGCCGATTCCCGGCTGCGGATGTATTCCGGCTGGTCCTGCAGCAGCTGCCGGAAAGCACACCGGACGAGAGGATCGCGCTCAGCCGGATTGTCGGGGAAGGACTGGGAAGCTATGCAGCTCAATGGGTGCGCGGGCTTTGGGAGGAGTCAGAGCCGCTTCTGACAGCAGAGACACGCTCATACCTGACGGTCCGCTGCTTGCCCTTGGAGGAGGGCTGCCGCCGGGTGATGACATTTTTGGAGCAGGAAACGGACGGCAAAATGAGCGGGTACGATGCTTTTGAGCATTTGGCGCCCTTCCAGCACCGCAGCGTAATCGGATGGATGGAGGAATACAGCCGCTTACCCGCTGCTGAGGGCTGGTCCCGATTATATGCTTATTCCCGCCCGGACTGGGCGGATGTGAAACAATGGGCGGGTGGCGATATGCGGCAGAGGCTGACTCTCCTGCAGGCTTTGGACGATATGCTTCGGGAGCAGCAGCATGACACAATTCCAGCTTATGGGTGGTACACGCTTAAGCCGATTAAGGTCTGCGGTGTGCCCAGCCGGGAGGCATTCGTTCAGTTCCTGGAGAAGCTGTATGAGGAAGAGCCGCTGCGGACAAAAAAGGCGCTTCTGCGTCAGATTATCGAGCATGTGGACGAGATTATGGAAGGGGAACTCCCAGAACAGGAATAATTCGTGGAGGTTTACAGGCAGATGGAAGGGCAGCCGCTTCTCCTCCATTAAGGGAAGGGCTGCCATTTTTAACCTTTTACTCGTAAAAATATTGAATACATCTTTCCCCGGGCGGGATCGACTCGTCGTCAAAGAGCTCGGTTCCGGTTAATTTTTCCTTGTTCTCCAAACGGGAGATAAACAGGATGTAGAAGTCGCTGAATGAGGGCAAGACGAATAAACCATACCCTTTAGTGAATAAGCATGCATTGGCCGCTTTGATTTTATCCGGGAAAAAATCGTATTCATACTCCCCAAGCTCCTCGAGTTCGTCCTCTGTTGCCAGCTCTATGTTGTGGGTTTCCTCATAATCAATAATAAAATTGACGATTTCATTGCCTTCCTCACCCTTATAATCAATAAACAGAAAGATACCCAAAGAATGCGCTTCTTTCAGGAAATCATCATAAAAGTCAGGATTGTCGCGATCCTCCAGCACAAATTCTACCTCATCCTTGTTTTCAAGCAAAATCATTAGGATTTCTTCATCGATTAACATAGGAATGCTCCCCTTTCTACTCCTCAAAAAGTGTATCGTCATACCGGTTCAGAGCATACTTGGGGTAATGCTTGCGATGATAACCGTCGATCTGCACCAGCAGAGGGTCCTTCTGCGGATAGGGCTCAGGAGCTTCAAATGTCATCTTCGCTTCAGCTGTGTTCATCAAGAGCTCCTCGTATTGTTCGGGAACCGGCAGCCCTTGCTTCTGCCTGACATGAATCAGAAACAAGATTTCATACGGATAAAAGCCGTACCTGTAGTCGCCAAATTCAATCGAATTGCCTAAATCGGAGGCCAGCTCCGAATGGTAGGCAATCATGCTGCCAATCAAATCGGCAGCCGCCTTCTCATCTGCAGTGGACCAGCTTGCCAATACCTCTGAATAAATGCCCAGGTCATCTGGTATTAATTCATATCTCCGTTCTGCGGCTTCTAATTTTTCCCTGACGGTTCTATGTACATGCTGATTTATGCCCCATAGGGTCTTGTTTCGGTATTGGAGGTAGAGCTCCAGCAAAAACCAGACATGCTTGTTCCAATCATTCGCCTTCATTATTTTCCCGTCAAGATGCTCTGCAATAAAGTCGAACAGGATTTGCTCTTCCTTCTCCCATCCAAACATTGTAAAATGAATCAGGGCTGCGACGACATCACTAAATGCGTAATCGGGAATGCCGAGTTCATACAGTTCCTGAGTGATGCACTGATAAAATGTGGACATATACATCAGTTTGAGGGCTTCACTCCGATTCCTGTTTTGGAGCAATACATCCTCCTTCCATGTTCGCGAATAGTACGTATAAATCGTGCCCAGATCGATTGACAAGATATAATCCTTTTCCGTGTTATCCGATTCGATGATGTCTGTAATTTCACTTATAATGTCTGCATAATTCTCTTTAGACCTTTGAATTAAATTTCCCTTTATATAATTATTTGTATATTTTTTATAAGCCAATGAAACCTTCTTTGGATTCACGATATGCCCTCCTTGAACAGGTTTTTCCACCCCCTTAGTTTAAACCTTTCCTTCGACACGAACTACCCAATATTTTAGGAATATTCGTATATTTTGTTGATATTTCGTCTGAAATGGTACGGAAATGAAATTTGACCCGTAACCTGGGTTACGAGCCAAATGAAGGGGCGATTTAGATTTCTTCAAATTGAGGGTTTAACAGAAGGTCGGGAAAACCTCCTCCGGAACAAAATCGGTGGTGGGTGTATAGTGCTTTTCTACTTGAAAAAAAGGGGATTTCCGAAGGTTTATTGATTCCGTATTACCCGATTTTTATCGTTCTTATCGCGATAGGGGCTTTTATCATGATTCAAATTACCACCTTGTAGTCCTCCTACGGTCTGCTGGTGAACAATGAGCAATATATCACACGAAGAAATAACGGGTTTTGGAGACAGCTTAAGAGGAAGCTGCATGACTAAAGCCTAGGGGCTGGGTTCGCGGCCTTGCAATCCGGGTAATGAACTAAGGAACGTACCACTCCGCTTCCCGCGGCACAGGAGGAGGAAGGATTATGCCTTGGACCAAAGACGATTACCCGGATTCCCTGAAGAATTTCATGGCACCCGTCCGCAACAAAGCCATCGATATTGCCAACGCCCTGCTGGAGGAAGGATATGATGAAGGCAGAGCCATATCCATCGCCACCGCCAAGGCGAAGGAATGGGGCGAAAACCACGATAAGCAGATCCGTAAGAAATCTGCGGAAGATTGAGGAAGATGGAATCAGACGATAAAATCCGGTTCCTCCGGCAGGCTGCCCGGATGCTGAAGCAAGCTCTGTACAATGCGCAAGCCCTTCTCCAGCTCGTGATGATCCTCCGGGGAGGAGATAGCCAGCCGGACGAAGGACTGGCCTGAGGTTTCGCCTACGGCGAAGCGATCGGAGGAGAACAGGTGCACACCCGCAGCTTGGGCAAGCTTCTCGAAGAGGAGTCCGTTCTGCGTACCCGGAAGAGGCAGCCACCGGAAAAATCCGGCTCCGCGCTGCTTCGGTTGTATATCTCCATTCCCCAAAATTTCATCACAGAGCTGGTTCCGTATCCGGGCCAGCTCTGTTTTTTGCTGGACGATCAGCTGGGCGGTGCCATTGTGAATCAGCTCGGCTATAACCTCCGTATTGAGCGACGAGGTTTTGAGATTAATGTTGTAGATGCCGCTGATGAGCGGTGTCCGGAAACGCGGGGCACATGCCATAAAGGCCACCCGCAGGCCTGCACAGACGGATTTGGAGGTGCTGCAGATATACACGGTATGGTCGGGAGCCAATTGGAAAAACGGGACACAGTCCGGCGGAGCCAAAAAGGCATACACCTCATCCTCAATCACGGTAAGGCTGCGGGTGTTGATGATCCGGGCCAGCTCCTCACGCCGCAGTGCAGGCATGGTGATATTGGTGGGGTTGCTGAAGCAGGGCATCAGATACACACCTGCGAGCTTATGGGATGTACAGGCGGCTTCCAGGGCATCGGGAAGCATCCCGGAGGTGTCCCCGGCAATTGGGACAAGCTGGATGTTTAGCATGTTGGCCAAGCTGATAAAGTTCGGATGGGTAAACATGTCGGTGGCGATTTTGTCGCCGGGTTTAAACAAGGAAACCAGGGCCACGGTCAGGGCGTTCTGAGCGCCGGAGGCAATGAGAATATGATCCATGTCTGCTTTTACCCCGGACCCGGCCAGCCATTTTTGGGCGTTTTGCTTTTGGTAAGGGGTACCCAACGGGTGGCTGTACTCCAGAAGGGCTTCGGCCCCGTTTTTTTTGGTGAGGGCGCTTATGGTTTCCAGAACGATGGAGTTGGTATTATAAAAAGGCTTGATGACGCCCATTTCGATAACAGGGGAAAGCTGGCTGTGATTTTCTACCACGTTGGGCAGGTTGATGTTGGGGGAGACAAAGGTGCCTTTGCCCACGCTGGCATAGATCAGCCCCTTCAGCTCGCAGACCTTGTACGCCCGGGTGACTGTGCTCAGATTCAGGTCCAGGAAATCCGCCAGCTCCCGTTGGGGAGGCAGCAGGGTGTTCGGTGGAAGCAGCCCGGAGGTGATGTCCTGCTCCAGCAGACTGGCGATGGACGCGTAAAGCGGAGGGCTTAACCGGGCCCGGTCGGGCTTCCAGGACATGGGATAATCTTCGAAGGAATTGACGGGCATGGGCAGGACTCCTCACTAAAATTGTATTCCATACAATTATACCATTGAAACTGAAACACCACATGATAAAGTAGAATTATTATATATATTGTATGGATTGTATGGTAAACAAAGAGGAGGAACCCTTATGACGACGATCAATACTATGTCCATGGTATCCATCAAAGAGGTGCTCCGGGCGGAGCAGGTGGTATACCGTTCCATCCGTCCTACTCCCCTTTTGGCATATAAAAGCTTGTCCAAGCTTACAGGTGCGGACATTTATGTAAAGCATGAGAATCATTTGCCGGGCGGCAGCTTCAAGATCCGCGGCGGGCTCAATGTGATGCATCACCTGAAGCAGGCGGGCACGGCGGGGGTTATTACCTTCTCTATGGGCAATCACGGGATTTCCATTGCCACAGCTGCCTCCATGACGGGAATTGAAGCCACTGTGGTGGTGCCCAAGGGAAACAATCCGGAGAAGAACCGTCGTATCCGCGAAGCAGGGGCTAATCTGGTAGAGGCCGGAGATTGCTTCGAGGAAGCGGCGGCAGTCTGCCTCCAGCTTCAGCAGGAGAAGAATCTCTATTGTATCCACGCGGCTAACGAGCCTCATCTTATCAATGGAGTGGGGACCTGCTTTACGGAAATCCTGCGGGAGCTTCCCGATGTGGATGCCTTGATCGTGCCTATCGGGGGCGGCAGCGAGCTGGCGGCGGCCGTGACGGTGTGCAAGGCTATGAATCCGGCGGTAGAGATTTATGCGGTCCAAGCCGAGCTGGCCCAGGGTGCGTACCTGTCCTGGAAGGCCGGAACCATCCTCCAGTCGCCCAGCACCACCTTTGCAGGAGGGATCGCAACCGGGGGGGCGTACGAGCTTCCTTTTGGCATCTACAAGGATCATCTCACCGATTTTGTGCTGTTGACCGAGGATGAGATCAAGCAGGGCATGTACCTGGCCTTGGCCCATACCAACCAGGTGGCGGAAGGGGCGGGAGCCGTTGCCCTGATGGCCGCCGTTAAATTGGGCAGCCGGCTGGCCGGCAAAAAGGTAGCCGTGCAGATGAGCGGCGGCAACGAAAGCCTGGACTGTATCCGGGAAGTCCTGAGTATACATGCGGGCTCTTAGAGTCGCCCTCGCTTTCTGTCCGTGGCGGCGGCTGACTATGTTTCTAACGGCGGTGAGAGCCCCTATTTGACCCCAAAACCAGGGGGGCGGATATCTAACGGAAGCAGGAGCCCTTATTGAACGGAAATAGTACATGTGATGGGGGAATGAGCCCCAATAGAGGCTGTGGCCGCCGTTACATTTTTTAAAGGGGCATTTTCGCTGAAATAAGGGCTTTCCCCGCCGTTAGAATCGGATCCCGGTTTAATGGACCATCGCCAGAAACGAACATGCCGGATCCATCTTCTCCATTCCGCTTGGCAGGTGCGGTGCCCCGCATTACTATGGCGAAAAGCATGTATAAAAGGGCAATTTGACAGCAGCCGTTCCTTCGAAATTGTCGGGGAACGGCTGTTTTTTGTGCATTATGAAAGCGGTTAAAAAATATATTGACGGCAAATAACTAACATGTTAGTATCGGTGTGTAGCATGTTAGACAACCAACATGTTGATCAATTAAAGGGAGGAAATTGTGTGGATGTTACGAATGTTGTAATCGGTTTCATCATGATTTTATCGTTTTTCGGTTTGGTGTGGTATTGCGTAAAGGGTTATAACCTCATGGTAGGTTTTTTTGTAATGTCGGTCCTCTGGACAACGATTGCCTTGATCGGCAACAGTATTCACCCCACTTCCGTTATGGAAGGCAAATCACTGATCGACGTTTTGACCAACGTATTTCAGACAGGGCCGGAGAATTACGGCAAGGCCATTCTGGTCAACATCTTCTTCGGCGCCTTCTTCGGCAGGGTGCTCATTGACACAGGTATTGCAGCTACGCTGATCCGGAAGGTAGTCGAGCTGGGCGGGGATAAACCCCGGGTGACCATGTCCCTCTTATGTATCGTCACCGCCATAATCTTCACCTCCATGACAGGCATCGGGCCGGTTATCTCCATCGCAGTAATTGTATTGCCGATTATGCTTTCGCTGGGTATTCCCGCTCCGATTGCACTCTTCTCCTTTATGGGATCGATTATGGCCGGTATCTTCGGGAATATCGTCAACTTCAAGCAGTACCAGGCGATTTTTGCAACAGCCGAAAAAAGCTATGCCAGCTATGATTACAACGCTTATTTTAACTTCGGGATGATCGGTATGGGTGTTTCCCTGCTGGTTGTGCTGGTTGTGGCCAACCTCTTCATGAACCGCAAGAAGCTGACCCGTGCATGGGCGGCAACTGCGGATGAGGGCTCCACCAAGGATGCCCCGGCTATTTCGTGGATTTCCATCATTCTGCCGGTTGTTGGCGTGGTGGTGTTCAAGGTGCCGATTATCTTCGGCTTTATCTTCTCCTCGCTGTTCGCCTTGCTGACCTGCGGAAAGCTGAAGGGTGGCTTCAGCAATGTGTCCCGGATGCTCTCCAAACAATTTTCCGACGGGGCCATCGATGTTGCGCCTATGATCGGCTTCCTGTTGACTCTGTCCATGTTTAATAACGCGGCAACCTATGCCTCACCGTACTTCAAAACCCTGCTGAACGGTGTAATGCCTACCTCGGCGCTTCTCTTGTGTATCGTGTTTGCTGTATTAACACCGCTGGGCTTCTTCCGTGGCCCGATGAACCTGGTAGGCTCCGGCTCGGCGATCCTGGCTGTAGTGGTATCCACGGCCGCATGGCCCGTGCAGTTCCTCTATCCGTTGTTCGCCATTACTACCGTTGCGCCTCAGCATTTGGACGTTACTCAATCCTGGGTTGCGTGGGGCTTCGGCTACACGAAGGTGCCTGCAAGAGATTATATGAAGATGTCCATTCCTACAGGCTGGATTATCGGAATTATTCTGTGCGCCATCGTATTTTTTATGTACGGTAGTCTGGTTTAAGCTTACGCGTTTACCTGACCGGCTTTTGCACTTGTGTAAAAGCCGGTCATTCCACCATTACAAAAGAATCGGAGGACGACCATGAGTAAATCGGTTAGAGTGGGAATAGATGTAGGAGGAACACATACAAAAGCAGTGGCCATCGACAATGAAACACAGGAGATTATCGGCAAATCGTCGGTAAAAACCACACATGATGATCCCAAGGGTGTGGCTGCGGGGGTTGTCAAATGCTTTCAAAACTGTCTGAAGGAAAATAATATCGAAGCCAAAGATGTGGTATTTGTTGCCCACAGTACCACCCAAGCTACGAACGCTTTAATTGAAGGGGATATTGCCCAGGTTGGGATTATCGGCATGAGCAAGGGCGGCCTGGAAGGCTTTTTTGCCAAAAGACAAACGAAGCTGCAAAATATAGATTTGGGTAACGGCAAGGAAATCAAGATTTTCAACAGCTTTATCAATATCAAGAAGATGACCGATGCTTCCGTCCTGGATGTCATTAATGACCTTGTGAAGCAGGGAGCCCAGGTCATTGTGCCGTCCATGGCCTTTGGTGTGGACAACGGCAGACCGGAAGCAGTCGTTTATGAAAAAGCGGAGAAAAAAGGGATCCCGACCACCATGGCCTCGGATATAACAAAGCTGTATGGGCTGACCCGACGGACCAGAACGGCAGCGATCAATGCCAGTATTCTGCCGAAGATGCTGGATACGGCGAACTCCACAGAGCGTTCTGTCAGGGAAGCCGGCGTCCATGTTCCGCTGATGATTATGAGAGGCGACGGCGGCGTTATGGAAATCAGCGAGATGAAGAAACGTCCCGTGCTCACCATGCTGTCCGGACCGGCGGCATCCGTTATGGGCTCCTTGATGTATCTGAGAGCATCCAACGGTGTATATTTCGAAGTGGGCGGCACCACAACCAATATCGGGGTTATCAAAAACGGCCGTCCGGCTATTGACTATTCCATCGTCGGCGGTCACCCTACTTATGTGAATTCCCTGGATGTGCGGGTGCTGGGTGTAGCCGGAGGCTCTATGGTCCGTGCCAACAAAAGCGGCATTGTGGATGTGGGCCCGCGTTCAGCACACATCGCTGGGTTGGATTATTCCGTATTTACCGAACCTGGGCGGATTAAAGGACCCCAGGTGGAGTTTTTCTCTCCCAAGCCGGGTGATCCTGCCGATTATGTGGCCATTCGTATGGAAAACGGCGACCGGGTGACCATCACCAACTCCTGTGCGGCCAATGTGCTGGGGTTGGTCAAGCAGGAGCATTTCTCCTACGGCAATGTGGAAGCCGCCCGGAAAGCCATGCAGGCTTTGGCCGACTATTGCGGTACCACCGCCGAGGATATTGCGAAGCAAATTATGGAGAAGGCATACGCCAAGATTGAACCGGTTATTCTGTCCCTGGCCGAGAAGTACAAGCTGGAGAAGGATCAGATTTCCCTGGTTGGCGTTGGCGGGGGCGCCGCTTCCCTAATTATATATTTTGCCGAAAAAATGGGGTTGAAGTATAGTATTCCTGAAAATGCGGAAGTTATTTCATCTATCGGCGTGGCGTTGTCCATGGTGCGGGATGTGGTGGAACGGATTATTCCTTCCCCGACTAAGGAAATGATCGGCGCGCTGAAGGTGGAGGCCATGAATAAGGCCATCCAAAGCGGAGCAACGCCGGAGAGCATCGAAATCCACATTGATATTGACCCGCAGACCTCCAAGGTGACCGCCATCGCCACCGGCTCTACCGAGGTGAAAACCAACGAACTGCTGAAGGAATGTACGGATGAGGAGCTCCGGCAGCTGGCGGCCAACGATATGCGGATTTCCGTGGAGCAGACCCGGCTTTTGGAGAAGACCAAATATGTGTCCATCTACGGGGAGCAAAACAGCAAGGCGGGAGATGCCGGGGCTATTCGGATTCTCGACACCAAGGGTTTCATCAAGGTGCAGCGTGGCCGGGGGATGGCCATCAAAACCACGGCAGGCGATTACCTCGATGCCGTGAAGAAGCTGTGGGAAAGTATGGCGGTGTATCAAACCGAGCTGATTGCCCGGCCTGACTTCTATCTGTGTCTGGGCGCGCGGATTATGGACTTCTCGGCCTCCGATTTCGAGCAGCTGGAGCTGCTGATGGATATTGAGGTATCCACCTTCGAGCCGGATACGCAGATTATCGTGGTGGCGGCCAATATTAAGCAGAGCTAGAGGGTTGTCCGGTGTAATAGTGGTAAGCAAATATTCGGGTGCGACACTCACTTCCGGGAAAGGGATGTCTTGGATGCTCAAACACGTTTTGGCGGCCTTGATTGGATTAGAATTTTAAGGTTTCAAAGCCGCCAAAAAACTCGCCCTCAAGCCATCCTTTCCCTCCCGTTCCTATCGCAGAATATTAGCTTACCAACGCAGCCGAGTAGTCTTCTAATCTCGGGTTTTTTATGAGGAAGGAATGAAAGCTATGCAGGAGCAGGGGCAAATCACGCTGAGAGACATGATTCATCAATTACTGCAGGTGGATGATGAAACCTGGGGACGGTATGCATTTTCCAGAGAACTTCTCAAAAAACGCATTTTACCGGACCAGCAGAACGCGATGATAGCCAAGGCAACCGCATGCGGCAAGGAATATGCCAGGCGGATCATTCACCAGCATGGCACTGCGGATGCGGCTGAAATCGCCGGAAAGCTGGAGCTGAAGGTGGAGTTCCGGGATGTATCCATGGTGGGAAAACGGGTTTTGTTCGCTTCTTTTGCCCCTCCGGATCAAATCATCATCATGCAGGAGCCTGTGGATCAGGCGGTCCGTCTGACGGCTGCGGAAGACCCCGGGATAGTTGAACTTTTTACACAAAAGGGTATAATAAATACTATCTTGGGGCATGAATTGTTTCATTTTGTAGAAGAACAATTCGAGCAGGAAATTTATACCCGCACAGAGAAAATATGTTTATGGAATTTTCTGGGGTGGAAAAATGTCTCTACAATACGTACCCTGAGCGAAATTGGAGCAATGGCATTTACACGGGAACTGAACGGACTTGAATATTCTCCTTTTGTGCTGGATGTTCTTCTGTATTATGGCTATGATGCTGCTAGTGCCCACAAAATATTTCGTGATGTTCTGGAAGTGAGCTCAGGAAGGTGTAGGGAAACCGTGGATTATGAATAACACGAATTCGTTAAATGATGTCACATACAACCAGATCCGGGAAGATATTATGAATATGACGCTGGAGCCGGGTACGGACGTCAGTGTGCCGAAGCTCTCTGAACGCTACGGAGTCAGCCGGACACCTGTGCGGGAAGCCGTGGTGCGCCTTCAGCAGTCAGGTTTGGTGGAGATCTACCCCAAACGCAAAACCGTGGTCTCCAAGATTGACCTGCAGCGGGTCCGGGAGGAGTGGTTTATCCGGACGTCGCTGGAAACGGCCGTTGTGGATGAATTCATCCTCAAGTGCAGCGAGCTGGTGGCGGATACCATGCAGGAGCTGATCAGCAAGCAGAAGAAGTATACCGACAAGAAGAATTTCTTCGAATTTTTTTGCAAGGACAACCGGTTTCACCAGCTTATCTTCGAGACGGCGGGACAGGAATTGTCCTGGTTCACCATTGAAGAAGTGACCTCTCATTATAACCGGGTCCGGCTGCTGTACGGCAAAATGTACGGGGCCGAGCAGTCCCACATGGACTGTCACATGCGGATGGTGGCTGCGATCCGGAAGCGGGATGCAGGCGCTATGAGAAGCATTGTGGCGGAGCACTCCAATAGTCTGCTGGAGCAGGTGCAGGGGATGGCCAAGCAATACCCGCAATTTTTCTAAAATTATACGGAACCGACCGCCAGGGTGTATGCCTGGCGGTTTTTTTACGTATTGCGGCGTCAGGGCAAATCTCTGCAGCGTGAGCCGAATCACAAAAGAAAGCGGCAGATGTGCTAAAATGGCAGCACGAAGGCAGGTTTTTGCCGGAACCCGAATAGTGTGAGGGAATGGAGGAATGAGAAATGAAAGAGATTCCGTTGAATGCCATGCATAAAGGGGACTGGTCCTTAAATCTGGAGGAGGAGTATGGGCCCGGGGAAGAGGCGGAGATGCTGGAGTCCTCGATAGAGGCGGTGACCCAAACCAAATACGAGCACTATGTGAACATTATTACACCGGGTGAAATGGGCAATCCTGAGGAATGGTTCATTTCCCGGCTGGAAGGGTTGTTGGCAGAGAAGGAACTGCCGGTGGAGAAGGTGGTGTATGTGGGAGAATGCGGCTGCGGCGGGTATATCACCCGTGTGTGCCGGTAGATGCAGGGAACATAATAAAGGCGGTTTGCCGTCAGGTAATCGGAACAAGCAGGATTGCCCGGCGGCACAACCGGCCAGCGGATAAGAGAGGTTCGTATGGGGCGATTTATACGGTGAATTTGAAGCCCTTTGTTTTGCCGTCCCCGTAATAATGGATAGGATCAAGCCTGGAGAGCTCTAGTCCGCCCTCTGCCGACAGATAACCTTCATCTGCACAGCGTCCTTTGATTTCAGCCATGAGATTGGTTAACCCGCCGAAATGATCGCTTTCAATGACATCCTTCAGGGTGCATTCGATAGCAATGGGACATTCCCCGACAATGGGGGCGTTCACTACAGAGGATTTGACCGGAGTTAGCATGGCCAGATCGAATTTGTTGGCGTCGCGTCCGCTGTGAGAGCCGCAGATGCCGATTTCCTGCTCCATGGTGCGCATGGGCAGGTTAATCACGAAGTCCTTCACTTCTTTAATCTGCTGGGCGGCGAAGCCCTTGCTGCTGAGACCCACCATCATCATATTCTTCAAGGTGTAGGTGGAGGAGACGGTGGTCACATTGGGAACGCCGTTCTGATCATAAAAGCTGATCAACACCACCGGAAATCCGTAATACAGCTTTTCGAGATTCACACTTATCTTTTCCATAGGGAATTCTCCTTCAATTCTGTTATTCATGCTCGATGGTCTGGCTGGCATCTCCGCCTGGGGGAATCATGGGATACACATTCATTTCCTCGGTCACATCAAATTCCAGCACGGCCACTCCCGGCTGGGCCCATGCTTCACGGATAATGGACTCCGCCTCGGAGCGGGTACGGGCATAATAGCCACGGGCGCCGAAGGTGCGGGCCAGCGCCGCGAAATCGGGGGAAGAGATTTTGACGGAGGAGTAGCGTTTATCATGAAAGAGCTGCTGCCATTGTCTGACCATACCCAGGTAGCCGTTTTTAAGGATCACGATTTTTAGATCCAGATCATAATCGACTGCGGTCATCAGCTCCTGAATATTCATCTGGATGCTGCCGTCGCCGCTTATGCAAACCACGGGTCGCCCGATACCGGCTGAGGCCGCGCCGATGGCTGCCGGCAAGCCGAAGCCCATGGTGCCGAGGCCGCCGGAGGACAGGAAGGAACGGGGCCGGGTGAACGGATAATGATGGGCCGTCCAGATCTGATGCTGCCCCACGTCAGTTGCCACCACCGCCTCACCGGAGGATTGGGCATGAATCATCCGGATGACCTCCTGGGGCTGCAGCAGCCCTTCTCCCTTGGTGGACAGGGCGGGAATCCGCCGGGAAAAAGACTGCACCTGCTTGTTCCACTCCTCCCAAGAACCGGTTAATCCGCCGGCCAGCAGATGAGAGAACACGTCCTGGACAGAGCCGTGAACGGCCACATTCACAGGGACATTCTTGTTCAGCTCCGATTCGTCGAGATCCACCTGGATTTTGTACGAGTGGGGGGAAAACGCCTTGGGATTGCCGGATACCCGGTCGCTAAAGCGCACACCCAGGCAAAGCAGCACATCCGCTTGCTGGATGGCATTATTGGCGGCCACGGTGCCGTGCATTCCTACCATGCCCAAGTGCAGCGGATGACCGGTGGGGAAGGCTCCCAGCCCCATGAAAGTGGAGGCAACCGGAATGTTGGCTTGTCCGGCTAATGTGAGGAGCTGCCCGGAGGCCACTTCGGACATACAGCCGCCTCCTGTGAGCAGAACAGGCCGCTTCGCCTGGGCAAGCTTCTCGAATACATGCTGTAGGGTTTCCTCGGGAATGACCGTATCGGGCTTGTAGCCCTTCAGCTGGGGAACGGCGGAAAGCTCCACCGGTTCGTTCCGGCTGGGGGCAGGACCCTGCATGATGTTCTTGGGCAAATCGATGAGCACCGGTCCGGGGCGGCCCGTGGTGGCCAGATGAAAGGCGCTTTTGATGATTCTCGGCAGCTCGGCCGCATCCATAACCATGAAATTATGCTTGGTAATGGGCATCGTCATCCCGTAGATGTCCACTTCCTGAAAGCTGTCCAATCCGATCAAGTGGGTGGAAACCTGTCCCGTCAACACGATAAGCGGCACAGAGTCCATATACGCTGTGGCAATTCCGGTTATGGCGTTGGTGGCGCCAGGACCGCTGGTTACCAGGGCGATGCCGGGTTTGCCGGTTACCCGCGCAAAACCGTCGGCCGCATGTACCGCAGCCTGTTCATGGCGGACCAGGATATGCCGGAGGGATGGGCAATCGTACAGCGCATCGTAGATGGGGAGCACAGCGCCTCCCGGATAACCGAATACCGTGGTTGCCCCCTGCTCAAGCAATAAGTCAATCAACAATTCAGCCCCTGTCAAAAAAACACACCTCCTATTTCCTATAGCCATCATGGTGCTTGAGCAAGCGGCACCATGGAGGATGATTCATCGTAGAAGGCCCTCAAACCGGCTGTGCCGGTTTCGAGGCTTCCATAACATCATCCGGCCTTCGGCGTGGACCATGTTATTCCAGTAAGATTAGCGCAAAAAAATGGCTGAACTTGTGATTGGCATCACAGAATTATGAGATTGCAAATATACCGGATGGGAATGGTTGGACCATGCTTCAGATTAAAAGGATTTATGAGAAGCCGTCCGAAGAGGACGGCAAACGGATATTGGTGGACAGACTGTGGCCCCGGGGCGTGACGCGGGAAGCGGCGGCATTGTATGCCTGGATGAAGGAAATCGCCCCCTCCGCGGATTTACGGAAAAGCTTCAATCACCGGCCGGAGAAATTCGATGAATTTACCCGGTTGTACAGGGAGGAGTTAGAGAGCGAAGACAGGAAGGACGAGCTGGAGCGGTTAGGCAGGATACTCCGCAGCGGACCAGTGACCCTTGTTTATGCAGCTAAGGATACAAAGTGTAACCATGCCTTGGTGCTGAAGCAATTTTTGGAGGAAAACATGAACCTTATCTAAAAGGCAGGACTTGCAGCTCGGAGCGTCCGGTATAATCCGCTTCCGCCACGCATATACATTGCGGCAGACATGATTCGATAATGAGGTGGGAAAGTGGATCAAATGACAAGCCGTTTACCGCCGTCCGAGCATATTCCCCAGCCCATCCGGGAGGGCGGCTTCGGGAACGTTGACTGTGGGCCAAGGGATCTGATGCGGGACCGCCAGAATCCGGATATGCTGGTACCTCCGGCCACAGATGCGGGACTCATCCCCAATTTGCGCTTCTCCTTTTCCGATACCCATATGCAGCTGAATCAGGGAGGCTGGTCCAGGGAGATCACCATCCGGGAGCTGCCGGTGGCGACGACTCTGGCCGGTGTAAATATGAGTCTGACCCCCGGGGGAGTCCGGGAGCTTCATTGGCACCAGCAGGCGGAATGGTCCTATATGCTGCTCGGCCATGCCCGAATCACTGCTGTTGACCAGAACGGAACTAATTTTATTGCCGATGTGGGGCCGGGTGATCTCTGGTATTTCCCTCCAGGTATTCCCCATTCCATTCAGGGGCTGGAGGACGGCTGCGAATTTTTGCTGGTATTTGATGACGGGCACTTCTCCGATCTGAATACCTTGTCCATCTCCGACTGGTTCGCCCATACGCCCAAGGATGTGCTGTCCGCCAACTTCGGGGTGCCGATGGAGGCCTTTGCCCGGATTCCCGACGGCCAGGTCTATATTTATCAGGATCAGGTGCCCGGTCCCATCGACTCCCAAAAGGTTCAGTCCCCGTATGGTACAGTGCCTCAAAGTTTCACCTACAAACTGCTGGCTCAGCCTCCCATCGCCCTGCCCGGGGGCAGTGTGCGGATTGTGGATTCCAGCGTGTTCCCGGTTTCCCGGACCATCGCCGCGGCACTGGTGGAAATCAAACCCGGCGCCATGCGTGAGCTGCATTGGCATCCCAACAATGACGAATGGCAGTATTATCTCACCGGCCAGGGACGCATGACCGTTTTCGCCGGCAATGGAGCAGCCCGAACCTTTGATTTCCGGGCGGGGGATGTGGGTTACGTGCCCTTTGCCCAGGGGCATTACGTGCAGAATACCGGCGATGAAACCCTCTGGTTTCTGGAAATGTTCAAAAGCGACCGGTTCCAGGATGTGTCCCTGAACCAGTGGATGGCCTTAACCCCGAAGGAACTGGTGGCGGGCAACCTGAATGTTGGTCCTGAGGTGCTGGATGCGCTGCGGAAGGAAAAATGGCCGGTGGTCACCTACCCCGGATTTGCCTATTACCCCAAACCTTAACGTTCATGTAAGCGGGAGGACAGATTTGCGGCAGCCGTGAGTGCGGCCGCAAATCTGTTTTTTGTGCAAAAAACTTACTTTTGTAAAGCGACTATGGTAAAATAAAGTTAACAAAAGGAGTTGATGCTAAATGTCGAATCCCCATACATTATGTCCGAAGTTTGAGGCTGCTTTTGAGCTCCTGGGCAAACGTTGGACGGGCCTGATTATCCAGGTGCTGCTAAGCGGTCCCAAGCGCTTTAAGGATTTGTCCGACATTATCCCCGGAATGAGCGACCGGATGCTGTCGGAGCGCTTCAAGGAGCTGGAGGCCGCGGGCATTATTATCCGCCACGTGTACCCCGAGACCCCGGTACGGATCGAATATGAGCTGACGGAAAAAGGCAAGGGCCTGGAGTTTGCCATGAAGGAAGTCCAGGAATGGGCGGAAAAATGGGCAGGGCATGATGAATGCCCGCCGCAGGAAGCATAATACAGAAAAATAGAGCCGCGGATAGGCGCAAGAGGATTAATCGCGAGGGAGATACGCACAAGCATGACGACAATCGGGCTGGTCAGACACGGTGTGACGGATTGGAATCAGGAAGGCCGCATGCAGGGCAAAAACGACATTCCGCTGAATGCGGAGGGCAGGCGGCAGGCAGAGCTGCTGGGCAGGCGTATGGAGGATGAGGAATGGGATTACATTTACTCCAGCAACCTGGGTCGGGCAAGGGAAACTGCGGACATTATTGCCCGGCATATGGGCATCCAGGTGACGGGGTATGATCCTCTCCTGGCGGAGCGTTCCTTCGGCACTTTGGAGGGGACTACCGAGCAGGAGCGGATCGACCGCTGGGGCCCCGACTGGAAGAATGCGGAGCATGGCGGGGAAACCCGCGAGGCCGTTGTAGAGCGGGGGATGCAGCTACTGGAGGAAATGGAACGCCGCCATCCGGGCAAACGGGTGCTGCTGGTGTCCCACGGAGCGCTGATTGGCGCCCTGGTGGAGACGTTGTTCCCCGCATTCGGTTATCTGGGCCTCAAGAATACCTGCGTGAATGTGCTGGAAAAAACGCCTGAGGGCTGGAGCTGCAGCTTGCACAACTGCGTCAGACATCTGGAGAACGGGACAAGCTGCGGATAATGCCTGGTCAAGCGTGGCAGTGAGGATCACTTGATGTGGAGGCGTTGGCAGGATGGCGAAGGAACAAACCGGCAGGCTCAAGAGCCTGCAAGTCGGAAAACCGGCCGCATACCTTTGGGGCGGCAAGGAGTTTACCACGGGTATGGGCAAACGACCGGCAGAAGGAAGGCTCTTTCTGACGGTTGAGGGATATGCGGAGGACGGCCAGGCGGACCGGGTGAATCACGGCGGACCGGATAAGGCTGTTTGTGTCTATGGCTTTGAGCATTACGCCTTCTGGGAGAAGGAACTGGGGCTATCCCTGGACTCGGCCGCCTTCGGGGAGAATGTAACCATGGAAGGGCTCACGGAGCAGGAGGTCCGCATCGGGGATATCTTCCGGATGGGAGAGGCGCTGGTGCAGGTCAGCCAGCCGCGGCAGCCCTGCTACAAGCTGGGGCATAAGTACAACCGGACGGACATGCCGCTTCTGGTGCAAACCACCGGCTACACAGGCTATTATTTCCGGGTGCTGGAGGAGGGTTTCACTGCGCCGGGGGATGAGGTTGTCCTGGTGGAGCAGTCTCCTTCCGGGATCAGCGTGGCAGAGGCCAACCGGATTATGTACACCGCCAAGGACAACAAGGAGGAAACCGCACGGCTTCTGGCCGTACCGGAGCTGTCCCAAAGCTGGCGGGATACGCTGGCCAAACGGTTAAGTTAAGCAGAGTTCGGAGGCGTCGGCAGTGGAGGATTCCGGTTCCATTGAGATTCAGCTGTGCGGTCTTTCCCTTCATACCCAGCCCTTCCGGCAGACTTACCGGCATGGGCTGGATATTTATATTTTCCGGCTGCAGACCGAAGGACTCTGCGAGATCTGGATGGACGGCGGCTACCGGCGGATTCTGCCCGGGGAGCTGCTTTTGTTTCAACCGGGGGAATTGTATGAGATGCGGACTGTCCAAAACGGGCAGCAGGCCGAGTTTAGCGGCGATTATTATGTGATGTGCAAAGGGGAATGGATCGACCGGTGGTGGAAGTCGGCAGCCCGCCCAAGACTCACCCAGGTAGCGGACAGTGAACGGCTTACGGCAGTCTGGAACCAGCTGGTGCTGGAGGCACGGCGGATGTCGGAGGCTAATCCCGCGCTGGTGCGGTCGTTGATGCAATCCCTTTGTTATATGATGGACCGTACGGTGCAGGAGGCGGCAGGGATGCTGACGGCCAGCTCCCATTATGCCTTGCGGATGAAATATTATATTGAAGAGCATGCGGTGAAGCCTATTGTACTGAAGGAAGTGGCGGGCCATGCCGGGCTCAGTGTATCCAGAGCGGTCAGCCTCTTTAAGCAGGAGTTCGGCTTGTCCATTCTTCAATACGCCCATAAGCTCCGGCTGGAGATTGCGCTGCAGCTGATGGAGCTTTCACCGATGACACTGGAGCAGATTGCGGAGGCTTCCGGCTTCGGCAGCTACACCTTCTTCCACCGGGTGTTCCGGGAAAAATACGGGATATCCCCGGGCAAATACCGCAGAGAGCATCCGGCAGCTATCGCTCAGTCAGATCGTTGAGGTTTGCGGTTAGTTAGTCTCTACATCCGGCGCTTCCTTTCTTCTATGATGAAGGTACATCCTATTGAAAAGTGGTGACCATTATGGAAGGCAGGACAGTGCGGCTCATCCAGACGGCAAAGGATACCGCGGACCGGTTGGCCGAGAAGAAAAGCATAACCTTTCAACCTGACGAAAAGGGTACCGAAAACCATCTGATCAATATTTATGATGATGTGCGGTACCAGACGGTGATCGGCTTCGGCGGCGCTCTGACGGAGGCCGCATCCGTAACCATCGACCGGATGGGGGAAGGAAGCCGCCAGGAGATTGTGCAGGCTTACTTCGGGCAGGAAACCGGCTTGGGGTATACTTTCTGCCGGACCCACATCAACAGCTGCGATTTCTCCTTGGGGAATTACGCCTATGTGGAGGAACAGGACCCGGAGCTGGAACACTTCGATATTTCCCGGGACAAACAATCGCTGATTCCGCTGATCCGCAGGGCACAGGAGACGGCGGGCTCCGGCTTTAAGCTGTTTGCCTCCCCCTGGAGCCCGCCGGCGTGGATGAAGTCCAACGGGGAAATGAACCATGGCGGCCACCTGCTCCGGGAATACTGGCCGGTATGGGCCGAGTATTACGTGAAGTATATACAGGCCTATGCCGCCGAAGGTGTGGATATCTGGGGGTTAACCGTCCAGAATGAAGCCAAGGCCAAGCAGCGGTGGGATTCCTGCATCTACACCGCCGAAGAAGAACGGGATTTTGTGAAGGAGCATCTGGGTCCCGCCCTGGAGAAGCATGGGCTGTCCCATGTGAAGGTGATGATCTGGGACCATAACAAGGAACGGGTTTATGACAGGGCGAAGGTAGCCTTCACGGACGCCGCGGCGTCCAAGTACATCTGGGGCATCGGCTTCCACTGGTACTCCGGGGACCACTTCGAAGCGCTGTCCGCCGTTCATGACCGTTTTCCGGATAAGGCGCTGGTTTTCACGGAAGGCTGTCAGGAATTCTTCGGCGTCCATGCCGGGTCCTGGCTAACCGGGGAGCGTTATGGCCATGATATCATGGGCAATCTGAACCATTGGATGACCGCTTGGACGGATTGGAACATCGTGCTGGACGAACAGGGCGGACCCAACCATGTGCGCAATTTCTGCGACGCGCCGATTATTGCCGATACCACTACGGATTCGGTTATCTATGGAAGCTCCTATTATTACATCGGACACTTCAGCAAATATATCCGGCCCGGAGCCGTTCGCATCGGCTGCACCAAATACACGGACCAGTTGGAAACCACCGCTTTCCTCAATGAGGACGGCACCATTGCCGTGGTGGTGTTAAACCGGACAGAGGAGGAGCTTCCTTTTGTCCTCCGGTACAAGGAGGAGCTGGCGGAGGCGGTTATCCCTGCCCATGCCATCCAAACCTTGGTATTTTAAGCACCAGCCCGGTCACTCGAAACTTCTTTCCAAATCGGGTCAAACGGACATGCTTCGAACGCTTTCGAGTCTTTTAACCAGCCTGCGGGCTGGTTTTTTGCGTTTTTGGTGGGGCTGCCGCTGTGATATAGTTAACATACGACTACGGCGGGCACAGGGTATCATGGAAGTAGATAAATAAACGTAAATAACTACCGGGCTTGATGATAAAAAGCTTTTATTGGCATTGGCTTCAACCATGTCAGAAAGCCATTGCAGGGCCCGTCGGGAGGTGTTGGCTAATGTCACGGCTGAAGGGATTTGCGGCAACGGACAGCATCAAGCCAAACACAGGCATGGCGCCTGCCCTTCAATTGCTGAGCCGGGAGCATACCAAGCTCCGCAGAGGGATGGAGCAGGTTTGGGAATTTGCAGCTAAGTCCTCGGTGCGCAGGGAGGACTTCGTGCGGGAATGGATCCGCCGGGAGCAGAAGCTGCGGAGTGCCTGGAATCTGCATACCGAGAAGGAGGAGCAAATCCTGCTTGGTGTCCTGTCCAAATATTTGGATACTGATAAAGGTCCGGCTGCTGTTATGAAGTATGAGCATGAGCTGCTGGAAGAGACCTTCGATGAGCTGGAAGCAACCATGGACCATCTGGCGGAGCATCCCGGCGACGAGGCTGCATTCCAGAAGGTTGCCGCTCAATTCCGGCGGGCCTGCCAAGTCATCGGGGATCATTGTTATAAGGAAGAGAATGCCGCTTTTAAACTGGCCCAGAACCTGCTTACCGATTCGGAGAAGGTGCTCGTTCTGCAGATGATCCGCAAAAAGAAGCAATAACCGATAGATACACGGAAAGGATGGGAAGCTATGCTTACGGGCGCCATATTGGCCGGAGGCCAAAACCGGAGAATGGGCAAGGAAAAAGCCTTGCTTCCTTTTTCCGGTGAATTGCTCATCCAGCGTCAGATCAGAACGCTGAGCGAGGTTTGTGAGGAAATTATCGTGGTGACGAACCAGCCGACCCTGTTTCTGCCGGTTCTCGACCGCTCCATCCGGATCATTACCGATTATTATCCCGGCAAGGGGCCGTTGTCCGGCATGCATGCGGCATTGGCCTTGGCCCGGAATCCGGAGGTATGGATTGTCGGCTGCGACATGCCGTTCCTGTCCTCCTCCGCCGCTACAGCCATGCAGGAGCTGAAGGCTACCCTGAAATGCGATGCGGTGGTCCCGGTTATTGAAGGACGGTCCCATCCCCTCCACGGGATTTATTCCAAAGGCTGTGCGGATGCCATATCGGCGCTGCTCCTGTCCGGGGAGTCACGGGTTTCCGAAATGCTGCGGATGATTTATTGGCAGGAGGCGCCGGAGGCCCATTTTGAAGAAAAGCATATCGGCCTGGAATTTGTTACGAATATGAACACACCCGAAGAATACGAGTCGGCATTGAAGCATGCCGGAGAAGCAGCCCTTTCCTAAAAGGAGGGGCTGTTTTTTTATTGCGGAAAGGTGAACACACTACTGCGGTTCGGACGGAGAAACGCTTTGGAGGCTTTTGCATGGGACGGATAAATGTGACAAAACGACAAATGATGTGGAAATTGAGGATAAATGGGCAGGTTGCGGTTATTGACTAGTGATTTATTTCACAGCGACAGGGGGGTAGAAGGTGTATTTTTATCGTAACAGTGAAAGTGATTATCACTACCGGGTCATGAATAAGATAAACTATCATCCGTTTTTTCTTAATGAAAGGAGCGGGAATTATGCCGTTAACGATGCTTCCTATAGGAAAAGAAGCCGTTGTGAATGAGTGCAGAGCCAAGGAGGATACCAAGAAGTTTCTGGCTGGACTGGGCATTGTACCGGGAGTCTTTATTTCCGTCGTATCCGAGATGAAGGGCAACCTCATCGTCAGCGTGAAGGGCTCCAGACTGGCCCTCAATAAAGGCGTCGCTCAACAACTGATGGTCAATCCGTAATTTGAATAACTAGCGGCGGGGCTCCTCCAAGGGAGATGTCCCGCTTTTTATTAAGAATGATTATCATTATCAATCAACCTTAGATGGAGGACTATATGGACATTTCCCTGAAGGACCTGAAACCTGCCGAAACCGCCGTGATCAAAAGCATCGGGGTAAGCGGCCCGGTGAAGAGAAGATTGATGGATATGGGGATTACCCCAGGAGCCAAGATCATTATGCGGAAGGTGGCTCCCTTGGGAGATCCCATCGAGATTAATGTGCGGGGCTACGAGCTGACCCTGCGGAAGTCCGAAGCGGAACAAATCACAGTCGAGAAATAGTTCAAATTTCACGTAAGAATGGAGAATGAGTATGGCGGCGTACAGATTTGCCCTGGCTGGCAATCCTAACTGCGGAAAGACTACCCTATTTAACAATCTGACGGGGAGCAATGCCCATGTTGGCAACTGGCCCGGGGTAACTGTGGAGCGTAAAGAGGGAAAGTGCAAAAAGGTAAAGGAAAATGTGACCATAATTGACCTTCCCGGTATTTACTCGCTGTCACCTTATTCCCAAGAAGAAATTATCGCGCGCAACTTTCTCTCCAAGGAAAAACCGGATGTAATCATCAATATCGTGGATGCCACCAACATTGAGCGGAACTTGTATCTCACCACCCAATTGCTGGAGCTGGGGATTCCTACGATCATTGCCCTGAACATGATGGATGAGGTGAAGCTCCGGGGAGACAGCATTGATGCGGCCAGTCTGGAGAAGCAACTGGGTGTGCCCGTGGTTCCCATCACCGCCACCAAGAATCAGGGGATCAAGGAGCTGCTGGAGCGGGCCTTGTCCTTGGACCACAAGCATGAGCGTGCCATCAAAACTGCCCTTGAGCGCACCAAGCTGGAAGCACCCGTCAAGGCGCTGAGTGAGCTTCTGCAGAAGGATAATTACCCCAACCCGCTTTACAATGCCGTGAAGCTGCTGGAAAGAGACGAAAAAGCAATCGAAGAGCTTAACATGAGCCCGGCTATGACGGCTTCCGTCAATAAGATCGTGGCCCAGGCCGAAGGCGCCGAGGGTGATCTGGAGTCGATGATTGCCGACCTGCGTTACAAATATATCAGTGAAGCCATCGAAAAGCATGTGAAGAAGGGAAGAAAGGAAGGGGATTTGACCTTTTCCGATAAGGTGGACAAGATTGTCACCAACCGCTACCTGGGCATTCCGATCTTCATATTGATTATGTATGCCGTATTCCAGATTTCCTTGGGTCCGGTGGCTGCACTTATCGCCGATCCCTTCGCAGAATTCACCGGGGAAACCATCCCGGGCTGGGTAGCGACCTTCCTGGAAACCGTCGGAGCATCCGATACGGTTACGGGCCTGGTAATTGACGGTATCTTTGCAGGTATTGGATCAGTACTCGGCTTTCTGCCCCTTGTTGTAATCCTGATGCTCTGTCTGTCCATTCTGGAGGACGTCGGGTATATGGCCCGCATCGCCTTCGTGATGGACCGTGTGTTCAGACGCTTTGGCCTGTCCGGCAAAGCCTTCGTTCCGCTTCTGATGGGGTATGGCTGCGGCGTTCCCGCCATTATGGCCACCCGGACCCTGGAGGATGACCGGAGCCGGAAGCTGGCCATCACCCTGATGCCGTTTATGTCCTGTGGAGCCCGGATCCCGGTATACGCCGTGTTCGCCGGCGCCTTCTTCGCCTCCAATCAGGGGCTTGTCACATTCAGTATTTACGGCCTGGGCATTCTTGTGGCCATGCTCTCTTGTATCATTTTGAACAAAACGGTATTTAAGGGTGAAGCACCTCCGTTTGTTATGGAGCTGCCGCCGTACCGACTGCCTTCCTTGAAGTCCGTTATGATGCATACCTGGGAAAAAGCCCGCGGCTATGTGGTGAAGGTGGGTACCATCCTGCTGTCCATGAGCGTAGTCATCTGGGTGCTGCAAACCTTCGATTTCTCCTTCCATATGGTGGGGGACGCTGCAGATAGCATCTTCGGCTCCATCGGCAAGCTGATCGCTCCGATCTTTACCTGGAACGGCTTCGGTGTGATTAACGGCACCGGCGAAGTGCACTGGCAGGTAGGCGCTGCGCTGCTGACCGGTTTGATCGCCAAGGAAGCGGTAGTCAGCACCTTGGGAATTCTCTACATCAATGAGGGCACGGAAGAGCTGACCAACGCCCTCAGCACTGCCCTGCATGGATATTTCTCGCCGCTTGCGGCTTTCTCCGTCATGGTATTCGTTCTGTTGTATGCCCCTTGTTTTGCGGCTATCGCCACAGCCAAGAAGGAACTGGGCTCCTGGAAATGGACCCTGTTCACCGTGGCCTACCAATGCGGCATTGCCTGGACCATCTCGCTTCTTGTATATCAAGTCGGCCGTCTCCTGGGAATCGGACTCTAGAGTCAAGTCCATCCATCGCCATACTCATAAGGAAGAAGGGATTCACATGGCAGATGTAATTATTATCGCAGTGGTTGTCGGCATCGTCGGCTTTACTGTTTTCCGTTATCTGAAGAATCGCAAAAACGGCGGCACCGCCTGCAATTGCGGCAGCGCCAGCTCCACCTGCGGCAAAGCAGACAGCTGCGGCATGATCAACCGTTAATTCTTCGTCCTCATATTGGTGCCCGGCTCTCTCCTTCTGTTCCTGGTGAACAGCAGCGGGAGGCCGGGTATTTTTTTGGAGTGAAGGGAAAAAATGAGATGACACAAGTTAGCAATATTCAGCGGCATACTTTGTGATTATAATCACAGATGAACCATATGGCAGAGACTATACTGATGGTATAAGTTATCGCCATATAAATTATATTTATCGAAGATAGAGGTTGCCATAAGCATCACACCCGATTGTGGCGATGAATACAGAGGAGTGGATGAACATGCTTCAAACGTTATCCCGTGAAGAGCAAGTGGTTAGTACAGTAGACGTGCTGGGAGACGGAATGGAACAGCTGAAGGAAGAGCATGAGCTGCTGAAGCGGGAAATGATGGAGCTTTATGGCATGGCCAAGGTAGTGGGACAGGATGAGGATGTGCTGAATTGGAGCGTATCTCTGAACTATCTCCGCGGCAAAACCATTCAGTTTGTGGAGAAAATGGATGCCCACTCCTTGTGGGAGGATCAAGTCCTGTTTCCCATGGTGCGCGACTATTCCGGCCAGGATCTGGAGCAGCTGATGGCGCTGGAGCAGGAGCATAAGCTGGCTCACGGCCATATTATGCGCTTCCTGCAAATCCTGGAAGGGGCTTCGGCTCCCGTCAACAGTGAGAAGGCCAAGGAGGCTGCGGCTTCCCTGCTGGAGGCCTACAATGTGCTTGCCGGTCACTTCCGCAATGAAGAAGAGAATTTGTTTCCGCTGGCGGAGCAAATGCTGATGGATCTGGAACAGTTTTTTTCCTGCTAAAGTATCCTGATATGTGATCATAATGTTACGCCGTCTGCATGCAGGCGGCGTTTTTGTTTGTTATAATCATATGAAAACGTTAAAGGGGTCAGAAGATGACAATCCGCAATCTCTACGGGCTGTCTGTGCGGACCATCGAAGCCGGCGCGGACTATATTCTGCTGGTTACCGGAGGACAAGCCCATATCGGTGCAACAGCGGTTTCGTATCCCACCGAAGGCGGCGGCGTCCATACGGAGGTCATCGGGCTGCCCGGCCACAAGGAGGCCGAGCTTGCCCGTGAGCTGGCGGATATGGCCTGCAGCACGCTGGGCAAAGCGGTTACGGTGGTGGCCGGTATTCATATTGACCGCGCCACCTTGCCTGAAATCCGCGCTATGGTGGCTGAAACAAAGACATTGTTCCATGCGGAGCTGGAGATTCTTAGAGACAGGAGGTGGAGACATGGAGGAGCAGCTGACGGATAAACACGGACGCAAGCATGATTATATCCGGATATCCGTAACCGACCGCTGCAACCTGCGGTGTGTGTATTGTATGCCGGAGGAGGGTGTGGAGTTTGAACCTGAGGAAAACATTCTGCAGGCCGAGGAGATCCGGGAGGTTGTCCGGGTATTGGCCGGCATGGGCATCCGCAAGCTGCGGCTAACCGGGGGTGAGCCTCTGCTGCGCAAGGATTTGCCGGAGCTGGTCGCCATGTTGGCGGCGGTTCCCGGCATCGAGGATATCGGATTGACGACCAACGGCATCTTTTTGGAGAAAAAAGCGGAAGCTTTAAAGCTGGCCGGGCTTACCCGGATTAACATCAGCCTGGACAGCCTGCGGGAGGACCGGTTCCGTCTGATCACAAGAGGCGGCGATATCCGGAAGGTGCTGGCCAGTGTGGACGCGGCTCTCCGGGCCGGGCTTGATCCCGTGAAGCTGAATGTGGTTTTGGTCAAAGGGGTCAATGACGATGAAATCGCCGATTTCCTGAAGCTAACGCTGGACCGCAAACTGAATGTCCGTTTTATTGAATATATGCCTATCGGCCACAGCGGGAAGGATTGGAAGTCCGGATATCTGCCTCTGGAAGAGGTGCTGCGCCAAGCGGAGGCCTTGGGCCTGGCTGTGGAGCCTGCCGGGGGTATAACCGGCAATGGGCCTGCGGAGAATTACCGTCTTCAGGGGGCGGAGGGTACCTTTGGGCTGATCCATCCGGTCAGCGACCATTTCTGCCAGGCCTGTAACCGGCTGCGGTTGACTGCAGACGGATATATCAAACCCTGTTTGTACTGGTCCGATGAATTCCATGTAAGAAGCAGCATCGGAGATGACGAAGCGCTCCGTATACTGATCCGCAAAGCGCTGGCGACCAAACCTGAAAACCATGAGATGGCTCTGGCCATGTCCGATACCGGGGCATCCCATACCCCAACGGTGCGGAGGATGTCCCAGATCGGGGGATAAAATAGGGCGTGTTTGCAAATACGCCCTAGCAAAAAGCCTTCCGGCATTAGCCGAAAGGCTTTTTGAAAAGCGAAGGGAGATTCAGATTAGAATACCCATGCTCTGCTGATGATCACCAGCAAAATGAAGAGCACCAGAATAACGCCAGTAGTGGTAAAACCGCCACCTACGGGACCGCAACCTGCAGCTGCAGCAGCATAACCCATTGTTGTTCACCTCCCCTCAAGAGTTTCAAGCGGGGGTAATGCGGAAACGAATAATACACTATATGCCGGGGCCGCTGGGTGGTATGGACGTATGCCCGGATTGCGCCAATGTTTTGGCAAACCGATTGGAGGACAAGGAATGAGACAGATTCGCCAGATGCAGGAGGATGAAAGGGAGGAATACTCACGTCTTTCCTCTTTTGCATTTCAGTACACGTTGACACCTGAGGAGCGGGCTAAACGGGCCGCAACTTTGATGCCCTCTGAGAACTGGGGTTGTTATGGAGAGGATGGGCTGGAAGCGAAGCTGATGCTTTTGCCTATGGAGATTTATGTGGGCGGCAGGCCGCTGGCTATGGGTGGAATCGCCGCTGTTGCCACCTGGCCGGAGAAACGCCGCGGCGGCAGAGTGGCGGACCTGCTCACCCATTCGCTGCGGGTAATGAAAGAACAAGGCCAAACCATCTCTATGCTCCATCCCTTCAAGTTCGAGTTTTACCGGAGATTCGGCTGGGAAGCCAATACCGAATACAAGAAATACGAGCTGGCCCCCCACCAGCTGCCCCGGTTTCCGGCGGCTTCCGGACGGATCAAACGTACCGTTGACCTGGAGGTATTGGCGCCGGTTTATGAGGCTTACGCCACACGCCATAACGGCATGATGGTCCGCACCCGCAAATGGTGGGTGGAAGGGGTATTGGCTCGGAAAAACCAAGGGGGCTTAGGAGCTGTTTATTGTGACAGAGACGGACGTGCAACAGGATATATGCTCTACAAGGTGGCAGACAGCATCTTAACAATCCAGGAATGGGTAGCCCTGGACGGGGAAGCCTATAGGGGCTTATGGAATTTCGTAGCCGATCATGATTCCATGCTGGGCAGCCAAGGCAAGGTTGTGCTGAAGATGGCTCATCCGGCAGACAGGCTGGCTTCGCTGCTTAAGGACCCGCGCATCAGCCATGAAACGGTGCCGTATTCTATGGCAAGGCTGGTGGACGCCGAGGCTTTTCTGAACGGTTATGCTTTCCGTCCTGGAGCTGCAGGGGAACTGAAGCTCCATATCCGCGATGAGCAAGCCCCATGGAATGAAGGCAGTTATACGGTGCGTACGGAGGAGCAAGGCCCTGGACCCAAGGTTCGGCGGGGACCCATTGGCGGGGAAAGCGCGGAGGGTGAAGGACTGTCCTGCGGGATCGGCATTCTCACTTCCATGCTGCTGGGTTATGAGCGGCCCTCCTTTTGGTATGAGCATGGTCTATTGACAGGCGACCCCAGCCAACTGGAGCTGTTGGAAGCTGCTTTGCCGGATGGACAGCCCTTTTTGCTGGACTTTTTCTGACGGCATCCGATTAATCCAGGAATGGAGGGGAAATGGTGGCCAACGAAAACAAACAGGTCCCTTTTGGTTATGAGCCGCCGCAAGAGGTTAGAACCGGGACACTGATCGTATACGGGGATTTCACGGATATAGCCGTCTCCGGGCTGGCGGAGGTTTACCGCTTTGCCGGACTGCGGGGCTTCGACCGGATTGTGCTCTATCCCATCCACGAAGAGACGGGGCGCCGGATGGGACTTGCGGAGCTTTCTCCTTATTACCGGCGGGTTCAGGAGCTGGAGGCGGCCATGGAGGAAGCGGAGCCATATCTGCCTGTGAGAGCCCGGGCCCTTCTGGATCAGTGGGAGGGGAAGCGGAAGAAGTATACGCCTGTGGATACGGCGTTGGCTTTTCTTACGGAGAAGCACCGCGGTCCCTTTTTTGTGTGGATGCCGGAGAGGCTGGCGCTAAAGTGGGCGGGGTATGATTCCTTCAAGGAATGGATCCGCCAGCTGCGCCTGGTTGTTGCTCCACCGGCTGCGGGTGCCCGGCATCCGTTGCTGGAGGAGTATGCGAGCCGTTGGGAGTATGCGCGGCCGATGGAGTAGGACGCGGGGAGCGGGGCAGACCGTTGTAGTGGAACGAAACAGACTGGAAGCCCCCGGGTTCCGGCTGTAACGGAACTTAGCGACACTTAAAAGCCCAAAACAGATGGTTTGTAATGTTAACGGAACCCAGAAGCACTTAGCAGACAAATAGCTGTTCAATGACGGCAATTTGTTACTCTAAGAGTCGCTGGGTTCCGTTATTTTTCTAAAGGTCCCGATTTTACATTGTAAGGGTCGGATAGTTCCGTTAGCGGTTTGGAAGAGTGTTGGAGGCATGCGGTAACGCAGTAACGATGGGGCTATAGTCAGCATACTGAGGATAAAGCGGCGGTTTCCCCTCCACCCTGGACGTCGGAGTATGTCGAACAAGAGTCATTGCGTAAGCGCTTTTATGTCTACCTTGCCTAAACCGCCTCCGGCTAAGCCGCGAGAGGCGGGCAGGCCGGCATTCTCCGAGAAGCTTTATTTCTTCCGCTTCCGGTTCTTGTCCGCATCCTTGAAGGCATTCTTGTCGGCGCCGACTTGAAGCGTATCGTTCACAAACTCCATATCCTGGTTCTCCGCTTTCATCCGGCCTGTTCCCTTGTAATTGCCTTGGTGGACCTTGTTTTCCGGCATATGGACACTCCCTCCTTCCGCTTGCAGGATAGGGTTAATGTTCGCCTGCCGCAGGCTGAATATGCATCCCGCGCATCCGGGTCCGGCCAGGGCCTGTCCCCGGCTTATCCTTGAGGCGGTGCCGGTCCCCGACTTAGGTCCAGTCCGAAAAACAGTCGCGGGTCCGTTTTGGAGAAAGCCGGTATAGCCTAAAATAAAGACATGAACAACACAAGGACATAAACGAAAGGGGTGAACGACAAATGAAACGAAACGGAGGTAGCGGGTTCGCCATTCTCCTTATCGCCTGCGGCGCCTTGATTCTGGTAGGCAGGCTGGGCTTAGGCAATATCGCCGGCTTCATCATCGCAGCCGCCATGGTGGCTCTGGGCTTCTACAGTGTCAAAAACGGCAGCAAGTTTATAGGGTGGGTGATTCTGATCATCGGCGGTCTGGTGCTGATGAGCAAGCTCTCCTGGATTATCGGCCTGGTGCTGGCGATTGCATTAATCGGCTACGGAGTATCTCTTCTGAAGCGCAACCGCCCCATGATTTAATGATTATAGACTATAGAGGCAAGGAGGCAACGAACAGATGAGCATTATGAAGCGGGTCCGGGATATTAGCGTAGCCACGCTGAATGAAATGCTGGAGCAGGCGGAAGATCCGGTAAAGCTGATTGACCGGTACCTGTACAGCCAGAAAGAACAGATTGACGAATCCGAGCGTTTATACATGCAATGTTTGAACCACGCTCAGGGGCTGCGGCAGCAGCTGACCGCGGCGGAGCAAATGCGGGATAAGCGGGAGCAGCAGGCGCTGATCGCATTGAAGGCCGGGGAAGAGGCAGTAGCCAAGCTGGCCCTCCAGGAAAAAATGCTTCACGAGGAAAAAGCGGAGCAGTACCGCGGCTTGTATGAGGACAGCAAAAACGCCATCCTGGAGCTGCAGGATCAGCTGAATCAGTTGAAAGCCGATTATCAGGAAGTAGCTGCCAAACGCAGCTATTACCAGGCTCGTCTGGAAACCCTGCGGCTGCAGCAGCAGCTGAACGCCAGAATGGCGGGCAGACAAACGGGAGATACGCCCCGGATGTTCGCCCGGCTGGAGGATAAGGTCTCCGATATGGAGATGGAGGCCAAAACCCTGCGGGAAATCCGCCAGGCCGGCCGCGATTTCCTGTATACCGCAGGAGCAGCTGTCCAATCCGCGCTGGACGTGGAGATGGAAAAGCTGAAGAGCAAGCTGGAAAAGGAAGGTTGGGACAAATCATGACAAAACTGTACCGGTCCAGAAGGGACAGCAAGCTCACAGGCTTGTGCGGCGGCCTTGCCGAGCAGCTGAATGTCGATTCCACCATTCTGCGTCTGGTGGTGGTGATAACGACCTTTTTCTCCGGCGGCACCGTGATTCCCATCTATATTATCGCAAGTCTGGTCATTCCGAAGGAGCCAGGGTTTAATCCCCCTCCTCCGATGTACCCGCCCGGCGGTGGTCAAGGCTACTACGGCAATACCTACGGCGGACCTTATCAAGGCGGTGCTTACCAATCCGGTCCTGCCCGTCCCCAAGACCCTTATCACACCGGTCCGGCTCATGCAGCCCGGCCGTCCGCTCCCCAGCAGGCACAGCCTGCAGCCCCTTCCATCGATGAGATGATGAAGGATGTAGAGAAGAAAGCCATGTGGAAAGAAATCGAAGAACTCCGGGCCAAAGTGGCCAAATACGAGAAGGGAGAATAAAACAATGGGTGTATTTACAAGACTGAAGGATATGACTAAGGCGTCGATGAATGAGTTGCTGGATAAGGTAGAGGATCCGATTGTAATGCTGAACCAGTACATCCGCGACATGGAAGAGGAAATTGCCACAGCGGAAGTAACAGTTGCCAAGCAAATTGCCAATGAGCGCAAGCTCCAGCAACGGGTGGCTGAGCATTCCCGCCTGGGTGCAGAGCGTGAGAATCAAGCAGCCGCTGCCTTGAAGAACGGGCAGGAAGCTGTAGCCCGTCAAGCCTTGGAAGAGAAGCTGTACCATGACCAAAAGCTCAATGAATATCTGGAAATGCATGCCCAATCCAAAGCTCAAGCCGAGGAGCTGACCCGTCAGCTGCATGAAATGAAGGATGAATTCTACAAGCTGCGCAACAAGCGCAACGAGCTGATCTCCCGTGTGCAATTGGCCAAGGCCAAGAAGCAAATGGCCCAAGTGACCAACCACAACACCATTGAGGGCGGCAACGCCTCCAGAGGATTCCACCGTATGGAAGAGAAGATCATGCAGTTGGAAGCCGAGGCTGAAATTGCCGGCAAGCCGTACCTGTCCAGCGCCGGTGTTGCCTCCTACACCACTGTTGATCTGGCCAAACAAGAGAAGGTCAACGAGCAATTGGAAGCCCTGAAGCAAAAGCTGGCGGGTCCCGCTAAGGATGAAGCAGCAGGGGAATAAGGCAAGATTCAAGTATTCTTAAAAAATCAGCTATTCTTGCCCCCACGAAATATGATATTCTAATTCAAGGAAAAGCCATAGGGCCAACTGCCAAGCCCATGGCTTTTTTCTTCGGGGGGGCCATTGACTACAGGGCGGGCCGCAGGGAGGTGCGACACTTATGGACAGCAGGCAGCCAAACTATAACAAGGGCCGGAATACCTATCTCTTATTAATCGGAGCAGGTGTTTTTGTGCTCCTCAGCAAAGTTGTCGCCACTCCTGCAACTGTGATCTCCCTGTTTATGGTGTTACTGGGTGTCTACTGCATCCGCCACGGTATCCGCCGGAAGGGGTATGTGCTGCTTTGTATCGGCGGCTTTATTCTGGTGGGCAGCCATTTTGTCGTAATTATGGCTCTGATTTTGATCTCCCTGGGGTATTTTTATATCAAAAGCAAGGAAATGCACGGTGAAACAGGGGCCATTCAACGGACCCGGCTGATTGAAAGCCAGAAGCGCAACAAGGAAGCCTGGATTCTCCGGAGCCTCAGCTTATGGTGTGTGATCGGCGAGCTGAGTCTGGACTTCACCCTGGCTATTCCGGAGGAACCGGAAACCACCCTGGTCCTGCAGGGGATGATCGGCGATATTGATCTGTATTTCCCCGAGGATATGGCTGTTTCCATAGAAAGCTCGGTGCTGTTCGGACAGATGCGGGTGGGCAGTCAACGGGAGTCCGGCACAATGAACAAGATTTATTGGCAGTCACCGCATTATGATACGGCGGATACGAAGGTGAAACTAATTGTTTCCTATCTCGTAGGAGATATTGACATTAAGGTGTTGTAATTGAATAGGGCGTGTCTGAAAACTCCGAGGGGAGCAGATTTTACGGAATTTTCGTCCATAGCAAGGAACTTTCGCGAAGGCGTACCGGGGGTACGTCAAGCGGAAGTGACGAAGCAAGGGGCGAAAAGGCAGTGAAAGATGCCGCAACGAGTTTTCAGACACGGCCTAACATTCGGTAATGTTCAGGAGGGGACGCCCGTGGGCAAACGACTGACCAATATGATTTGGCGCAGCATGGGCGAATCCATTGTATTCAGTCTGGCGTTGTTGGGGCTTGCGCTGTACTTTCTTTATATATACGGGTTTCTGAAGGATTTCTCCTCGTGGGGAGAGGCGGTGAAGCTGTTTTTGGGAATGGCGGGCGCCTCCGTGCTGGTCGGCGGGGCGTACGGCTTTTGGTCCAGCCATCGTAATTCTGCCCGGCTGGAGCAGCTTCAGGACGTGATGATGCTCCTGGAGAAGGGGAATCTTTCCCGTGCGGTGCCGTATCTGGGTGAGGATGAGATTGGCCGTTTGGGTCAACAGCTGAACCGGATGTCCCGGAAGTGGGAGGAGCAGGTGTCTTCCCTCCAGCGGTTGTCCACCAACAATGCGGAGCTGGCGGAAAAAGCGCGGTATTCTGCAGTGGTGGAGGAACGGCAGCGTCTGGCCCGGGATCTTCATGATGCGGTCAGCCAGCAGCTGTTTGCCATTTCCATGACGGCTACGGCGGTGGGGCGAACACTGGAGAAGGATTTTGAAAAAGCGAAACGGCAGATTCACCTGATTGAGGAAATGTCCTCTGTGGCCCAATCGGAAATGAGGGCTTTGTTGCTTCATCTGCGGCCTGTGCATCTGGAGGGCAAGCGGCTTGCCCAAGGACTGCGGGAGCTGCTGGCGGAGCTTCAGGCCAAGGTGCCCATAGATATTACATATGAAATGGATGAGGAGCTCCAGCTGCCCAAGGGGATTGAGGATCAGCTATTCCGGATTGTGCAGGAGGCGTTGTCCAATACCCTGCGCCATTCCAAGGCAACCCAGATGGAGATTAAGCTGCAGTGTCCCGCTGACCTTGTCCGGTTATCTGTGCGGGACAACGGTGTCGGATTCTCCCCGGATGAGGAGAAACATGCCTCCTACGGGCTGATGTCCATGCGGGAGAGAGTCACTGAAATCGGCGGTTCGCTGAACATTGTTTCCGCTCCGGGCAAAGGAACACGGATCGAAATCCGCGCGCCGGTGATGAGTGAAGAGGAAGGAGAGCTGGTTAATGGAAGAACAAGCGGAAGAGTCCATTAAGGTACTGCTGGTGGACGACCACGAGATGGTGCGTATCGGGCTGGCCGCCGTGCTGGGCACGGAGGACGGGATCGAGGTTGTGGGCGAAGCCAGCAACGGCACGGACGGCATCCGTCTGGCCCAGGAATACAAGCCGGATGTGGTACTGATGGATCTGGTGATGGATGGGATGGACGGCATTGAAACCACGCGGCGGCTGTTGCAGCTGGTGCCCGATTGCCGGGTGATCGTTCTGACCAGCTATCTGGATGATGAGAAGATGTATCCGGTTATTGAAGCCGGCGCCTTCAGCTATCTGCTCAAAACCTCCAGAGCGACGGAAATTGCAGCGGCCATCCGTGCTGCGGCGCGGGGGCAGTCCATTCTGGAATCCCAGGTGGCCTCCAAAATCATGAACCGCTTCCGCCAGCCCAAACCTGCCCATGCTCCACATGAGGACCTGACGGACCGGGAGATGGAGGTGCTCCAGCTTATCGCCGGAGGCAAGTCCAATCAGGAGGTGGCGGATGCGCTGTTTATCGGCATCAAAACGGTTAAGTTCCATGTCACCAACATTCTCGCTAAATTGGGTGTGGATGACCGCACTCAGGCAGCCATATACGCCCATAAACACGGCTTGGCCCAGTAGTACGGGCCGTTAGGAATAAGCCTCCGGATTCCCATTAGGGAAAGCGGAGGCTTTTTGTTTTGGGCAAGGTTGGAGATTTACAGGAAACGGTTCAATAACAAGCCCTGATGGGGCAGCTGGGAATACCACTCCCGGGAGGCCAAATAATTGGCGTAGCGCTTGTAACGACTGTTATCCCGGTTCAGCAGCTCCTCCGCAGGCACCGATTCCATCTCCCTGATCAGGGCTAACAGGCCGGGAATCAGGCCGTGTCCACCAGTAAGGAGAGCGGCAAGTTCGGCTAATTGTCCAGAGTCCCGCAGCTCCTCCTCGGGAGGGAAGGTTTCCCGGAGGCGGAGCAATTCCCGGTGGAAGCGGGGGTTAAGATAGTCTGCAGACTGGGCCAGGCGCTGCTCCAGCACGTCCATCGCCGTGTTTAGCTGCAGCAGCTTTTCCCGGATGTGGTCCCAGTCGGGGGCCACGCTGAAAACGGCAGGACTGGTTGTAGCGGAGAGCAGCTGAAGCTGCAGCCCGAGGGCGGGCAGGAGTATGACGCGGTTATCGTTCACAAACTGCCAGTCTCCCCCATTGATCCGGAATTGGGCATCGGCTGCAGTCTGGTCCTTAATAAGCAATCCTGTGGCCGATGCCATATTGCCCTCCAGATCCTGCAGGAAAAAGGCGCCGTCGGCACCGCTTGCCGCGGCCTCCAGCACCAGCCTGATCCGGCCGGTTTCCGGATCCTTCTCCAAGGATGCGCGGACCTTACGGTCGGCGGCGTTGATGCTGTTTTTGAGCCAAGTTAAGGCGGTTTTATGGGACATGTTCTCTCCCGACAGCCATTGCAGCTCCTTGTTATCCTGACGGGTAGCAAGCACCAATCTGTTCAGGCCATGCCGGATGGTGGTGGGTGCATCAGGTGTGAAGTAGGCAGTGCGGCTGATCTGAGGGGCGGCCAGGCGCCTGATCTCCAAGGTATACTCCGCTACAGGGGCCCCTGGCTCCGCCTTTACGTGAACCGCCTCCGGATTGCCGTTTTCCACTGCGCGCCGGTTCAGTGCCTGGCTTGCCGTCGGGTCCGCCAGCTGCTCGGCGAGCCCCTTCAGCGTGGCTGATCCCGCCAATACCATGGCCAATGCAACGGCAAACCGCTCCGCCGCTTCAATATCCGCTTCCTTGGCATAGGGAAAAGAGGCTGCTTTCCGCCGCATATGCGCATAAGGGGATTGGGCTCTGCGGGTAATGGCCGTGGCGCTGTACCGGTAAAAGTCGAGATGCTCCTCGTAGGATTGCAGCCTGCGTACAGGTCGGATGGGCAGCATGGGCAACCTCCTTTTGGTAAGGCCGGATTTATCCCTATTATAGCATCCTCCATCAGGCCTGGCATGATTATGAGGCCTTATCCTGCCAGGCCCATTCATGGTATGGAGAATTGCCTGTTCGCCTATGACCGAATACGGGCAGAAGCCGTAAGATGTAGCAACAAGGGCTTCAAAAGGGAGCGCGATACGGCATGATCAAGATACGGACCCGGATTCCGGAGCAGGATGACAAGGAGCTGTTTCAGCTGATTTTGACCCGGCTGATGCCTTTTGCCCGGCAGGCAAGACCGTCAGTCAAATTCAGACGCAGCGAAATTATCAGCAGATGGCGTAAATGCAGGGTATATGTGGCGGAGGGGAGCGGCGGCAAGCCTGCCGGTTTCATCAGCTGCAAAACGGAGGGGACCACGTTATCCATCGACATGCTGGCGGTATCCAAGTCGGCGGAGGGCCGCGGCATCGGCAGTGCGCTGATTGAAACGGCGGAGCGCTACGGACGGAGGCAGGGGGCGCATTACATGCAGTTAGGCGTCGATGAGCCCAATTATCACGCCAGGCAGTTTTATGAAAGGAAGGGTTTCCGGGTGGAAAGCTATTTGCCTGAGCACCGGATGCTGATTTTATCCAGAATGGTGAGATAGAAGGATATCGGACAGCACAGGGGCGCAGCGTGCAGCCCCTGTTTTTTTGCGGGGATACGCGGGACATCCTTTCGAATATCGATTAATTTATGTGAAAGCGGTTGTTAGGTTTGGGAATGGCGCGAAGGTATGCTACACTTTACTTAATAATTTTTACTACACGAGGGAAGAAGGCCAAGTCCATGAGCGATTCGCGCTTAGACGCGTTTAAAGACAACGGTGCGGTGTTTTTTATCTTTGGAGCAACGGGAGACTTGGCGAAGCGGAAGCTGTTCCCCGCTTTTTTCAGCCTCTACAAAGAGGGCAAGCTCCCCGAACGGTTTGCGGTGATCGGGCTGGCACGCAGAGCCCGGACCAAGGAGCAATTCAAGGCGGATCTTCTCCAGTCCATTACCGAGTTCGCCCGCTACAAGCTGAATGCCGAGGATGAAATCTGGCAGCGCTTTGTGGAGCACTTCGAATATTTGTCCCTGGACATTCACAATGTGGAGGGCTACAAGGCTCTGAAGGACGCGTCCGAGCGGCTGGAGGACAAGTTCGACATCAAGGGGAATCGGCTGTTTTATCTGGCTCTGGCGCCGGAGCTGTTCGCCGGAGTAGCCAATAATTTGAAGCTGGGCGGCCTCTTGGAAGGCAGCGGCTGGAACCGTCTGGTTATTGAGAAGCCCTTCGGCTATGACCTGGAATCGGCGGAAAAGCTGAACCGCCAGATCGGCGAGGTATTCCGCGAGGAGGAAATCTTCCGGATCGACCACTACCTGGGCAAGGAGATGGTCCAGAATATTGAGATCATCCGGTTTGCCAATGCTTTTTTTGAGCCGCTGTGGAACAACAAATATATTGCCAATATCCAGATTACCCTGAGCGAAACTGTTGGGGTGGAGGAGCGCGGAGGGTATTACGACCATTCCGGCGCTATCCGGGATATGGGTCAAAACCATATGCTCCAAATGGTGACCATGATGGCTATGGAGCCGCCCTCCAGACTGAATCCAGAGGATATCCGGGATGAGAAGGTGAAGGTGCTCCGTTCCCTGCGCATCCACGAAACAGCGGAGGATGTGCGGGCCAATGTGGTGCGCGGCCAATATACCGACGGAGTGCTCCGGGGCAAGGCGCTGCCCGGCTACCGCTCCGAGGATGCCGTGTCGCCGGATTCGGTGACGGAAACCTATTTTGGCGCACGTCTGTACGTGGATAATTTCCGCTGGGCAGGGGTTCCTTTCTATATCCGGACAGGCAAACGGCTGCCGGTAAAAACCACCGAGGTGGTGGTGGAGTTCAAGAACATGCCGGATAATGTCTATCTGGCCAAACGGACCAAGCTTCAGCCCAATCTGCTGGTGTTCCGGGTGAATCCGCTGGAGGGTATTTACATCAAAATCAATGCTAAACAGCCGGGCTCCGACTCCATGATTATTCCCGTAGCCATGGACTTCTGCCAAAGCTGCCAGGTCGGCTTAAATACACCGGAAGCTTACGAACGGCTTTTATATGATGCAGCCCGTGGGGAATCCACGTACTTTACCCGTTGGGATGAGGTGTCTCTGCAATGGCGCTTCGTGGACCGGATCGTCCAAGCCTGGAGCAAGGATTCCCGCGACCTGAATCTGTACCCGGCCGGGTCCTGGGGACCGGAGGCGATGGATAAGCTGCTGGCGGAGGACGGTTTCCATTGGTGGCCGATTAACGGTCAAGAGGAAAGCGATGTGCTGTGGGTGAAGGGGCAGGAATAAATAGGAAAACCGCCGGAGAACAAACCGGCGGTTCTTTATTGTTTAATTATGTAATATTATACCAATAAAAAAACTTACTAGCAAACACTAAACACAAACTGGTCCATACTGGACTGCAGCATGTAACCGCCATCCACCTTCAGAATGGTGCCGGTAATGAAGCCGGCTTCCGGAGAGCAGTAGAAGGCTGCGGCAACAGCCACGTCTTGGGGCTGGCCCAATCTTCTTACTGGAGTGTCCTTGATGAAGGTTTCACCCATGGCCGCTACGAAATCCGTAGCCATCGGGGTTTCGATAATACCCGGCTGAATGGCGTTGACGGTAATCCCATGAACCCCCAGCTCCTTGGCCAGGGATTTGGTCATCGCTTCAATTCCGCCCTTGGCTGCGGCGTAGTTGACGCTGCCGTTAAAGCCGTTGATAGCTGCAACAGAGGAAATATTCAGGATTCTGCCGTAGTTGGCTTCCTTCATTTTTTTGGAGACAGCCTTTAGGCAATAGAAGGAGCCGTACAGATGAGTTTTGAGGACGGCATCCCAATCCTCATCCTTCATGTTGTAGACAAAAGCGGGTTCACTTAAGTTCCCGGCATTGTTGACGAAGATATCGATCCGCCCATGTTCGGCGTAAACTTGGTCAATAACCTCATTAATATTATCTTTGTTGGCCACATCCAGCACTACGCTTTGGGCCCAACCGCCATTTTGCTCAATGATGGTCTTAGTTTCGTCCAGCATGGACAGTCTTCTACCGGTAATGATAACCTTCGCGCCTCTATTGGCCAAATCGATGCAGATGCCTCTGCCGATGCCTGTTCCCCCGCCTGTTACGATTGCAACCTGATTCTCCAGTGGTTTACTCATGGATACCGATCCTTTCTGTGAATGGGGTTATATGGTTATCAGCCTGCACCCATGATGGTTTCGGCAAGCTTGTCCACATTTTTGGTATTGTCGGAGGCGTTGCGGAAAACCAGATGGCAGCTTTCCATCACCTCATTAATGGAGGCGGTGATTTCCTGTGTTCCGGCGGCACCTTCGATGTTATTCTGCGTCAGCTGGCTTACGGCAATGGAGATGCCTGCCCCGGTACTGCACAGCTGATCTACCATCTCGTTGATCTTGCCGATGGAAGTGTTAAACTTGGCGGAATCCTCATAATATTGCTGGCTTTGCTCGATCAGATTGTCATAGTCGTTGAGAATGTTGCTGTCGATAAAATCCACCATGGTTTTGGAACTAGTGGAGAGGTCATTAACGGATAGTCTGACCTCATCGATATATTTTTTGATGCTGGAGGCGGTGTCGGAGGATAAGGCGGCCAGCTTATTGATCTCCGTAGCCACCACGGCAAAGCCTCTTCCATGCTCACCCGACCGTGCAGCTTCAATATTGGCATTTAAGGAAAGCAGCTTGGTTTGGCTGGCGATCTCCATGATTTTTTCGGCGAAGATATAAATCTCCGCTACGGCCTTGGACCGCTCCAGAGCAGTCACCAGTGCGTCCTTGACGTCCGAGTACATCCTCTCCGTCTCCGATTTGGAGCTTATGGAGCTCTCCCGGAGCTCATTGGCCCGTTCCCGGATCTCATCTGCTGTCGCGCCGGCGACGCTGGTTTCTGTGGAGATGACGGTCATCATATTCTCCATTTCGGTAACGGAGGCGGCAATCTCCTCTGAGGCGGCTGCCGTTTCCTGAATGGCGGCGGAAAGCTCCTCGGTGATGGCTGATACGATTTCCATATCACACCGGATCTTGTCCGCATGGCTTACAAGAGTATTGCTGGAGGTACTCAATTCAATAATGGATTCGGTGGCTTGATTGAGGAGATCCTTCACACCGCTGTCGGAAAGCAATGCGGCGGACGTGTCCGGTGCATCCCCATCCGCTGGCTGCAAAGAAGTGGTATGAACTGCTGTGCGTTTGGTATACACAATGTAGGCTAACAATCCTAAGCAAATTGTCCAAGGTAAAACATAGTAGATCATTCCTCTAGCCTCCCGGTGGATGTACGTTTTAGCTCATTTCGCTCATTTTCATAGCAACTTTCGGAATAATTTGTCGATTTATGCAACATTCTACCATCTTTATTCTAGATTTTCAATGATTATTATACAAGTTATACCAATTGAGGCTTTAGAACGAACATTTTACTAATTATAACGTTTATTATTCGAAAACTTGAGCTTTTTCGTCAAAAATCTACATGAATACCAGCTCGAAAATGGGAATCTAGGCTGATTTTTTGTCGATTTTCGCAAGGGTTATGTGAAGCCCGTTATTCCGGGCAGACTGGTAAAGCTTAAGATGTACAGGGACCCGGTGAAAATCGTATAATAACATGCAGGAGTACTATATAAAAATGATCGATAAGGGGTCTGTTACATGAACCGAAGAGGATTTCTCCAATGGCTGGCTGCCCTTGCCCTGGGCGGTGCTGCAGTAGCTGCAGGGCTTGTCCGGTGGCGGCCGGGAACGGGAGAAGACATCCCCGGGGTAACGGGAAGTCCTACGCCCGCACCTTCAGCTGCTGCTCCGTCGGCGACGCCAACAGCAGGTCCGGAGGGACCGCTGCTTTCCTTTTTTATCCTGAGCGACTTGCATGTAAATTCGGGGGTGGCTTATCCTTCGGAGCATTTGAAGAAAACGCTGGACGAAATTACGAAGAAGCATCAGTCCGCAACGGATTGTATTATTTTTACCGGCGATGTGACGGAATCGGGGACCGATAAGGACTATAAGGAGCTGCGCTCCGTATTGTCCAAATACAAGCTTCCGCCATATTATGCCAACATGGGTAATCATGATTATTACCGGGTGTGGATCGATAAGGATGGCAATTGGAACCAGAAGGGCTTTCCCAACGGACAAACGGATGAGCAGTCGAAAACAGCGTTTTTGGAGTTTTTTAAGCTGGAGAAGCCGTATTATGAGGTGGAGGTGAACGGCCATCTGATCCTGATGATGTCCCAAGAGGTGTACCAGCAAACCCGAACGGATGTGGGGGAAGGTGCTTGGTATTCGGATGAGCAACTGAACTGGCTGAAGAGCAGGCTGGCGGCCAATCCGTCCGGCAGGCCGGTATTTGTGATGATTCACCAGCCGCTGCCCGCGGCGGGGCAGGATGGCGGCTCCCACCGGGTGATTCCCGCGAAGAAGTTCCGGGAAATTCTGAAGCCATACCCCAATGTGTTTGTATTCTCGGGCCATGGGCATCAGGACTTCACCAACGGAACCGCCCATTATTTGAAGGAAAGCTTCCATTGGTTCGTCAATTCCTCCGTTGGACGGGTATTAAATGCCAAGTATGAGCATGTCCGGCAGGATGCCGCACAGGGACTGTATGTGCAGGTTTTCTCCGACCGGGTGGAGCTGAAGGGAAGAGAGTTCAGCACCGGGGAATGGATTCCGGAGGCGGACTGGAAGGTCAAGCTGCAATCTGTTAAAGTATAAACATTGACGACACATGCCTGGCTCCGTATGTTCTTGCGGACAGGTGTAAGAGAGGAATTAAAAAAAGCATGAGCACATCCTTACCACAGGAACTGTTGAAAGAAATCGATAAGCGGCGCACATTCGCCATTATTTCCCACCCTGACGCAGGTAAAACCACATTGACGGAAAAGCTGCTTCTGTTCGGAGGCGCCATCCGGCTTGCCGGTACGGTAAAGGGACGCAAAGCCAACCGCCATGCCACCTCGGACTGGATGGAAATCGAAAAGCAGCGGGGGATCTCCGTTACCTCCTCCGTTATGCAGTTCGATTACGAGGGTCACCGCATCAATATCCTGGATACCCCGGGTCACCAGGACTTCAGCGAAGACACCTACCGGACCCTGACGGCTGCGGACAGCGCCGTGATGCTCATCGACTCCGCCAAGGGCGTCGAGGCTCAGACGAAGAAGCTGTTCCAGGTATGCCGCAAGCGGGGCATCCCGATTTTTACCTTTATCAACAAGCTGGACCGGGAGGGCAGAGACCCTTTCGAGCTCCTGGAGGAGATTGAAAACCTGCTGGGGATCCGATCCTATCCGATGAACTGGCCTATCGGCTCGGGCAAGCAGTTCCGCGGCGTCTATGATCGGGAGAAAACCCGCCTGGAGCTGTTCCAGGGTGACGATCACGAGCACCACAATATCAGCGTGCGGGAAGTCAGCGGTTATGACGATCCTCTGGTGAAGGAAGTGGCCGGAGCGGACTATCTGTATGAGCAGCTGCAGGAGCAGCTGGCGCTGCTGGAAATTGCCGGTGACGCTTTCGATTATGAGAAGGTGTGGACAGGTGAGCTGACGCCGGTATTCTTCGGCTCGGCCATTAACAACTTCGGTGTCCAGACCTTCCTGGACAACTTCCTGTCTCTGGCGCCGAAGCCCCAGCCCCGCTCCAGCAGCGATGGTGTGGTGCCGCCTTCGGAGGAGAAATTCAGCGGTTATGTATTCAAGATCCAAGCCAATATGAACCCTGCCCACCGAGACCGGGTGGCATTCCTGCGGATTGTCTCCGGCAAGTTCGAGCGGGGGATGACCGTGAAGCATGTGCGTGCCGGCAAGGACATTAAGCTGGCGCAGCCGCAGCAATTTCTGGCCCAAGACCGGGATATTGTGGATACGGCGTACCCGGGAGATATCATTGGTTTGTTCGATCCGGGCATCTTCCGCATTGGGGATTCCCTGTGCCAGGGCAGCCAGAGGACCTTTGACGAGCTGCCGGTTTTCTCTCCGGAAATTTTCGCCAAGGTATCCATCAAAAACGCCTTGAAGCAGAAGCAATTCCTGAAGGGCATAGACCAACTGACGGAGGAAGGCACCATTCAGGTGTTCAAATCCATCGGCTTCGAGGATATGATTCTCGGTGTAGTCGGCCAGCTGCAATTCGAGGTCTTCGAGTACCGGATGAAAAACGAATACGGCGTCGATGTACTGCTGCAGCGGCTGCCGTTCCAATTTGCCCGCTGGATTGTGGATGAGAAGGTGGACCCGGGCAAGTTCCGCGTCAACTCCCAGCTGGTGAAGGATAAAAGCGGGAATTACGTGGCATTGTTCGAAAATGAATACGCCCTGCGTACCTCTACGGAAAAGAATCCCACAGCCAAGTTCCTGGAAACAGCGCCCTAAAGAGACGCCGTGTTTCATGATCAAAAGCCCCTTACCCGGTTTAGCTGCCGGATAAGGGGCTTTTTTTGGTGAGGCCGTCTTCAGACGGGAGGCTGATCCTGCCGGTTCTGCTGAAGAGGCTGACGCACAATTTTGTACGGGGCTGCACTTCGCCTGCTCCAACCGGCAGATCTGCACATAGGATATGGATGATGGGCATCACGCATTTGACGGGAAAAGAGGGGACGGACACGTGCAGAGGTTTGTTCACAGCAAGTGGAGGAAGACGGAGGCCATCAAGGTGAATCCTGTGGTGCGGGAGCATATTCCCGATACCCGGCAGTTAGGGAGGGCTACCCTGCAATCGATGCTCTCCGAATATGGCATGGTGTATGTTAAACCCGACAAAGGCACCTTTGGCAAGGGTGTCATCCGGGTTGAACAGGACGGCGCCGGCTTCAAGTTTCAATCGGGTACGACAATCCGGACCTTTACCTCGTATGACGGCCTGTATGATGGCCTCAAGCAGCAAACAGGAAAACGGCTGTATCTGGTTCAAAAGGGGATCCATCTGCTGAAGCACGGCGGCAGGCGGTTTGACCTCCGGGTTATGGTGCAGAAGAGCCCGGCGGGGCGTTGGGAATCTACCGCTATGGTCGGCCGTGTGGCCTACCCGGGGAAAATCGTCACCAATTACCACAGTGGCGGTACGCTCATGTCGGTGCCCGCCTTGCTGCAGGCCCATATGGGGCCGGAGGAGCTGACAGCCTTTACAGGTGGGCTGCAACGGCTGGGAGTGTCCGTTGCCAAGCAGCTGGAGACGGCCTATCCCGGCATCAAGGAGATCGGTATTGACATTGCGGTGGACCGAAGCCACAAAAGCTGGATTTTGGAGGTAAACACCTGCCCGGATCCGTATATCTTCCGTATCTTAAAGGATAAGGAGATTTTCCGCAGGGTCATTCGTTATGCCAAAGCCTACGGACGGATTAAATCCAGGTAACCTTCATATTGTAGCATTTTCGTAAAAACTTCCTGCTGCTCTCCTTTCATTTTGGTGTATAGTAGAGAAAGCAAGCATGATAAGGGACTCATGCACCAAGAGCCGCGTTGAAAGGAGCAGCAAGCCATGCAAGTGATGTACCGCTTTAACCGTTTTATTGAAAAATGGATGCCGTTTGTAACGCCATGCAGCCTGCTGCTTGGCGTCTTGTTTTCCACCTGGCTCACCTCGTATTCTTTCCTTGTCCCCTGGATCTTCGCCTTTATGACCTTTGCCGGAGGGCTGGGATCAGGCTTTAAGGACATGAAAAAGGTGATGCAGCACCCAGCCCCGCTTTTGGCCTGTATGCTGATCCTGCATATCTGGATGCCGCTCATCGCCTGGGGTTCCGGGCATCTGTTCTTCTCCAGTGATCCGTACACCATTACCGGAATTGTACTGGCCTTTGCCATTCCCACAGGGATTGTCAGCTTTATGTGGGTCAGTCTTTACCAGGGCAATATCGCTCTTACCCTGTCTATTATTCTGGTAGACACCTTTCTGGCCCCGTTTGTGGTGCCTTTTACCCTGCGGCTTCTGGTAGGAGCTAATGTGTCCATCGATATCTGGGGTATGATGCAGGGGCTTATCTGGATGGTGGTGCTGCCGTCGTTGGCGGGAATGACCTTGAACCACTGGACCAAAGGCGGCGTCAAAACAACCTTGGCCCCCAAGCTGGCTCCCTTCAGCAAAATCGGATTGATTCTGGTTGTGGCCATCAACGCTTCCGTGGTTGCTCCCAACTTTAAGCATATTGATGGTAAATTCCTGGCAGTAGCCTCCACCATTCTGGTTATTGCAGCCTCGGGCTATGTATGGGGCTGGCTGACCGGCAAACGTCTTAAGGGGGATAAGGGGGTTATTGTGGCGATGACCTTCAACAGCGGCATGCGCAACATCAGCGCAGGAGCTGTTATCGCGGCCACTTATTTCCCTGCTCCAGTGGTTTTCCCGGTTATGGTGGGTACACTGTTCCAGCAGATTCTAGCCTCCACCTATGCTCATTTCTTAAGCAAAACCTATGGCCACCGCGATGAAGCGGTTTCGGCTCCGGCCAAGGTAAAACCTCCAGCCAAACCCCGGGATTTGGCAGCTAAAGGATAAAATAATAACCGGCGGACCATCCTTCAGGACGGTTGCGCCGGTTTTTTAGGGTATGTCTGAAAACACCAGGAGGATTTTCAGACAGGCCCTAGGTTAATGCTGCAGATTTTGCTTAAGTGTATTTACAAGTTCCTGCTGAATCTGTTCATCCGTATGGGTCCAGATGATTTCGAATAGCACACCCAAGCCGGGCAGAGCACGGTCATCTCCACCGATGGAGCCTTCAATGACCTCGCGCAGCTCTTCATTGCTTTTATCCTCCACCCGGCGGACAATCGCCTGACGCAAATCCAGATTCATTTGCCTGATCCCCCGTTTCAAGAAACTGATATTCCTTTACTAATATGCGCAACCCGGCCGGGGTTCATGCTACCTGAAGGTTTACAGGTGGTTCCAGCGGCAGGGTCCGGGTTATGCTACAATGAAGAGATAAAGCATACCGCGGCGAAGGGAGCCAGGAGGATGAAAAAACAGTTTGCGGTGATCGGAATGGGGCGTTTCGGCTCCAGTGTGGCGGAATATCTGAACAAGCTGGGGTATGAGGTGCTGGCCATTGACGAAAATGAAGCCAGAATCCAGGAGATCAGCGACCGGGTGACCCACGCCGTCCAGACGGATTCTACCGATGAGGATGCTCTGCGCAGCTTGGGGCTTCGCAATTTTGATGTGGTGGTGGTGGCCATCGGGCAGGATGTCCAGGCCAGTATCATGACCACTTTGATTCTGAAGGAAATGAATATTCCCAACATTATCGTCAAAGCAACAAGCGAGCTCCAGGGTAAGGTGCTGGCCAAAATCGGCGCCGACAAAGTCATTTTTCCCGAGCGGGATATGGGTAAACGGGTGGCGCATCATCTGATTTCGCCGCATATCCTCGATTACATCGAGCTGTCGGAGGAGCATAGTATTGTGGAGATCCGGGCCGGACAGGCAATGGCGGGACAATCCCTGCGGGAGCTGGATATACGGGCCAGGTACAACTGCAATGTGATGGGCATCCGCAGGGGAGACAAGCTTAATATTGCCCCCAACGCCGATGAAAAGCTGCAGGAGCAGGACATTCTGGTGATTATCGGGGAGAACGCTAACCTGAACCGGTTTGAAAAAACAATGACATAAAGGTGGAACTAAGCATGATGATTACTTCGGCGGCCAATCCCCGTGTAAAGGGCTGGAGCGCTCTTCTGACCAAACGGGGCCGGGATGAGCAGGGCGCTTTCCTTCTGGAGGGTGTGCATCTGATCGAGGAGGCACTCCGTTCCCAAGCGAAGGTAAGGACCATCCTGTACAATATGGACCGGGAGCTGCCTGTTGAACTGGACGACTACCGTTCTGGCCATTCCAGGGCGGAGCAGGGTAAGAATATCGAATGGGTAGGGGTAAGTGAAGCGGTACTGGCTAAATGTACGGAAACCAAAACCCCCCAGGGTGTTGTTGCGGTTTGCGCCAAACCGGAGTATGACGCCGCGGCTTTCCTGGAGCACAAACTAGCCCTTGTGGTAGCGGTGGACGGTGTCCAAGACCCCGGCAATCTGGGGACTATCATTCGCACGGCCGATGCCGCGGGAGCAACCGGCGTGCTGCTGGGCCGGGGCACGGTGGATTTGTACAACCCCAAAACAGTCCGCTCCACCATGGGCTCCCTATTTCATCTGCCCATTGCAGAATGCGACCTGAAGGAGCTGCTGCCTTCTGCAGGCCAAAAAGGAATCCGGCTGGTGGGTACCCGGCTTGATGCGCGGCAGCATTGTTACGACTTGGATTTGACCCAGGCAGTCTGGTTTCTGGTGGGCAATGAAGGCAGCGGGTTGTCACCGGAGCTTGCCCCATACGTCAACGAAGACATCATCATCCCGATGCCCGGCCAGGCGGAGTCTCTTAATGTAGCTATGGCTACAGGCATTCTACTGTACGAGGCAGTGCGGCAGCGGCATTTCTCCAAGCTTCCATCCGTCTAAAGGTTATCCACTTTAGCCTGCAGGAATTTCCTGCAGGCTTTTATGCTGCCGGCGGAGAATAATACGCCAATCATTTCATTAGGAACGGATTTTGCGCCGGAAAAAGTTATATCAGGTATATTGCGTGCAATTTCCCGGCGGGAGATGATGCTTATATAAGCCTGATGAAAGATTTATGGCCGCAAACGGCCTGTTCAGGTTGTCTGAAGTGAATTCGTATACCAAGCCTAACCTCCATATGGCTTTATCGGCAACGACTATGTGATTACAGATTCAGGAGGAATCCGATTGAGCAAATATTCGCTGCGTTTACTTTCGTACAGTCTGGTTTTAGGCATGCTCCCCGCGGTGCTGATCGGTTTCGTTTCCCATTCCATGGCTTCCGGGGATATTGAGAAAAAGGTAAAAGAGGTGAATATGGAGTGGCTGGCGCAAACCCAGATGCGGGTGGAGCAGATGCTCAAGTCCATCGAAAAGTCCGCCACCCAATTCGCCAACTCCTCTTTGGTCAAAGCATCCATGAACACAGCGTACAGCAATTCAGATTTTGAATCGGTCCGGGAGCTCTCCAAGGAGCTTTACAATCTGCAATCCGGCGACGCGGTCATTACCCAGGCGTATCTGGTGAATTTTAACCGCAACTGGGTACTGAACCTCAATGTCCTGAAGCCGCTGGAGCACTTTGAGGATAATCAGGAATTCGCCCGGTATGCCAAGGAGCCAAAGAGTATTCTGTGGTATACGGGGATGGCTCCCTCCAATGGGGACGAGTTTGCCGATTCGGTGGAATCCATTACCCTGGTGCACAAAATCCCCATCCTGCCCCAGACCGACAAACCCCAGGGGTTGTTGGTGATCCGGATCGTTGCATCGGAAATCAATGAGGCGTTAGCCTCGTCCAATATATCCAACCGCAACTATATCCTCGACCGGAATGGAGCCGATGTGTTAGCTTCCGGGACGGAGGAGAACCGTTATGCCGCCGTGAGCCTGGCCGTGGAGCAGCGTCTCAAGACCGCCCAGGATGAACGCCAGGGCCAGGGACTCTTCAATACGAAGCTGGACGGTGAGGAAATAGCTGTGCTGTACCGTACCTCCACCTACAACAGCTGGACGTATGTGTCGGTGGTATCCATTGGTGAGCTGAAGAAGGAAACGGCCAAAATCGCCCAGCTGACCTTCCTGGTCTGCGCCTTCATTCTCCTGATCGTGGTTGCCGCGGCGCTGTATGGCAGCAGGCGGATGTATAAGCCCATCGGCAACTTGCTGGAGGTAGCCAGCAGGCTGGGTTCATCCGGCCAGGAGCATCAGGGCCAGCCCAAGAAGGACGAGCTGGAGTATATCAAGAACAGCATGCAATCTCTGGCTGTGTCACGGGACCGGGTGGAGCAGCAGATGCTGGGGCAGGCCAGCCATCTAAAGGAGTTTTTTGTGCTGAAGCTGTTTACCGGCCAGATGACGGAGAACGATTACCTGTTCCGTTCCTCCCGGGAGGGTTTCCCCACAGGCTGGAGGTGGCTGGGGGTGCTGGCGCTCCAGATCGACAATCTCCAGGAAACCCGCTACAGCGAGGAGGACCGGGAGCTGCTGCTGTATGCCATAAGCAACATTGCCCAGGAGGTGCTTCCGGCCTCCATGCGTTTTCCCCCGATTACCATCAACCAGTCCCAAGTGACGCTGCTGGCTGCGGAACAGGAGGACCGGGAGGAGGTCCGGCGCCTGTTCTATGAAGCGGCGGAAGGCATCAAGCGGTATGCCGACCAGGTGCTGCAGCTGAAGGTGAGCATCGGCATCAGCAATCCGTACGGGCAGCTGACCGATACGGTTAAGGCATTCGGCGAAAGTCTCACCGCCTTGAAGGCACGGATCAACCTGGGTCCGGAGATCATTGTGCATTACGGGGATATCGAGAACAATCCGGGGACGGACCATTACGAAAATTCCCATCTGAAGGTGCTGGAGGAACGGCTGGTGTATGCCATTAAGGAATTGCAGCCCAAAAGTGCGTCTACGGTTTTCCAGCAATATTTGAATGCGCTTTTGTACAAGGAGGGGCATCTGGAGAAGCATCAAATCCTGCTTGTCCAGCTGGCTTCCCGGCTGATCCAGCTGGTGCAGGAGCAGGGAATTTCCCTGCAGAAGGTGTGGGGGGATGAAGGGGTGATGGAGAGGCTGTTCCACCTGCAGACCCGGGAGGAAATTATCCATTGGTTCGATTTCAAGCTGTTCGGTCCGATGATCAAGGCCTTATCCGAAAAATCGGAGAGCCAATATATCAAGATCGCAGACAAGCTGGTGCAGATGATCCAGGAACAATATGACCGGGATATTACCCTGGAATCCTGCTCGCAGATTCTCAATTACCATCCTGTTTATCTGAGCCGGATTTTCAAGCAGGAGATCGGCATTCCCTTCAGTGAATATCTCACCGATTACCGGATGAAAATGGCCAAAGCCATGCTGGAAACCACGGACCTGAAGATTTCCGAGATCAGCGAACGGCTGCATTACAATAACGTCAGCTCCTTTATCCGGAGCTACAAGAAAATGTATCATCTCACACCCGGACAGTACCGGGACAAAATTCTCAAGGAGAAGCTGGAGTAAAAGGGCAAAAAGAGGGTGAAAGCCCCTTAAGTGGGTTTGAAGACAGGCCCTAAGCCCGGAGGCTTGATGGGGTATATCCCTTGACGGCTTTGAACACCCGGTTGAAGGTGCGGATATTATTGAAGCCGCATTCCATAGCCACGGTGGTGATGGATTGTCCTCCCGAGAGAATCAGCTCCTCGGCGGCATCCGCCCGGATGGCGTTCAGGTAGTCCTTGAAGTTGGTGCCTACGAGGCTTTGGAATAGCCGGCAAAAATGAAACTCGCTCATGTTAAAATGGGCGGCGGTTTCCGGAAGGGTCAGCGCTTCTCTGTAATGCTCCTCCAAATACTGGATAATATCTTGCATGGTTTTAAGTCCCGTAATCCGTTTGTTTTCCTGCCGGGGGTCCAAGGGGGATGCGGGCAGAGTGCGCTGGAAAAGGCCGCATAGCTCCAGCATTTTGCCGGTAACAAACATAGAGTAATACGGCTTGCGCTCCGCCATTTCCCGGTGGACGTCCTGGAAGATATCCCGAATCCCGTCCAGCAGCGAGAGGGGAAGCCCCTGCTCCCGCAGCATGGAGCCTGTTATGAAGGAATGATCGAAGCGGAGATGCTGCGGCCAGTTCCCGTGGCAGCCGATGAGGCTGGGCTGGAAAATCAGAATATCGATTGTGGAGTTTTTGTCCACACTGTCATAAAAGTGGATATCGCCGCTGCAGCAAACGGCTACCTCGCCCTTCTGCAGGGTTTGGATTTCCCGGTTGATGCCGAAGCGCAGGGTGCCCTCCCGGACCAGCACAAGCTCCACATCCGGATGCCAATGGGCATGGAAGGAGAAGGAGTTGCGCTCATGCCTGTAAATCCGCAAGGGCAATTCGGGGGGATAGGAGCGTTTTTCGTAATAGGCCTTCATCGGGCAGTCCTCCTTTGTGCGGGCTCGCCGGCAGTCAGCGGCAGAGGGGAAACGGAGCAATTTTTGTCCAGTGCCGGGCAATTAATTACTGTCTGGCTTTGCAGGCGAAGGCTATAATGGGAATCACTTCTGTATGCGCGCTGCAGATCAATCTGATTATACAAGGATGTGGAAGGATGTTCAAAACCAAAGCAGCCTCCGATGCGGCTGTTGACGGCACAACCGGAACACCGCTGGGGGGATTTGGGACGGGAGCGGTGAAATTCTGCGCCCATACCGGCACCTTCGCTGCGGTGACGCAAGCGCCTGCGGATCAAAATGATTATATGCCCATGGGAGAGACCCGGCTCCAGTTCTATACCAGCCGGAACGGCCTTAAGGCAAATGTGTCAACCCTGAAGTCGGAGGTGGCCAACGGCCGTTCTGCCGATGATGCCATATGGCCGCTGCACCGTGCTTATTTCGGGACCGTTCAGGATATCCGGATCCACATGCTGGCTTTTGCCCCTTTTGACCCGGCTAATGTGGAGCTGATGTCTCTGCCCTGCGCTTTTTATGAGCTGGAGCTTACCAATGAAGCGGACAGAGCTGCTGAGGCGGCCTGCGCTTTCCAATTGGATATGAAGATGGACTCGGCCTATTCTGCCGTCGGCAGAGGGTTTGCCTCCCGGGGCTGGACGGTTTTGGCCGGAAGCAGTGATCCCGGTGCGGTTCTGACGGTGGGCGGCGGCGAAGGATTTCTGGAGGATGGATTATGCAGCCAGCCTCTGGCAGATACGCTGAACCGGGTGGCGGTGAAGGTGAAGCTGGCTTCCCGCGAGACGAAAACCATCCGTTTTGTGCTGGCCTGGTATGACGACACTGATCCGGAGCGGCATTATTATCTGGGCCGTTATGACAGCTCCGCCGCCATTGCCGGGCTGGGCCTGGAGCATTTTGACACATTGAAGGAAAAGGCTGTTAAGCTGGTGGACCGGATGAGGAGCTCCAACCTGCCGGAGTGGCTGGTGACCCATACCCTGAACACATTGGTCAATCTGACCAATAATTCCCTCTACAAAAAAGACGGCAGACTCGCCTTCGCCGAAGGAGAGTGGACCTGCTTCGGCACCATGGACCAAATGTGGCATGCCAGGCAGATCATTAACCAGCTGATTCCGTCCTTCGCCTGGCAGGAGCTGCAGTATTGGGCCAGGACCCAGAAGGGGAACGGTCAGATCCATCATGACTTCAACAGCAGCGGACCGGATAAATCCGTGCTGGTGGACTGGGATGACCGGGAGCATGCCGATTACCGGAACATCGACAAGTGGGTGGATCTGAACTGCGGCCTTATCATCTCTGTTTATGAGACCTATCTGGCTACGGGAAACGGGGAGCAGCTTCACTACTTTTGGCCGTATCTGAAAAAAGCGGGGCAGCGGATTTTGGAACAGGTGGAGCTGTACGGCAGCGCTGAATATCCGTATACCTTCGAGGATTCGGAGAATTCCTATGATGCGGGCGGCGATCCCAATCCCTTCAACGCCAGTCTGTCGGCGGTAGCGTACCGGATTATGCTGCTTCTGGGCGGTGAATTCGGGGAAAACGAAGACTTCATTGAAGCTTATGAAACAGCCTATGCCACGGTGGTGTCCTCCTACAGGCAGCGTTATTTGGAGAAGGGCATTCCAACGGGAAGGGGCTGTGAATCCTATTTTGCCGGACAGTGGCTTTCCCTGCATCTGCGTCTGGGGGAAATATGGAGCGCCGAAGAAACAGACCGGGTGCTGGAGCAGCTGGACAGCTATTATCACCCGTATTATTGGGGGATGGGCAATCTCGGGGGGACCTACAACGAGTGGACGCCTTATCTGCTGACCCACTACGGCGGACTGCTGCTGCTTACCCGGAGGGCCAATCAATGGCTTGCCATGCAAAAGGATGCTTACACCCGGCAGTACAGCAACAGAGACTATGTGTTCAACCATCCCCTGGATATACTTCCGGCCGCGGGAGAGCCCCATTATTTGGCCACCGAAATCTCGGGGGACAAGCAATATATCAGCATGCCGGGGCTGTGGCGGAATTATTATGATATCATCGGCTTTCAACGGAATAAAAACCGGAAGGAAATTTGGCTCCAACCCATTATCCTGGAGGAAATGAACCATAAGCTGACGGAGGCTGCGGTGATGATGCCTGAGGGATACGGCACCATTAGCTGCTTCCTAAGCGGGGATGCCCGCCAGAACCGGGAAATACTCTTCCACACGGACTTCCCTCTGGAGATTGGAACCCTTCATCTGACGGATTGTTATGGAGCGGAGGTTACAGTCACGGTGAACGGCCAACCCTGCCCCTGTTTGCGCACCGGAACGGGTTATGCCCGGGAATTGACCGTGACCTGGGAAGGAATTGTTGACAGCAGCGGCATCCGAATCGTAGTCTGTGGCGATACCGGTCCGGCCTCCCCGCCGCTGCCGGCCAAACCGGCTACCGGAGCGGACGGGGCGAAGCCTTCTGCCTTGCGGGATGCTTACGGTTATATGGAAGCGGAGAGCGCCGATGAAACGGCGGGTGTGACTCTGGTGACTCCTGTTGGAGGCACCTGGTACGTAACGGACTGCCATAATTTCGACTATATCAAGCTAAACAATGTGGAGTTCGGGGAGGTCGGCTCCGCAGCCTTTATTGCCAAGGTGGCCAGTACGGCGGAAGGGTCCAGAATGGAGATTGTGCTGGACAGTGTAGGCGGCCGGGTGGTGGGAGAATGTTCGGTGCCCCATACCGTGGGCCATGAACAATGGAAAACCGTCACCTGTCCTATTGCCCGTACCACAGGCAGGCACCACGTGGTTCTTAAATTCTACGGCAATTCCGAGGATAATCTGCTGAACCTGGATAAATTCAAATTTTTGCAGGATGACGGAAGATTGGACCGGACGGGCTGGACCGCCAGAACCTCCCGGAACGGCCTGAATGCGCACACCCTGTTGGACGGGAACACTTCCACGGCCTGGGGCATTACCTTCCGTTCGGAGGGGGCCCATATTCTGATCGATATGCAGGACCGGCAATGCTTCAACGGCATTACGCTTCAGCATCAATTGGAGGAGGGACCCGGTGTTTTCGAGGTTTATGTATCGGATGACGGTACGGACTTCGGTGCGGCTGTGGCATCGGGCCGGGGAGAGGCGGACAGCGCTGGAACCAGGGCGGTTTTCCCGGAGCAGACGGCGCGTTATGTGAAGGTGGTATTCACAGGCACCGAGGAACCCCGGAAATTGACTGTGTACGAGATGAATGTATGGCATTATAACAAAACAAACCAATCCTAAAGGGAAAAGGTGGGGCCGGATGAAAAGAGGGGGATCTGCGGTTTGTGTGGTTCTGATTGTGGCGGTGATGCTGGCGGGCTGCGGCCCGTGGGCAAAAAACGGCGGAGGCTCCGAAAAGAAGGACATGTTCTATCTATCCATCGGCGCTCCGCTGATCGGAGAACTGCCTCCGAAGAACAATGAAGTGGAGCAAGCCATTGAAGCCTATACCCATACCGATCTGCAAATCCAGTGGATTCCCTTGTCCGCCTACGATGATAAGCTCCGCCTGATGATCGCTTCCGGCGAAATGCCCAAGCTGATCAAAATCAGCTATTCCCCTACGTACATTGCCACCATGAAGGCGGGGCAGTTCTGGGAGTTGGGCCCGCTCTTGAAGGATTACCCCTCCTTGTCTGCGGTGGACCGGCAGTATTATGACAACATCGCGGTGGACGGCAAAATATATGGCATCCCCATTGCCCGGGAGCTGGGCCGTGCGGTGATTCAATACCGCAAGGACTGGCTGGACAAGCTGGGCCTGCAGCTGCCGGTTACCCTGGAGGATTGGTACAAGGTAGTGCGGGCCATGACCATGGAGGACCCCGACGGCAATGGCAAGCAGGACACCTACGGCATGGCTCTGGAAAAAAAGTACAATCAGGATGTCAGCTCCCTGCTGACCCGGATCTCCGTATCCCAGGGCGGCCCCAACAAGTGGCTGGAGCAAAACGGGCGGTTTACCCCGGAATTTATGACGGAGCCTTTTTTGGAGACCATGAAGCTGTTCCGGCGGTTGTATCAGGAGAAGCTGATCAATTCGGATTTTGCTGTGGTGGATACCAACGAAACGGCGAAAATTTATGATTCCGGCCGCGCCGGCATCCAGATTAACGGCGGCAACGCCCAGACCTGGATGGATAAGCTGGGCAAGACCGTTCCGCAGGCGGAGGTGGATGTGGCTCCCCTCCGGGGTCCCGGGGGCATTCGTTTGCCGGGGGAAGCGGGGAATTCCGGATTTTTTGCTCTGCCGAAGGATTCCGTTAAAACGGTGGAGGAGGCCAAAAGGATCCTGGAGTTTCTGGACAAGCTGCTGGAGCCTCCTATGCAAACGGTCATTTCCAAAGGAGTGGAGAACCGCCATTGGAAGGACACGGGGGAGTTTACGGAGGTGCTGGACCGCACCCTGGACTTGAAGGAAGTAAAACCCTACCGGGATATGCTCCTTCGTCAGGTGGAGGAGCCGGAAACCGTGAAACCCAGCTCCCAGCCGGAGCTCTACCGGAAAAGCCAGCAGATCAACAGAGAGAACCGGGATTATATTGTGGAGAATCCGGCACTGACTCTGGAATCGGATACCTTTGCCGAGCTGGGCAAGGAGCTGGATACTCTGATCACGGATGCCGAAACCAAATTTATTATGGGTCTGATCGATGAAGCGGGTTGGGAGGCTGAGCTGGCCAAATGGAGGCATGCCGGCGGCGACCGGGTGATTCGTGAATATGAGGAGTCCTACAGCAGGCAGAACAGGAAATAAGATGTCATCTATACAGCTTGTTGGCTTTGCGGCTCCGTCCTGCATGTTGCAGCGGCGGGGCCTTTTTGCTGCTTCCGGCTCTTTTTATGCGTGTGGGCTGGCTCTTCTATGGTTTTATCTTGTGTATGCCTAAGGTTATGACCTGCATATTGCTGCGGAATCTGCCACCGTCGGCAACATGGTTTTGTCAGCCCTATAGCCTGTCATGGCGTCTTCCTTCAAGATGGGGATCAGAACATAAAGAGATCACATAGGAGGTTGCGAAGATGAAACAGGAAATGGCTGCTCCGGCGGGGGCTCCTGGCCTGCAGGCCAAAAAGGGCAAGCTGGGCATCCTGCTGCGGGACATCGTCAGGGACAAATGGCTGTATCTGATGCTGCTCCCCGGCATTATCTACTTTATTGTATTCAAATATGTGCCCATGTACGGGGTAACCATGGCCTTCCAGGATTACAAGCCCTATACCGGATTTTTGGGCAGTCCGTGGGTCGGTCTTAAACACTTCGAACGGTTTTTCTCGGAGCCGCAGTTCGGCATGCTGTTCCGCAACACCGTTATTCTGGCGGTGTATAACCTTGTTTTCTTTTTTCCCATGCCTATTATCCTGTCCCTGATGCTGAATGAGGTGCGGCAGGCCAAATTTAAAAACTTCATCCAAACCCTGGTGTATATTCCCCATTTCGTGTCCTGGGTGGTGGTGGTCGGGATTTTCTATATCCTACTGACTACAGAGAACGGGGTGTTGAACGAGCTTCTTTACCAGATTACCGGGAAGAAAATTGCCTTCCTGCTGGAAGCGGAATGGTTCCGAACCATGATTATCACTCAATCCATCTGGAAAGAGGTGGGCTGGGGCACGGTTATCTTCCTGGCCGCACTGGCCGGCGTGGATCTCCAGCTGTATGAGGCAGCCCGGATCGACGGGGCAGGGCGCTGGCGCCAGCTATGGCATATTACGCTTCCCGCAATCCGCAGCACCATCGTCATCCTGTTTATTCTGCGTCTGGGGAACTTCCTGGATTCCGGCTTCGAGCATATCTTCCTCATGCTGACCCCCACCAACCGGGAGGTCGGGGAGGTCTTCGACACCTATGTGTACACCAAGGGCATGACTCAGGCCCAATACAGCTACAGCGCAGCGGTAGGGCTGTTCAAATCCGCCGTAGGCCTAGTGCTGGTCCTCGGGTCCAACTGGCTGGCCAAGAAATTCGGTGAGGAGGGGATTTACTAATGCATCATGATAAGACACTGGGCAACCGGATTTTCGATATTGTCAACGCGCTGCTCCTGATTCTGATCGCGGCCGTCTGTGTTTTGCCTTTTGTTTATGTATTGGCCGTTTCGTTTACCAGCCCGGCGGAGGTAGCCAAGGGCGGGTTGATTCTTTGGCCCAAGGAATGGTCCCTGGCGTCCTACCGTTATATTTTCTCCACGGACACTCTGTTCCGGAGCATGCTGGTCTCCATCTATATAACGGTGGTGGGCACCATCATCAACCTGTTCTTTACCTCTCTGATGGCGTATCCCCTTGCCAAAACCCGCTTGCGGGGCCGCCAGCTGATTCTTCTGGGTGTGCTGTTCACCATGCTGTTCGGCGGCGGTATGATCCCCACCTATTTTGTAGTAAAGGGACTGCATCTGACCAACTCCCTGTGGTCCTTGATGATTCCCGGGGCCATCAGCGCATTCAACCTGATCGTATTGAAGAACTTCTTCCAGCAGATTCCCGACGGGCTGGAGGATTCCGGGCGGATCGACGGCTGTACGGATGTGGGTGTGCTCTTCCGCATTGTGCTGCCGCTGTCCCTGCCGGCCATGGCAACCTTCGGGCTATTTTATGCCGTGGGCCACTGGAACCAGTTCTTTAACGCCATTCTCTACATTAACGACAGCCACCTGTATCCCATTCAGGTGCTGCTCCGCCAGATTGTCATCCTGTCCCAAAGCAGCATCGGCGACACCTCCATCGATACCACGGAGATCCAGCCGCTTACCATCCGCATGGCGGTAATCGTGTTTGCAACGGTGCCGATTTTGCTGGTGTATCCGTTCCTGCAAAAGCATTTTGCCAAAGGAGTTATGCTGGGCTCGGTCAAAGGCTGAGGCCGCCCGGCAGCAGATAGCCGCTATGATTATCCGGCCGGCCTGCTTATAGCGGCGGGACCGGCCCGGGTTTCCCATAGGTCCAAAACCACCAAATACCGGAGGGGTAGAAAAAATGATGAAAAAAACGGCATGTCTTGTGGGCGGCGTTATGCTGGCCACCACTGTATTAACAGCCTGCGGTTCCGACGAAGGGCAAGGTTCAGGCACTGCAAGCCCGGCGGGCAGCGCCAGTCCTGCTGCCAGCCAAGCAGCTAAGGAGGAACTGAAGCCCCTTGACCTTACCATTGCCGTCCACCAGCCCGGCGAAATTCCGGCAAAGGGAAATCCCATGGAGCTGGGTATTGCCAAATATACCAACACCAATCTGAGCTTCCAATGGATCCCCACCTCCGGCTATGACGAGAAAATTAATGTTATGATCGCCTCCGGCGAGCTTCCCAAGCTGGTGAAGGTCAGCTACGTGCCTACCATTGTCAGTGCCATGCAATCCGGTGTGTTCTGGGAAGTGGGGCCGTACCTGAAGGATTATAAAAACCTGGCTGCCCAATCGGAAATCTACTACGACAACATTAGAGTAGACGGCAAGCTGTACGGCATTCCGGTTTACCGCGGCATTGGCCGTGCCGTGCTCCATTACCGTAAGGACTGGTTTGACGCTATGGGCCTGAAGGTCCCGAAAACTCTGGATGAGTGGTATAATGTTTTGAAAACGGTAGCAGACACCGACCCGGACAAAAACGGCAAGAAGGATACCTACGGTCTGATGCTTGATAAGAACTACAACCAAGGGGTTGCCTCCACCCTGACCCGTCTGAGTGTGGCCCAAGGCGGCCCGAACAAGTGGAAGGTAGATGCTCAGGGCAATTTCACCCCGGAATTTATGACGGATGAATTTACCAACACCTTGAAGCTGTTCAAACGTCTGTATGATGAAAAGCTGATCAATCAGGATTTTGCCGTTACCGATGCGCTGACCATCGACAAAACCTATGAATCCGGCCGTGTGGCGCTGCGGATCTCCGGCGGTAACGCCCAATCCATGCTGACCAACCTGGTCAAGGTGGTCCCGACAGCAGCTATGGATGCGGTTCCGATGGAAGGGGCAGGCGGCATCCGGGTGCCTGGCGAAAGCGGCAACGCCGGTATTCTGGCCATCCCGAAATCCTCCGTTAAAACTGAAGCCGAGATGAAGCGGATCCTGACCTTCCTGGACCAGCTGCTGGACAAGGAAATGGTGAATCTGCTGAACAAGGGCATCGAAGGCAAGCACTACAAGGTGGAAGGCGAATTTACCGTCCAATTGGATAAGGACGCCGACGCCAAGGAAGTGAAGCCGTACCGGGATACCCTGCTCCAGCGCGGCGAAGCTTACAACATGGATAAGCCGATGAAGCAAACGGATTTGTTCCTGAAAAATAACAAGATTGTCTCCGACAATGACAAGTATGCCGTACCGAACCCGGCTTTGACCCTTGCCTCCGTCACCTACACGGAGCGGGGCAGCGAGCTGGAGCTGCAGATCACCGACGCCGAAACCAAGTTCATCATGGGCAAAATTGATGAAGCCGGCTGGAAGGCGGAAGTGGAGAAGTGGAAGAAAAACGGCGGGGAAAAGATGATGGAGGAATATAAAGCCTCTTACCTGAAGAGCAAGAAATAAAGCATAGCGGCATAAACGAAGGAAGCAGCATAACCAGTAACGACAGGAACCGCCTTTCCGGCTTGTAGCAGCCGGGAGAGGCGGTTCCTGGCTCTGTTTTCCAACGCTGTTCCGGCACAGACCAGAGAAAGAAAGGAAGGAGACGGACATGAAAAAGCTGCCCCGCCACCAGGAGAAGAGCCTCCGCCACACCTCTATTGCAGGCTTCCGCATGGCCATGGATTTTTATTCGGTTCACCGCCGGGAGGTGGAGGGAGGCTGGACGTATCCGCTTCACGACCATCCCTTGTTTGAATTGAATATGGCGCTGGAAGGGGAGCAGCATTTTCTGGTGGATGGCAGGGACATTACGGTGGGCGCCGGAGACATCCTGCTATTGAAGCCTGGGGAGTCCCACAGCTGCTACACCAAACCCGGACAGGGCATGACCTATCTATGCATCCATTTCGGGGTGGATGAGCCGGAGCTAAAGCTGCAGCTGGGGCGGATCGGCCATTCCCTGCATGGACCGGGAAGCCCTCTGTGGGAGATGCTTTACCCGCTGCTGGCCCATTTGGGGGCTCCGGGGATGATGGAGCGGGAGATTGGCGGGAACAAGATGAAAAGCCTGTCCTTGTGTCTGGAGCTGGTCTCCGCCTTGAGCCGGCTGCTGGCCGATCCGCCGGAGGGTTTCCTGCGGGAGACGGGGCGGTGGGACCGGCTGGCTATGGACATCGCCGATCGAATCGGCAGCTTTGCGTCCGAGCAGCCTCGTCTCGACGGGGAGGAGCTGATGAAGCAGGGCATCGCTGGCATCGCCCGGGAGCTGGGCTACAGCCCGGCGTATTGCGCCAGGCTGTTCAAAAGCGTATATGGCGTTTCCCCCCGCCAGTACCTCTCCACCGTTAAGCTGCGGGAAGCCCAGCTGCTGCTTTTGAACCGGGAGCTAACCATGGAGCAGGTTGCGGAGCGGCTGGGCTTCCGGGATGCCGCCCACTTCAGCAAGCAGTTCAAACGCTGGACGAAGCTGTCGCCGTCGGAATACCGGCACATGCATTAATGGACCCCCAAAAGTGAAGCAGAACTTCCGCAGCATAGTCCGATTACTTTTGGGGGAGCCCCCCGGGTAACAGCCCCCAGGCACTGGTGAGCACCACCCTCTCGAGTTCTGGCGGTGTGATTTCTAGGTGAACATCATCCGGAGGGAATGTAAGCGGCAAACATTGTCTGCTATTTGCTCCCAAATCCGCATTTAGCCAAAATAACGACAAAAAAAGTATGTTATTCGATTCAATTCGCCTGGAAATCGGGGGGATAGAAGGAATAGCAGACATTTCATGTCGTTATTTTGCTGAATGAAGAGGAATTTCTAAAATAGCAGACATTTGCGGTCCGCTATCATTCCGCTTCTCCCTCCTAATTACAGTCGCCCCCGATAGACAGCTGAACTCACACTCCCTTTACTTCGGATTTGTACAAATCCCGGCTGGTTCTGTCCATGGGCACCGGCGGCGGAATGGGGTAGGATGAGGGCATCAGATGTTTGGAAGGAGACTGTCCAATGCCGCAAAACCAGTTTTTCAACGCCCATCACTCCCCAATAGGGGCTTATGCCAGCTTTACCCTGGGTTATCCGGGAGCTGCGGGAGGCTTCGACCTGGAGCAGGCTAAGCCGCCCCGGGAGCATGTCTATGCCATTTTGGAATGCCCCGAGGGTGAAGGCTATGAAGGCCTTCCTTTCTTCGGCGACAACTTTGACGAAAGCAAATGGTTTACGCTGGCGGAGAACGCGTCAAACACGGAGGAGGAGAGCAAAACGCTGCTCCGCCCGTTCCGGCAGGACGAAATCCGCCGGGAGCTCCGGCTGGGGACGGATACCTGGCAGGCGGGGGATCTGACCCTCCGCATCCTGTCCCAGGTTCGCCCGTTGCCCAATCCTGAAACCGCCGAAGAAGCGGAGCTCCGGGAAGCCTTGGTGCCGGCGGTATTAGCCGAGATTACCGTGGACAACCGCCAACGCAGCCGCCCGCGCAAGGCTATATTGGGCTATCAGGGGACGGACCCCTACTCCAATATGCGGCGTTTCGAGACCGGGTCCGGGATGAAGGGGATCGGACAGGGACGCCATACGGCTATCGCCACGCTGGACGGTAATGTCCATTCCACCCAGCACAACACCATTGAGAAGATCATCCTGCAAAGCGCAGCCGGGCATCCCGCCCAAAACGGCCTGGGCCGCGTCGCCGCTTTTATAATGGAAACCCCGGCAGGGGAAGTCCGGACCTTCCGGTTTGCCCTCTGCTTTTACAGGGGCGGTTATGTTACCGCCGGAGAAGACATGAGCTATTGGTATACCCGCTATTTCGCCGATATCGAGCAGGTGGCCCACTATGCGCTGGACCATTACCAAGCCATCAGCAAAAGCTGCACCGATGCGGATGTCCTGCTTAACGACGGCAAACTGTCGGACGACCAGCGGTTTATGCTGATCCATTCCATCCGCAGCTATTACGGCAATACCCAGCTGCTGGATTGGGCGGGACGCCCCTTCTGGGTGGTGAACGAAGGCCAATACCGGATGATGAATACCTTTGACCTGACCGTGGACCAGCTGTTTTTTGAGATGCGGATGAATCCCTGGACGGTAAAAAATGAGCTGGACGTATTCGCCGAACGGTTCAGCTATACCGATAAGGTCCGTTTCCCCGGGGAGGAGCGGCTTTATCCCGGCGGCATCAGCTTCACCCATGATATGGGGGTAGCCAATGCATTTTCGGTGCCGGGGTATTCCACCTATGAACAGCCGGACCTGACCGGATGCTTCTCGTATATGACCCATGAGCAGTTGGTCAATTGGGTGCTGTGCGCCGCCGTCTATGCCCACCAGTCAGGGGATAACGCCTGGCTGGAAGGGAAGCTGCCCTTGCTGGAGCAATGCCTGGTCAGCATGGCCAACCGGGATCATCCCGATCCGGAGCAGCGCAACGGCATCATGGGCCTGGACAGCTCCCGCTGCGGAAGCGGCGCGGAAATTACCACCTACGACAGTCTGGATGTATCCCTGGGACAAGCGCGGAACAATATCTATTTGGCGGGCAAATGTTGGGCGGCTTATGTGGTATTGGAGCAGATTTTCCGCTCTAACGGCTTGGCCGAAGCGGCTGCCCTGGCAGAGCTTCAGGCAGGACGCTGTGCGGGCACGCTGACTGCCCAAATGACGGAGGGCGGATATATCCCGGCGGTCATTCATGAAGACAATGACTCACGGATTATCCCCGCCATAGAGGGGCTGGTCTTTCCCTATGCGGCGGGCTGCACCTTGGCCCTGGATCGCGAAGGGCCGTATAAGGCATATCTGGATGCGCTGGACCGCCATCTGCGGACGGTATTGGTGGAGAGGGTATGCCTCTTCGAAGACGGCGGCTGGAAGCTTTCATCCACCAGCAATAACTCCTGGCTCAGCAAAATTTACCTGTGCCAATTTATTGCGCGGCATATCCTGGGTTTGCCTCGGGATGAGGCAGGCCGGAGGGCGGACGCTGCACATGCGGCCTGGCTGACCGATCCCCGGAACGGCATCTGGAGCTGGAGCGACCAGATACTGTCCGGGTTCGCCAAAGGCAGCAAGTATTATCCCCGGGGCGTAACCTCGATTCTTTGGCTGGAGGAATAACACAGCCTGCCCGGCCGGTGTTGGAGTTGGGTTAGCAGGATAGCGGAACATGATGTCCGCTATTCCACCGCTAACTCACCATAAGGATGGAATAACGGAAGCATTTTTCCGCTATTCCATCCTTTTTCCTCATATAAGGGTAGCTTTCGGAACAACCCCCCTTATTCCGCAGCAAGCTTCACACAACCCCGGCGCAGGACCCAACGCTCAGTGTGGATTTATTGTTGCAAAACCTTAAAAACCTAGTATAATACTAGGTATAAAGCTTGAAATCGGAAAAGAGCGGAGTTGTTGGTCATGATATCTGCACAGGCAATTGCCGAAACATGGGTGAACGATCAGCTGGATTTGTACAATTTGGCAGTCAGTCTGGGGGATATGGCATGGCAGCGGGAGGTTCTTGCGAAACTTCTGGACGGGGAACGGCTGGTCCGGCAGGAAACGGAGCTCCGGACCCGTGAGGAGTTGTGGCGCCGGTTCGACGAGATCAACGGCAGAATGCTGGCCTTGTACCGGGAAATAGGCTCCATCGGCCACTACGGCACGGAGCAGGCGCTGCGTGAAGAGGCGCTGGAGCTGAAGCGGCAGCGTACGCGGATTGGCATCCGGCTCCGGCAGCTAGGGTGTGTTTGAAAACTCGCTTGAGGGCACCTTTTCACGCCTTTTCGTCCCTGACTTCGTTACTTCCCCTTGACGTACCCCCGGTACGCCTGCGTGTAACTGCCTTGCCATGAACGAAAATTCGCTAAAATTTGCTCCCCTCGGAGTTTTCAAACACACCCTGGGATAAATCCGCCCCAAATAAAAAAACGCCGGTCTGCAGCTGTCTGCTTAACCGAAACGTTCCAATGGGTCCCCGGGAATGCGGCTGTCCGCTAACCGGGAAAATATGAATGGCCGTGCAGCGGTCTGCTGGGCCTTATCAACCTGCCGGGTACCGCGGCTGTCCGCTTGCCCGACAATAGTCGTGCTGTTTGCCGGAATGGTCAGATTCCCGCAAACCTGAAGCCAATTACATGGAAACCTTCTTCATGTCGCGCATCATGTCCATCATCATGGTGGTCATTTCGTCGCATTCCTGCATTTTGGCCATCATCATATCCATGTCCATTCCGCAGTCCTTCATGTCCATACCCTTCATTTCTTCCATCATCATCTTCATGGAACGCATCTTGCACATCATGTCGTCCATACACATACACATCATCATGTTCATCATCTTCTCCATGCCGTCGCCTCCCTTCAATTGGAAATGGGTTTACATCTATAAAACTACTATAGCTCTTGATAGAGTTCAAGAGCTTTTTGGCATGCTTACTAAAAAAAATCATTCCTCCTTGGTATGCCGGGGCGAACGTCCGGTGAGCTTGCGGTAGGATTTATAGAAATTGGAGTAGCTGTTGAAGCCGGACATAAAGCAGGCCTGGGTAGGGGTGTAGCCCTCCAGCATCAGCGCATCCGCCATATGAATCCGCTTGTACGAGATATATTGGTTAATGGAATAACCGGTGGCTTCCTTGAAAATATGGCACAGATGATACTTGGTCAGGAAAAACCGCTCTGCCAGGGCGTCCAGGGTCAGCGCTTCATTCAGATTCCCGTTGATGTACTCCAGCAGCTCGCTTACCTTGGTCATGGCCGGCTTATGCAGCTGGGCATCCAGCAGCTCCTTTTCCTTGATGCTGTTGATAGCGGCCAGGAGCTCCACAATGACACATTTGGCCATAAACTCCTCTTCCGGACCGGGACGGGCAAGCAAGCGCCGCAGCTTATGATAATAGTCCAGCAGACCGTTTTTCACCACCAGCTCCCCCTGGATCAGGTTGCCGTGCCCCAGCTTCCGGTATTTAATAGAACGCAGGAAGTCCACCCCGTGTGACAAAAAGGGAGGCAGAAAATCCTTCTTCAGCGTCAGCACAATGCGCTCATACGGGTGATCCGGCGAAATGGACAAGACGTGAAGCTCATTGGAGTTCATAATCAGAAGAGAATTGGGGGACAATTCATACCGGTTGCCCTCAATAATATAGGTTCCGTTCCCCTCCAGGAACAGGAAAATTTCATAGCCCACTTCATAATGCAGCTTAAAATGCTCCGGATTGGGCGATTCGTCACGGGTATGATGGAACGAAAAGGAGCCGTCTGCGGCCCCGTACCGGATTCTGCCGTGTTCTGTTTTCACATGTTTCACCCCTCCCCATATTACCGCAAGATTTGCATAGTATCAAACAAGGATTGTATAGATCGCGGAACCCATAAATGGTACAGTGAAAGGGAAAATTGAAACCGTTTTAATCCCAAGGAGGAAGCGTCAGCTTATGGATAAAGTCAGAATTGGTGTAATCGGCCTGGGCAACATGGGCTCATCCCATACCAAGCATATTCATTTGGAGAAGCGGGTGCCCAATCTTGTTCTCGGCGCCGTATGCGACATCAGTGAGGAAAGAAGGGAATGGGCGCGGAACACGCTGCCGGAGGTCCCTGTATTCGAGGACGCCCTGTCCATGTACAAAAGCGGCCTGATCGACGCGGTGCTTATCGCGGTGCCCCATTACGACCATCCGGTTCTCGCTATCCAAGGTTTCGAGCATGGGCTGCATGTGCTGGTGGAGAAGCCGGCGGGTGTGCATACCAAGCAGGTTCTGGAAATGAACGAAGCTGCCCAAAAGTCCGACAAGCTGTTCTGCATCATGTACAACCAGCGCACCAACCCCGTGTACCAGAAGGTCCGGGACCTGGTGAAAAGCGGGGAACTGGGCGGCATCAAACGCGCCGTCTGGATCATCACCGACTGGTACCGTCCCCAATGCTACCACGATTCCGGCACCTGGCGCTCCACTTGGGAGGGGGAAGGCGGCGGCACCCTGATTAACCAGAACCCGCATAACCTGGACCTGTTCCAGTGGATTCTCGGCATGCCCAAACGGGTGCGTTCCTTCTGCGGCTTCGGCAAGTTTTACAATATTGAGGTGGAGGACGATGTCACCGCCTACATGGAATTCGAAAACGGCGCCAGCGGCGTATATATTACCTCTACCGCGGAGTCTCCGGGCACCAACCGCCTGGAAATCTCCGGCGACATGGGCAAGATTGTCGTAGAGAAGAATGTGATTACTTTCCACCGCAATCGTGTGTCGGAACGGGAATTTAACAAGACTAACACCGCTCCCTTCGGCCGTCCTGAGGCCTGGAAGTGCGAGGTTCCTGCAGATACCAATGGCGGGGAGCAGCATGTGGGCATCATGAAGAACTTCACCAACGCCATCCTGAAGGGCGAGAAGCTGCTGGCCCCCGGGGAAGAAGGAGTTCTCGGCCTGCTCATCTCCAACGGCATCCACTATTCGGCCTGGACTGACAGCTGGGCGGATCTGGAGAATTTTGACCATGACGGGTTCTATAACCTGCTTCAGGACAAAATCAAAACCTCCACATACGTCAAGCCTGATGTTGTTCAGAACGTGGCCGATGTAGCCGGAACCCACTAATAAAGGAGACGATCCCCATGACCAAAATTTTGGGCGCCCAAATGTACACCCTGCGTGATTACACCAATACCGCAGAGGAATTGGATGCGACGCTGAAGAAAGTCCGCGAGATCGGCTACACTACCATCCAGGCCTCGGGCATCAAGGTTGCCTTGCCGGCGGAGGAGCTGAAGGCCATCGCTGATTCCCACGGCCTGAAGATTGTGATTACCCATACGCCTTATTCCAAATTCGTGGATGAGCTGGACACCCTGATTAAGGATCACCATACCTTGGGCTGCGGCATCGCCGGATTGGGCGGCCTGCCCACCGAATTCCGCAGCGCGGAGGGGTATCCCGCCTTCGCGCGGAAATTCTCCGCCATTGCCGATGAATTGGGTAAAAACGGCTTGAAGTTCAGCTACCATAACCATCATTTTGAATTCCAAAAGTTTAACGGCAAATTTGGTATGGATGTTCTTGTGGAGGAAACCAATCCGGAAACCTTCATGTTCACCCTGGATACCTATTGGCTGCAATACGGCGGCGTAGATCCGGTGCAATGGATCCGCAAGCTGGCCGGACGGGTGGATGCTATCCACTTTAAGGATCTGGCGATTATCGACGACAAGCAGATTATGTCCGAGGTGATGGAGGGCAACCTGAGCTGGCCGGAAATCTTCAAGGCCTCTGAGGAAGCCAAGGTCAAGTGGTACCTCATCGAACGGGATGCCGGTCCTACCGAAGCCTTCGACAGCCTGACCATCAGCTACAACAACCTGAAGAAGGAAGGTTTCGCATAACATGGATGCGAAGAATGCCGTCATTCTTGGCTGCGGAGCCATCGGACCGGTGCATGCCGCAGCTATAGCGGAGGCGCCGGATGCCAGGCTCTACGGCGTCTGCGATATCGTGCCGGAGCGGAGTGCCGCTTTGGCAGGGCAATATGGCTGCAAGAGCTTTACAAGTGCGGATGAGGTATTGGCAGACCCCGAAGTGGACACCGTCCATATCTGCCTTCCCCATTATCTCCATGCGCCCATGGCCATCCGGGCCGCGGAGGCGGGCAAACACATCGTCCTGGAAAAGCCGGTGGCCCTGAATGCAGCGGAAGCTGCAGGCATCGTCCGTGCGGTGGAGAAGGCAGGTGTCACCTGCTGTGTCATCCTCCAGAACCGCTTCAACCCTTCCGTGGAGAAGGCCAAGGAGTGGATTGATAAAGGAGAGCTTGGCCGGATGCTGGGTCTGCGCTGCATTCTCACCTGGCACCGGACACCGGAATATTACCGCTCCGAGGAATGGCGCGGCAAGTGGGCCACCGAAGGCGGCGGGCTCCTGATCAACCAGGCAGTGCATATGCTGGATATGCTCTATCATCTGGGCGGCCAGGTGGAATCGGTCAAAGGAACCACCGATACCCGGGTGCTTCAGGATGTGATTGAGGTGGAGGATACGGCGGAGGCCACTCTGTATTACAAGGATGGGAAGAAGGGCTTCTTCTATGCCACCAACGGTTATTCCGGCAACAGCCCGTTTTTTGTGGAGATGCATATGGAGAAGGGGCTTCTGCGCTACACGGATAACCGCCTGCTCTTGATCCGGGATGGCACCGAGGAGGTGCTGGCCAGCGATACGGCGGCCGAGCTGGGCAAATCCTACTGGGGCAAAGGCCATGCCAAGCTGGTGGCATTGTACTACAGGAGCAGACAAACAGGCGTTAAGGAGTATACGGAATTAAGCGATGCGGCAGCCTCCATGGGACTTCTGGACGCCATTTACGCCTCCTCCAGAAGCCGCTTCAGAGAGTTCGTCCATACCTATTAAACGCGGGACAAACCGGCATGCGAATGCCGGTTTTTTGCTGTCCGTAGACCGCTGTTTGAACTATTTCCAGTAAAAAGCACTGTCATCGGATGTCGATTTAGGACGACATATGAAATAAAAAATATGTTATACTGATTAAAATAACCTATTCAGGGAAAGTGTGGCCCCCGATGAATAACCACCATTCATGCAAGAATCTGCAAAACAATCCCTCAGCCCAAACCTGTATGGAGCATTACGGCTGCATCTACGACAATAACCATCTGGTTACGCTTCTGGTCGACCCCGCTAACGGGAATATAGTGGACGCCAACAAAGCCGCTTTGGACTTCTACGGGTACCGACTGGCGGAGCTGCGGGCGTTGAGCATTGAGGATTTGAAGGCTAAGGACCAGGACGGTATAGCCCGGATGGCGGGCATCCCGCTGGACAAAACCTTCGTGGACAGAGTGAAGGAAGGGACGGAGCTTAACCAGATCCTGATGGACCGTCACAAAAGAGCCGACGGCGCCACCATGTACGTGGAGATACATACCGGCATGATCACCATGCTTGGAGTCAACTGCATCTATTCCGTTGTCCATGACGTCACCGAACGGGTCCGGGCGGACCTGCTTCTGAAGGAAAGCGAGGAGCGGTACCGGAATCTGGTGGAGCTGTGTCCCGATGCGATTATTGTCTTCCGGGAGGACATGGTGCTGTTCGCCAATAAACAATCGGAGGTGCTGTTTGGCCTGGACCGGGAGCAGATGGTAGGCTGCAGCCTGCAGAGCTTCTTTCATCGGGGGTTTCTCAAAAGCAAGGAAAATAAAGTTCTGAACTATCTGGACCAGTCCACAGAGAATATGCGGGTGGAGATCAAGGCGGTGCTGAACGACGGGCGGGCTGCCGATCTGGACATTGTCTGCGCTCCCGTAAGCTTCGCCGGAGTCAGCGCTACCCAGCTGCTGCTGCGGGATGTGACCGACAGCAAGAAGGAAATTAAGCGTGCGGTGCAGCTCCAGGAGCGCCGGCTGGCTGCGGATTTCCCCCTGCCGGAACGGGCGGGCTTCCAGAAGCTCTATGTCCCTGCCGGAACCCTAAGCGGCGATTTTTATTTTTTTCACCGGATCAGTTCGGACAAGGTCATTGGCATCATCGGCGATGTAACCGGCAAGGGGTTAACGGCGGCGTTGAATATCTCCGCCATGCGCCTGCTATTCTTCGACAGCGTGCAGGAGCATGCCCATCCCCAGGAGGTCCTGCGGGATTTGAATCTCAAAATTGTCCGGCATCTGGACGAGGACTATATAGCGGTCTGCTGCTTCCTGCTTGACTTTGAAGAAGGGCTGCTGACTGCAGCGGCGGCGGGCATCAACGAATTTGACCACTGCAGGGCGGACGGGCAATGGACCAGGCTGCAGGTGAAGGGTGCCCCCGTCGGAATGTTTGAGAACAGCAGATTTGATTCTGTACAGATTCCCTTTTCCTCCGGTGACCGGTTTTGTTTTTACACGGACGGTTTGGAGCTGCTTGAAGGCGGGGAGACTGCGTATTGGGAATATGAAGCGCTGAAGCGCTCGACACAGGACTCCATCCTGCAGGATGACTGCACATGGCTGGAGTTGACAATCAGGTGAAGGCAGGGAGATACGGATGGAAGTTTGTGTAAAAGAAGTGGTTTTATTCGGTTTGGATCACCATCAGGGCCTGATCGACGGGATTATCCGTGACCTGGGTCCCGAAGTGGAGCAGGTGGCCTTTGATGTGAAGCTGATTCTGGCCGAAGCCGTGACCAACGCTTATTTTCACGGAAACAGCGAGGATTGCACCAAACCCATCTATATCCGCTATTCCTTGGACGGCTCCCATCTGAATCTGCAGGTGGAGGACACGGGGGGAAAGTCGGGTTACCGGGACATTCCGCTGGATATTGACGAAAGCCGGCTATTGGATGAAGGAGGCAGAGGTTTGTATCTGATCCGCAGTTTCTCCGATCATGTGGAGATGGTGGACAATACGATTAACATTGTGAAAATCCTGGAATGCCAATAGACCCAATTTGAATGTCCCGTGGAGATGGAGGAGAACGAAATGAAGTTGAGTTTACGTGTCAAAATAAGTACGCTCTTGTTCCTGCTGATCTGTATCCCGCTGGTCTTGTCCGGTACCCTGTCCTATAACCTGTCGTCTGATGCCCTCCAGTCCACGATAGAGGAGCAGCTGGCGGCCACTACCGCTTCCACCTCCAAGGAGGTGGAGGGCAGGCTGACGCAGGTCCACCAAAGCCTCCAGATTGCCGCGCGCAATACGGCGCTGTCCCAATTGCCTCTGAAGCCCGCGGATGCCCCGCTGAAGACAGAGGCGTATCAATATCTGGTCAACGTGCACAAGGACAACGGCGGACTCACCGAGCTGCTGGCTGTTGCGGATGCACAAGGCAAGGCCATTGTAACCAGTTCCTCGGCAGCGCCGGATTTGAATGTGTCTGACCGTGATTATTTCAAGCAGGCTCTGGGCGGCACTGCAGTCACCAGCGAGGTGCTGATTTCCAAGGACAGCAACCAGCCTGTCGTTGTCATCGCCCTGCCGTTGTCCAGCGGAGGGAAAACCTCTGGTGTGCTTCTGGCCACCGTTTCCTTCCCGGCCCTTACGGGAGCCGTAGCCGACGTCAAAATCGGTGAAAGCGGGTACGCCTACATGGTGGATAAAACCGGTCTTTTGGTGTCCCATCCCATCAAAGACAAGGTGCTGAAGGAGAATGCTGCTGACAATGGTTTTCCCGAGCTGAATAATCTGGTGAAGGATGTCCTGGCCGGCAAGAAAAAAGCCGGATTTTACACCTTTGAAGGCATTTATAAATATGTTGTATTCCAGCCAGCCGGCAATTGGATTGTCGCCACTACGGCCAATTACGACGACTACATGGCGCCTGCCTTCAGCATCCGCAACGATACCATCGTCATTACCCTGGTGTGTATCCTGGCCGCTCTGCTTCTCGGGTATCTCATGAGCGAAATGGGTGTCATCCGGCCAATCCGGAAGCTCCAGAAGGCTATGGCGCAGGCAGGGGACGGGGATCTGACGGCCCATACGTCCATCCGCTCCAAGGATGAGTTCCAGGAGCTGAGCGAATCCTTCAACCTGATGATCCACAAGCAGGATCTGATGATCCGCAAAATCCGCGATGGCTCCGAATTGCTGATGAATATGTCCCAGGAAATGGCCGCCTCCTCGGAGGAAATCAACGCCTCCATCGAGGAGATCAGCGCCAACATGCAGGAGATTGCAGCAGGGGCGGAGAACAATAACGATTCTGTTGTTAATGCGTCGCAGGTGCTGGTGCAGCTGTCCAGTCTGGTGCAGCTGGCCCTGAACAAAGCCTCTACTGCCAGCGAAAATGCGGACATCTCCGACAAAGCCGCCCAGGACGGCCGCGTACGCGTCCAGGAAACGGTGAAAGCCATGGAGACCATCAGCATTAGCACCGGCGAAACCGAAGCCATTCTGGCCTCCCTGAATACCCAATCCGCCACCGTGACGGAAATTGTGGCTGTAATTAACGCCATCGCCCAGCAGACCAATCTGCTTGCGCTTAATGCCGCGATCGAAGCCGCCCGTGCCGGGGAAAACGGCAGAGGCTTTGCAGTGGTGGCCGGAGAGGTCCGCAAGCTGTCCGAGGAATCCAACAAACGGGCCAATGAAATATCGGAGCTGGTGGAACGGATGGTGGATCAGATCGGCAAAGCCGTGGGTGCTATGAAGGGAGCCTCCTCCGCGGTTACCCAAGGCGTGGACATTGTCCAGGAAACGGACCGGGCCTTCATGCATATTATTGACACTGTTCAGGTGATCACCCATAATGTGAAGGAAATTGAAGAGATTACCCGGGACGAGGTGGCCACCTCCGACCAGATTATCGGCCTTATTGATTCCATGGGAAGCATATCCGAGCAAACCGCGTCCAATAGCGAAAGTGTGTCCAGCGCCATCGAAGAGCAGTCCTCCACGGTCAGCAACCTTGCTTCGTCCGCGCAAGAGATCAGTGCGATGGCCAATGAGCTGGAGGGTATGGTTGAGAATATCAAATTAAGAGGTGACTAACATGCAGCAGGAAAAGGTCATACGTATTCCTCCCACCTTCTCCATTGAGGAAGCGTCCCTGTTCAGAGAGAGTATGCGGGAATATGTGAGCAACGGGACAACACATTTTCTTCTGGATTTCAGCGATTGCCGGTTTATTGACAGTACGGGGTTAGGGGTAATTGTCAGTGCCTACAAGAAGTGCGTAGAGGCCGGCGGCAAGATCAGACTGCAGGCTTTGGCGCCGAATGTGCTGAAGGTGTTTCAACTGACCCGTCTGAACAACGTATTCGAAATTCTTCCTTAACGATAAACGGAGATACAGCCAGAACAATGAAGAGAATGGCTGAATTAGGGGACAGAAATCGCTTCCAACCACACCGGTAAGCGAAATCTGGCCCCTTTCCCTTTGAATCCGAACCTTTACAAGGAAGGCCGAAACGAGTAACATACGTTCTGTAACTGAGGAATCACAAATGGATGTTCCTGGTGTATCGCTGAAGTCCCGCGGCTGGCGGGATACGGGGGAACCAACTGTTCTTATGAGGGCTTAACGGCCTGACGGGAACAACGGGGTGAATCCTGTGCGGGCTTGTCCAGACGTACGGGTAGGGCGACTCTTGCCGTCCGAATCCGGCAGCTAACCTCGCAAGCGTTGATAAGGGGAAGGGGGCTCTTGGTGCGTCGGCACTACGGAGAACGGCTCTTCGTGGTGTTTTTTTGCTGTCTGAAAATGGAAGGAACTTTGGACAGCGGAAGAGGATATGATGCGGCGGTAGAACAAATTCTAACCAAGATGAATGGTTCACTTCCTGATTTCCCGTTTACAAACAGCTTATTGATACCTATTAAACAGCACAGGCGGGGAAAAACGATGTTATTGCGCTTAAAACGGTTTTTGATCGGCAGACCTATGAAATCCCATGAGCTGGGAGACGAAAAGCTCAGCAAGCTGAAGGCACTGGCTATCCTGTCCTCGGATGCCTTATCTTCGGTAGCGTACGGTACGGAGCAAATACTGATCGTGCTGATTACGCTGGGCTTTGCGGCCTTATGGTATTCCATCCCGATATCCATTGCGGTACTGGCTCTGCTTACGATACTGGTGCTGTCCTACCGGCAGACCATATTCTCTTATCCCACCGGCGGCGGCGCTTATATTGTGGCCAAGGATAACCTGGGCGTCCGGACCGGCCTGGTAGCAGGCGGATCGCTTCTGGTGGACTATATCCTGACGGTGGCGGTAAGCACCTCTGCGGCTACCGATGCGGTGACCTCGGCGTTCCCGAATCTGCATCCGTACCGGATTGAAATTGCGTTGGTGATGATATTATTCCTTACGATTATGAACCTGCGCGGCATTACGGAGTCCGCCCAGGTGTTAGCCTACCCCGTGTACCTGTTTGTTGCGGGTATTTTCCTGATGATTATTGTAGGCCTCTTCCGGGTGGCTACAGGGGATGTGCAGGCCACTCCTGCGGAGTTTGGTCTGGATGTTTCCGGCATCTCCCTGTTCCTGCTGCTGAAGGCCTTCAGCTCCGGCTGCTCGGCCCTTACCGGGGTAGAGGCAGTATCCAATGCCATCCCCAGCTTCAAGGCTCCTTCCGAGAAGAATGCGGCGTCCACACTGGCGCTGATGGGGATTATCCTCGGCTCCATGTTCCTGGGGATCAGCTTGCTGGCTTATTTCTACGGCATCTCTCCCATGAAGGATGTCACGGTGGTTTCACAGATTGCCGAAGCGGCATTCGGACGGGGACCGATCTACTTCTTCATTCAGGGCACCACTGCCCTGATCCTGTTCCTGGCAGCCAATACCGCTTATGCTGCGTTTCCGCTGCTGGCTTTTATGCTGGCCAAGGATAAGTTCATGCCTCACGCTTTTATGATCCGCGGCGACCGGCTGGGTTTCTCCAACGGCATTATCGTGCTGGGCCTCCTGGCAGGGGTTCTTGCCATTGTTTCCAACGGGTACACGGAGAACCTGATCCCCCTCTACGCTATCGGGGTGTTCATTCCCTTTACGCTTTCGCAGCTGGGAATGATGCGCAGATGGTACCGGTTAAAGCCTCAGGGCTGGCTAATCCGGTTCTTGGTTAACGGAGTCGGCATGGTGACCACACTGTCGATAACACTGATTTTCTTGTTCACCAAGTTCAGCCAGGTGTGGATGGTGTTTATCTTCCTGCCGGTGGTGTACGTTATGTTCCAGCAGATTCACCGCCACTACATGGCAGTTGCGGATGAGCTGCGGATTGATCTGGCTACCGACAAGCCGGAAGCCAAGGGCAACACAATTGTCATTCCGGTGGCGGGCATTACACGGGTGGTCATGAATACCATCAGCTATGCCAAGTCCATGACTGACAATGTGATAGCGGTATACATTGGCTTTGACGATGAGGATATCGAGAAGATGGAAAAGAAGTGGGAGGAATGGGATTGCGGCGTGCGTCTTATCGTGCTGCGTTCCCGCTATAGAAGCATCATAAAACCCCTGGTGAAATTCATCGAAACGGTGGAATGGAAAAACTCGGAGACGGGGCACATCACCATCTTGATCCCGCAGTTTATTCCTAAACACTGGTGGCAGAATATCCTGCATAATCAAACCAGCCTGCTGATTCGTTATTACCTGTTCAAATATAAGGATGTCACCATCTCCACCGTGCCGTACCACTTGAACAAGTAAAGAATCTAATGGCAAGGGAGACCATTTTGTGAGCTGCCTCGGGGCAACTTATGGAATGGTCTTTTTGTGTTGGTGCGATGAGCAGTAAACCCAGCTGCCCGGCGGAGAGAGGGGACATGTAAGCGGCAGAAAATGTCTGCTATTACGCTGAGGTGGTTATTTTTTTGGAAATAGCGACATCAAATGTCTGCTAATGGCCTGATGTTGTTCAAAAAGGGATCTGAAAACAAAAATAGCAGACATTTTATATCTGCTATTGAAGCCAAAATATGAAAAATCTCCGATTAGCAGACATTTGTGGTCCGCTATCACGGCTGTTGGCAGGCCAACCATATAAGCCTCCTGAGCAGCAGGACAACAAGAGTAACTCCTGCCCTACGCCAGCAGCATCCGCACGGTGGTGAACACCAGCCCCAGGAAAAAGCCGCAGACGGCGCCGTTTACCCGGATCCACTGCAAATCCTTGCCGGCCTTGTCCTCCACGAGAGCAATCAGAGTGTCATTGTCCATCTTCTCGATGTTCTCGCGAACCAGGCCGCCGATGCGGGAATGATTAGCTTCCAGGAACCGGACTGTCGTGTCCTGCAGAAAGCTGTTCACGTTGCCCAACAGGCGATCGTTGCGGCTGAGCTTCTCCGCGGTGTCTTCCACAAAGGGGAACACCCGCTTCTCCAGCAGCCCGCCGTTTTCCACCTGATCATGCAGCTTGGCCCGCAGCTCCTCCAGAAGAGCAAGCGGTTTGTCGCTTTCCACCCAGCTGCCGAGCAGCTCCTGAAGCTTGGCATTCCACTTGTCCCGGTTGTCCGGCGACTGCACATGGACATCCCATTCCTTCTTCAGGTAGGCCAGAATGGATTCCCTCGTAGGATGGCCCTCCAGGCTAATCTCCCGGAGCTTGGTGACCAGAGCAAGCTGAATAGCGCTGCCGATCTGGTCTTCGTCAAAATAATTCAACGCCGCATTCACGGCAAATTGCATCAGGCCGTTCATCTTGAGGCCGCCGATGGCGGTGATGGCCAGCTTCCCCATCATCCGCCGGGCGTCATCGGTAACCACCCAGTGGGTTCCTTTGTCCACGGCCAGGTCCAGCAGCTTCTCAGTTGCCTGCCGTACGGCAGGTTCGCCTCCGGCCACCGAGAGGAGTCCGTCGGCCCAATCCCGGGACCGGACGAAGCGGGAAAGCTGGGGCAGTGCAGCGCCCCATGCCTTGTCCAAAGGGCGTGACAGCAGGGAGAGCACCCAGGCTTTGGCGGTGTCCTTGAAGCGGGGGGAGGAAAGTCCCTTCCGGGCTGCGCCCATCAGGCGCTCCGCCACCTCCAGCTCCCGGAGCTTGTCCACCAGGCTTTCTTTATTGAGCAGATTATTCTGCACGATGGTGACCAGTGCCTGGGTCATCTTCTCCCGGTTCCGGGGCAGCAAGGCCGTGTGCGGAATGGGGATGCCCAGCGGATGTCGGAACAGGGCTGTTACTGCAAACCAGTCGGCCAGGCCGCCCACCAGCCCTGCCTCAAAAGCCCCTGCCAGAAGCCGGGCAGCGGCATATTCCTGAAACGGGAGCATAGCCACAAAGCCGGCTCCCATCACAAATAAGGATATGCCGGCAATCCTGCGTGTTTTGGATTCCATTATCGGTTGTCCACCTTTTCGGGGTACAGATCATGATTCATCAGCCGGTGGCGGGCCATTTCCTCGAAGGGAGTGCCGGGTTTGCCATAGTTGCAATAAGGATCGATGGAAATGCCGCCGCGCGGCGTAAATTTGCCCCATACCTCAATATACCTCGGCTGCATAAGGGCAATCAAATCGTTCATGATGATGTTCATGCAGTCCTCGTGAAAATCCCCGTGGTTGCGGAAGCTGAACAGATACAGCTTCAGCGACTTGCTTTCCACCATTTTGATATCGGGAATGTAGCTGATGTAGATGGTGGCGAAGTCCGGCTGACCGGTGATGGGGCACAAACTGGTGAATTCGGGACAGTTGAATTTCACGAAGTAATCCCGGTTGGGATGTTTATTATCGAAGCTCTCCAATACGGAGGGATCGTAGTCTTGGGGGTAACGGGTCCCCTGATTGCCGAGCAGAGTCAAATCCTGCAGTTCATCCGATTGTCTTCCTGCCATTGTATGATCCTCCTTGTGTAAAGCTATACCCCGCGTTTGTTGCCCCAAACCAGAGCGTGCAGCTGCGGAAGCACTCGCACGTCCTTCAATTCCTTGCGTTCCATGACGAGACCCAACAGGTTCTCATAGGCTGCCAAAAGCCGCAGAGCGGTATCTCCCGTTTCGCCGCCGACGGGTTCGGGATTGCCGGTTTGCAGGATCAGGGGAACCTCCGGGTACCGGGCATGCAGCCTGGCGGCATAGTCCAAGTCCTCCCGGTTAAAAATCACAATTTTCAGTGTGTAGGCCGGTCCCGTGCGGGGGGGGTTGGCATTTGATCCCGCGTTGACTGGCGGACGGCCCTCTTTAAGCCGGGACACCCAGTTGTCCAGCTGCGCCAGATCCGTGTTCATGCCGGAGCTGGGGGGTTTGGGCGAAAGGGTCACCTCATCCGTCAGCAGGACCCAATCCTGCCAGACGGAGCCTTGTGTTTCCACCGCGATGCGGATGTCCTTGGCCCGCAGAAGCTCCACCAGACTGCCCAACTGCGGCAGAAGCAGGGGATTGCCCCCGGACAGGGTTACATGGTCGAAGCCGCCCTCTGCCAGGGCTGTAAGCTCCGTCCAGACATTCTCCGCACTAAGCTTCTTAAGCTCCTCCCGGGCGCTGCCGTCCCAGGTGAAGGCCGAGTCGCACCAGGAGCAGCGGTAGTCGCAGCCAGCCGTCCGCACGAACATAGTGCGCCGACCGATGGACATCCCCTCACCTTGCACCGTCGGACCGAAAATCTCCAGAACCGGGATAGCTGCTTTGGCTGTGGCTCCGGTGTTGGTGGTCTCCATGTAAATGCTACTCATCCACCATCCACTCCCGTCTGGCCTCGGCATAGCTGGTAGGGGTTTCGAACAGGCGGACGAATTCCGTCCGTCCCTCCCGGATTTGCCCGCGGTAGGGCTCCGAGTGCAGGGCCTCCTCCATCTTATTGAACAGCCAAACCACCATATTTTCGGCAGTGGTGTTCATGGGAGGCAGGCTTTCGTTCAGATAACGGTGGTCCAGCCAACCTTCGATGGAGCTTTTCCAGATATCCTTAATATCCCCAAAATCCATCGCCAGCCCCGTCTCTCCGGGAATCGCGCTAATCCCGAACACAGCCCTGTAGGTATGGCCGTGCAGGTTCATGCACTTGCCCTCGTAAGCGTGAAGGTGATGGGCGGCATCAAAGGTGAACTCCTTCACCACCATGACCCGGCGCTGGTGATATTGCAGCTGGTCCCGGCGGATATCCTCGCCCAGGCGTTGGACACGCTCCGGAATGGCAAAGGCTCCCGGACCGCAGGTATGATTGTTGTGGGTCATTGTGTGCCTCCTTTTTCCTGCAGATACTTCTCCAGCCCCGCGCGGCGCAGCTTGCAGGCGGGACATTCCCCGCAGCCGTCCCCGGGGATGCCGTTGTAGCAGGTGAGTGTTTTTTCGCGGACAAATTGGAAGGCTCCCAGTTCATCTGCAAGACGCCAGGTTTCGGCCTTGTCCAGCCACATCAGGGGCGTATGGATCACGAAGGGGTAGTCCATGGACAGATTCAAGGTCACATTCAGTGACTTAATGAAGGAATCCCGGCAATCGGGATATCCGCTGAAGTCCGTTTCGCATACGCCGGTGACCAGATGCCGGGCGCCGGCCTGTTTGGCAGCGATGGCGGCGAAGCTGAGGAACAGCAGGTTTCGTCCATCCACGAAGGTGGTAGGCAGCTCGCCTTCCTTCTGGTCAATGTCGATATCCTGGCGGGTCAGCGCATTGGGAGCCAGCTGGTTCAGCAGAGACATATCCAGGATGGTCTGGCGGATGCCCAGCTCCTTGGCAATCTCTGTAGCGCACTGGATCTCCGCCTTATGGCGCTGGCCATAATCGAAGGTGACGGCCTCCACCTCGGCAAACATGGACTTGGCCCAGAACAAGCAGGTGGTGCTGTCCTGACCGCCGCTGAAAACAACAAAGGCCTTTTCATTTTTAAGCATAAAAAAATCTCTCCTTCTCCAAATAATGTTGGAAAAACGAGAGGACCGGATATCCGCAAAAAACAAGCCTCAGGGTACGCGGCGAAAAAGCCGGCCCGAAGGTGTCTGTAGTTTTTTTTAGAGGGAGTTCGCGAACCTCTCCTGCAGCTTAAGCGCTATACGCATACTTAGCGGTGCAGATTTGCTATTCAATTGTAACCCGGCCGTTCAAGTATAGACGGGCCAGATATTTCATTATACCACAGTGGAGCGGTAATCAACAAAAAGAGTCCTTCATCCAAATACGGGAAGTTACAGCCATAACAAAAAATAGACCATCTCCCGCAAAGGATAATGGTCTACTCTATATAAGAATTTACTGCTGATCCTTCTGGCCGTAAAACTCCAGCTCCACATCAGCAATCCGGCGGTTCACATATCTTACTTTTCCAAAAGTGGCATCCAGCTTCGTCTCGATCCGGTCCACCTTGGCACTTAACATCCGCACCTCGGATTTGACTTCCTGCACCTCGGATTTGACTCCCTGCACCTCAGCTTTAAGCTGCTGCATCTCAAGCAGGATCTGCTTCATCAGTTCTTCCACATTCATCACGCTCCATGGTCGTACAAGCCTCTGAAGCGATTATAGCATAGCTTTTTATGGCGGTGTATCATTTCCTTGCCCGGGATTTACATTCGCTCCTTCGGTCAGGACAGCGGATACCGGTCCGCCCGGTAAATATCCCGCACCACTCGGTAAGCCAGCTTGGGCTTGCGGTATTCGTTCAGAAGCCCCTTATTATTGAAGCTTCTGGCCCGGTCCCGGAAGAAGCCGCGTTCACTGCGCAGGTCACCCCGGATGTCCGCGAACTGCCAGATGAAGGTGCCGCTTATTTTGGGGTCTGTCCGGAAAATACGCAGGGCCGTTGCCAGAATCTCCGCCTGGTAATCCTCGCTGAACAGCCGCGGCTCCCAGCCGGTATCCCCGTGAATGCCCGCTCCCCCGAATTCCGTCATCAGCACCGGTTTGTCGGCGCAGCCCAAGGAGGCGGCTTGTTTGTGGAAACCCTGCAGCATATCCTCGAACTGCTCCACCTTGCCGTTATACCAGCCGTGATAATAATTGATGCCGATAACATCAAAGAAGCCCATCACAATATCATCCAGCGGATGCATCGTGGCATACGCCACCAGACGGCTTGTGTCCAGCTCCCGGACGAGACCGGACAAGGACCGGCTTAAATGATAGGCTTCCTGGCTGCGGGTGTCGATTTCGTTGTGGACGGACCAGAACAGGATGCACGGATGATGGAAATCCCGTTGGATCATTTCGGTGATCATGGTTTTGGCCCGTTCCTCCACCACCGGATTGCCGATCACCGGCACCGGCAGCAGCGCCCCCCAGATGGGAATTTCGCTCCAGTAAAGCAGCCCGTTTTCATCCAAGAGATCAATCCAGTAAGGAGATTGGGGATAGTGGCTGCCCCGGACGGAATTGCAGCCCAGGTCCTTCAGGATGCCGATTTCCTTCATCATCAGCTTGGGAGGGAAGGCGAAGCCCCATTCGGGATGCTCCTCATGGCGGTTGACTCCCTGGAAGCTAACTTCCTTATCGTTCAAATAAATTTTGCCCTCCGCCGCCCGGATGAACCGGAAGCCGATGCGGTCTGCCAGATCATCCTCTGGTGTTGCGGCACGGATCAGATACAGCTCCGGCTTGCCCACGTCCCACAGTCGGGGGTTTTTCACCGTATGGGAGAAGCTCAGACTGACCGAGCCGTTGGCAGGCACCTCCACCGTTTGACTGCCGATGGTCTCCTCCTCCAGAGTCAAGGACACCGGCACCAGCGCCGTCACCCCCAAGGAACGCAGTGTTACCCTGCAGGAGGTTTCCAGCTGTCCGCCTTCCCCTTGGCTATAGTCCATCTTTAACTCTTCAATAAATACATCAGGCAGTACCTGCACCTCCACTGGGCGGATAATGCCGCCGTAATGGAACCAGTCCACCACATGATAAGGGATCGTATCCTCACCCAGCCGGTTATCGGTGCGGACTACCAGCTCATGTACACCGGGGACAGCATGGGGCACGATAAAGGAGAAGGGCGTAAACCCTCCGAAGTGACTTGCCACCTGCTCCCCATCCCAAAATACCTCGGCAAATCCCTGCACAGCGTGGAAGGTTATCTGCAGATTTTGTTCCTCCAAAAGGTTCACTTGAGTGCGGTACCAGGCAGCGCCCCGGTAATCGTACAGTCCCAGCTCATTGTTCCAACAGGCAGGTACATACATCTGTCCGTGGTCGTCCGGAAACTGCTTTTGCCAATCTTGCGAAAGCCCGATATCCTCCGGATCTGTGGCGAAATCCCACAGTCCGTCCAAATTTCTGCACTGCCGTACGGCATGATCCATAAATGCGCGATTCATTGATTTTGCCTCCTTTGTTTTCTATAGAAAGCATATCACCCGGTTCTTTGATTCTACATGTAAAAAAGGGACAGAGATCATGTACAATTGGGATAGTGTACATGTACAAAACAGGCACACCGAACAGGAGATGACAGGATGGCCATCCGTTTTTCCGAGCTGATGCTCAAAATCGAGCTGATTTATGACAAACCCCCGCTGCCGGGCTGGCAGGATACACGGCGGAGTGTCCATCTCCACAGCATCTATTGGGTGCACGAAGGAACAGGCAGGTTTACGCTGGACGGGCCGGAGATAGCTGTGGGTCCAGGCAGCCTCCTGTATCTGCGTCCGGGGCGTGAGCTGTGGATGACCTCGGATACGGCTAATCCGCTGCACATGACCATGATCCTGTTCCAGGCAGCGGCGGTCACCCACCGGAATGGCGTATGGGAGGCAAAGGAGCTGGCTGCACTGGAAACAGCGGAGGTCCAAAACCTGCGCGGTCCCGGCCAAGAGGATTGTGAGGCCCGAATCAAGGCCTTGCGGACAGCCTGGGCTCCGGGCGACGACGGCCGTGAAGCGGCGGCGAATAACCTGCTTATGAGACTGATCCGGTCCCTCTCCGGACACCGGGCAGGCCGTGGAGGGCAGGAGCGCACTATCCTTGGAGCAGGAAACGGTGCCACGGGCGGACCGCCGCCTTGGGAGGCGGCCAAACGTTATCTGGATACCCACTATTATGCGGATATCCGGCTCTCACAAGTGGCGGAGGATTGCGGCATCAGCCTGCGTCAGCTAAGGCGGCGTTTTCTGGAGGAGCTGGGTGCTGGCCCCAAGGAATATCTGGACAAGGTTCGTTATGAGCATGCCCTGCGGCTTCTGGAGCATACGGATGAGCCTCTGAAGCGGATTGCTGCGGCCTGCGGCTTTTATGACGAGTTCCATTTCAGCAAAAGCTTCAAGAAAATTCGGGGGCTCTCCCCCTCTATTTACCGTACCGGCCATCCGGGAGAAGGGCAGAGAGAGGAATAACACAGGGCAATATTTTCCGTTTCCCGCGCATAGGCTTATACGAGAATGTGTACCGGCCGTCCCCCACAGGACGGGTTGGCCGTTCCGACAGATCTTCCAACGGATCAAGCCGCAGGAGGCAAGCCTATGCAAAAACGCGGATTTTACGGCCGTCCCCCCAGGAGAAAACGGCGGAGGCGGGTGGTTTTTCTCCTTCTTCTGATCACGATGGCGTTTGCGCTGCAGTCCTTTATTTTTGTGGAGAAAAACCTGAAGCCGCCGCTGATGAACCTGGCCAAGGTGCGGGTAAAGCAGATTGCCACCCAGGCCATCAACAGCGCCATTACCGACCGCCTGTCCCAGGGGGCCAACTACGACAAGCTGATCGAATGGCAGCGGGATAACAATGGCAATGTTTCCAGCTTCGTGCTGAATTATGCGGAGCATATGCGGATTACCGCCGATACGGTGTCCACCGTCCAGAACCAATTGCTGCAGTTGAAGTCCATGCCGGAGCATATCCCATTGGGGCAGGCTATGGGCAGCGCGCTGTTGGCCTCCTTCGGCCCGAAGGTGCCGGTGCGGCTGGTTCCCATGGGCAGCGCCCAGGTATCGCTGAACACCCGCTACGAAAATGCCGGCATCAACATGATTCTGGTGGAGGTGTACATCCGCATTATCGCCGAGGTATCCGTCATTATTCCTTTCGACTCCAAACCCGAGGTGGTGGAAACGGAAATTCCGGTGACTTACGTGCTGGTGGTGGGCGGAACACCCATGTATTATATGGACAACAAGGGCAATCCTGTGGGCGGATCGTCAGCTCTGCCGCCCAGCGTGTCCCTGCCCCAGCTAAAGGAGCAGTCGGGTTCCAGTTTGCCCATGAACAGCAAGGAGAAATAACAGCTTGCAGAGAAAAAACACCGTCTTTACCGGGGGAAGGTTTCCCTTGCGGCTAAGGCGGTGTTTTTGTCGCTTGCGGTGGAAGATCCGCTTTTATTTCAGTATTTCCTCGATCAGGTCAAGCTCCTCTTGGGTAAAATCAGAATTGGCCAGGGCAGCCACATTCTCCTCAATCTGGCTGACGCGGCTGGCGCCGATAAGAGCGGAGGTCAGTCTGCCGCCGCGGAGCGCCCAGACCAAGGCCATTTGGGCCAGGGATTGTCCCCGGGCTGCCGCCACCTGGATCAGCTTGTTCACCTTGGTGATGGTTTCCTCGGTAATGTCGCGCTCCTTCAGGAAGCCGTTGCGGGCCGCTCTGGAATCGGTCGGAATCCCGGCCACATATTTGTTGGTAAGCAATCCTTGTGCCAGGGGGCAGAAGGCGATGCTGCCTACGCCATTCTCCTCCAGGACATCCTGGAGACCGTTTTCAATCCAGCGGTTCAGCATGGAATATTTGGGCTGGTGGATCAACAGCGGCGTGCCCAGCTCCTTCAGCACCTTGGCGGCTACGGCGGTTTGCTCCGCAGTATAGTTGGAGATGCCCACATACAGCGCCTTGCCGGAACGGACCGCATGGTCCAGCGCCATCATGGTTTCTTCAATAGGAGTCTCGGGATCGGGACGGTGGGAATAGAAAATATCCACGTAGTCCAGGCCCATCCGCTTCAAGCTTTGGTCCAGACTGGACAGGAGATATTTGCGGGAGCCCCAGTCGCCGTAAGGACCCTCCCACATGTGGTAGCCGGCTTTGGTGGAGATGATCAGTTCATCCCGGTAAGGGGCGAGGTCCGTCTTCAGCAGCTGTCCGAACATCAGCTCCGCCGAGCCGGGAGGCGGCCCGTAATTGTTGGCCAGGTCAAAATGGGTGATGCCCAGGTCAAAGGCCCTGCGGATCATCGCCCGTCCGTTCTCAAAGGTGTCCGTACCGCCGAAGTTATGCCACAGCCCCAGGGAAATGGCGGGCAGCTTCAGGCCGGAGCGTCCGCACCGGTTGTATTTCATCGAGCCGTACCGTTCTGTTGCCGCTTGATAGCGCATGCAAGTATCCTCCTAAAAGGTTTGAGTTGGGTTGCCACTGTTGTGGCCAATCCGAAAAACCGGCTTCGTAGGCATCTGTTGTTGATTCATACTCATGGATTGCAGAGTAATAGGGTACGAGGCTATTATAAACAAAAGGGAAGGACAGGAAAAGGACTGAAAAAAGGTTGCCTTGCTTACCTTTATGTAAGGAGGAAATAATAGTGGAACATTCTAACGAGGATACGTTGGCGAATGAGGCGGCGCTGCGTTTCTGCGGTTCGGCGGATTACCGTCTCGAGGTTTGCGGCGGAGGAACCAACAATACGACCAGACATCTGGCCTATGCAGGCCAGGCCTATATGCTTCGGTTATATAATACCCATGAGGAATGGGAAAAGGCAGCCTTCGAGCACCAGCTCCTGATAGCATTGAGGAGGCTTATGCCAGGGCTGCCGTTTGGGATTCCTCAGCCTGAGATGGGAGCGGCCGGAGTGGGGCTTATACGGTTGGAGAACGGTAAGCTGGCCGCCATGTTCCGGTATCTGGACGGGGCGGCGCCGGACTTTGGCCTGCCTGCACAAGCTGAGGCCTTCGGCAGGGCGGCAGGTCAATTATCCGGAGCGCTGGAGCAGGTGGAGCAGCAGGAGGCCGGGCTGGATCTGCCTGCGTACCCGCCTTATTACGCCTTGGCAGCGGCTCACCCCTCCTGCCCGCTGTATGAGGTGCTCCGGTTTTGCTGGGAGCCTTCGGATGAGTTTGCAGGCTGTATGGAAGCGCTTGATGTGCTGGGACGACAATTGGAGAAGGTAATCCCCGTATTGGACAAGCTGGCCCTTTTGCCGCACCAGCTGATTCATGGGGATTTGAATGCCTCCAATGCGCTGGTGACCCCGTCAGGAGAGATCGCTGCGCTGCTGGATTTTGAGTTTGTTACCCGGGACCTGAAGGCCATGGAGCCGTCTGTTTGTCTGTGGGGGCTGCTGCCGGAGGCCGGTGCGGATGAGCAGGCGGAAGCTCGGGCATGGGTTAGCCTGGAGGCATTCTGGCGGGGCTTTATCGAGGTGCGCCCGCTTTCGGCGGCGGAATGCCGGGTGATTCCGGAGCTGATGCAGCTGCGCAGCCTGGATGTGTTCCTGCATTTTCTCGGCCGGTACCGGGATGGAGTGGACGACGCCTCCATGCTGCTGCGGCAAATTCCCGATACCGCTGCCCGGTTGGGACAGGTGGAGAAACATGGAGAGCGGCTGCTGGTTTTGCTGGAGGGACAGTGAGTGGCGGAGTGAGCGGTAGAGAGGCGCAGATAAGAAAATAAGGGCATTCAACTGTTGGTTGAGTACAGTTCATTATTCTCAACGGACAGGTTATTACACCGCCCCGGTCGTGCAGGCTATAATGGCTGTATCTTTTGGAAGGAGGAGTCCATGTGGGTGAGACGGGCCATCTTCAGAATTTGGCGTTAAATATTTGCAGCCTCCGCAAGCAGTCTGGATTGACTCAGGAGGCTTTGGCCGAACAGTTAGGGTTGACCTTTCAGGCGGTGAGCAAGTGGGAGAATTTCCAGTCCAGTCCGGATATCCAGCTGCTGCCCCGTTTGGCGGAGATTTTTCAGGTATCGGTGGACCGCTTGTTTGGTCTGGAGAAGCCGGAACCGGCGGAGAAGGAGCGGTCGCTTCAGGCGGTGGAGTCTGCAACTGCTGCAATAGAGATAAGCCTGCAGGAGCTGCCTTGGCAGGACGACGGTAACCTCCGGGTGGTGCTGTATAAAGGGAGGACGCTGCTTCAGTCCGATGATGCGGAGGCGCCTAAGATGGTGTTCCGTTATGAAGGGGCGGCGCTGAATGTGGAAAGCCGGGTATCCGTAGAGTGCGGCAATGTGGAGGGCAATGTTCATGCGGGCCAGGATATCCGGTGCGGCGAAGTGGGCGGAGGTGCTAACGCCGGGCGGGATGTATTGTGCTTCGACGTACAGGGGGATGCTGGAGCAGGGCGCGATGTGCAGTGCTCGGATGTGGACGGCAGTGTGACCGCCGGCCAGGATGTTAGGTGCGGCAACGTAAGCGGTGATGCGGGGGCCGGGCGCAATATAACCTGCGCCGAAGTGGGCGGCAGCGTCAGCGCCATGGGCCATGTAGAATGCGCTAATGTGGGCGGCAACATCACAACTCTGGGGACTGTCTCATACACCGGGCCGGGCGGGGAAACGCCTGGCCGGAACAGGAAAACCGTAGAAGCTGCCAGAACCGGAGGAACTGGGGAAGAGGCCGAAGGAGCAGTTGAAGTGAGCGAAGGAGCAGGTGAAGTGAGCGAAGAGCAGGTGAAGTGAGCGGAAAAGTTGCGGGGGTAGTGTTGGAATAGCCGGTGAGGTGGCCGAGGGAAGCGAATGGGTTTCTCTGTCGGACAAGCAGCACCCACAGCAGATTTTCCAAGGTTTCCAGCGAGAAGACGAATAGTGTTTAAACGGCCTCAACCGTCAGGGGAATGTCTTCCTGACGGTTTTTTTTGTTGCGGGGAGCGTTTGCCCATGCCGGCTAATCCATCCCGCCGCCTCCTCCCATCCCACCTATGCCCATCCCGCCAAACCTATGCCGTCTCATTCCCCATCTCGCCTAACCTATGCCGCCGGATAAGGCGCGGTGGGTCCCTAACGGACCATGGATCCGCTATTGGAGGCAAAACCGGCGTTTTTCCTTTTGAACGGACCGCAGATCCCTTATTTGCACGAAAAGTGGGGGTTGGGAAGCCCCAAACGGAGAATAGCGTCCCCTCTGTCCGTGACACCAACCAAAACGAGCAAAACGCCCAAATAACGGATCGTCAGTCCGTTGGGCTGGAGGGTTCCAGTGGTTGTGAACCTTGTGGCGTTCCATCCATGCGGAAATCCATCCATATTTAAAAAAACGTCCATTTTGAGTGAATTCGTCCATATTGCGGTGTTTCGGCACTCCATCCACACTGGCTAAACGTCACCTCTCCGTCAACTAAACTCCTCGCAGCTGGCCGCCTAGGCTATTGCGAGTATTGCTTGCGGTACTGTAGCGGGGTGATGCCATTGCGGGCGGTGAAGCAGCGGGAGAAGTAGGAGGCGTAGACGAAGCCTACCTCCTCCGCAATGCGGGCCATGGACCAGTCGGTTTTGAGCAGCAGCAGCCTGGCCTGCTCCAGACGGTATTGCATCACATATTCCATCGGCGTGATTCCCCGAATTTCCTTCAGACAGCGCGCCAGATAGTTGTGGTGATAGTGCAGCTCCTCCTCCAGCCGCCCATTGGTGAGCGGCTCCTGGTAGCGGGCACGGATGAAGGCCTCTGTAGCCTCGGCTACAACCAGCGCCTGGGAGCCCTCCCGCTGGAAGCGGGATTCGTCCAACTGCTTCAACAGTTCCAGAAACAGTGTCTGCTCCTGCCAAAAAGCCCCGGACCGGGGAGCGGCGGAAAGCTTCAGCAGACCTTCCAACAGCTGAACGATTCCTGCAGGGGAAGGCAGGTTCCAATATTGGGGGAGATGGATTTCATAGGGCTGCCGAAGCAGGTCGGAGGAGAGGCGGGTTGTGCCGAAGTGCAGCCAGTGAAACCGGGTTTCCGTCTGGCACGGTCCTCTGGAATAATGGTAGCGCTGCGGATGCAGCAGCAGCATCTGACCGGGCTCCACCGTCCATTCTCGGTCCTCCTCCCCCATTAACAGCGCACCTTCCGTAACCACAATCAGGTCATACATGCCCAAGCTGCGGCGGTTGGGATGATGATCCCCGGGGTTATAGAGGGAAATGCCGCTCTCCAAATAAAAAGGCAGCGGAGTGGAGGGCAGGCTCAGGATTTCGGTGGGGGAAGCCATGAAGAATGTCTCCTTCGTTGTGTGAAATTGTATAAAAAACTCAGGGAATCTCGCTATAGCTGCCTGTCATTTTACCCCTTAAAATGAAGAAAGTCGAGGAAAAATCACTATATGAAGGTCATTTTAGGTCAAAGGGGAGGCTGTGCAAGAATGAAAGCAGGTATTCAAACAACGGGTAAGCCGGTTCAATTGGAACATGTGAAGATCACCGACGAGTTTTGGTCGGATTATGTAAAGCTGGTCAGGGAGGTCGTCATCCCTTACCAGTACGAGACGCTCCATGACCGGGTACCGGGAGTGGAGCCCAGCCATGCCATCCGCAACTTCCGGATTGCGGCGGGTGAGGAGCAGGGGGAGTTTTACGGCTTTGTTTTTCAGGATAGCGATGTGGCCAAATGGCTGGAGGCGGTAGGGTATTCTCTGGCGGTGCACCCTGATCCGGGGCTGGAGAAAAGGGCCGATGAGGTGATCGACCTGGTTGTCCGGGCGCAGCAGCCGGACGGGTATTTGAACACCTTCTTCACGGTGAAGGAGCCGGGCAAACGCTGGACCAATCTGACGGATTGCCATGAGCTATACTGCGCTGGGCACATGATGGAGGCGGCTGCCGCCTATTACCGGGCCACTGGCAAACGCAAGCTGCTGGACGCGATGTGCCGTTTTGCCGATCATATTGCGGAGGTATTCGGTACCGGAGAGGGACAGCTTCCCGGCTATGACGGGCACCAGGAGATCGAGCTGGCGCTGGTGAAGCTTTATCAGGCCACAGGTGTGGAGAAATACCTGAAGCTGGCTCAATATTTTATTGACCAGCGGGGAGCGGAGCCTTCTTTTTTGACGGAGGAGTGGAAAAAAAGAGGCGGTCTTGGCCATTGGTCTCCCGTTCCCTCGAAGAATCCCCCGAATTTGAGCTACCATCAGGCCCATCAGCCTGTCCGGGAGCAGGAAACGGCGGTGGGTCACGCGGTACGGGCGGTATACATGTATACGGCGATGGCGGATTTGGCGGCTTATACCGGGGATGAATCGCTTTTTGGCGCCTGCAGACGGCTGTGGGACAACATCGTCCATAAGCAGATGTACATTACCGGAGGCATCGGCTCCACCCATCATGGCGAAGCCTTCACCTTCGATTATGATCTGCCCAACGATACGGTCTACGCCGAAACCTGTGCGTCCATCGGACTGATCTTTTTTGCGTCGCGGATGCTGCGGCTGGAGGCTCGGTCGGAATATGCGGATGTGCTGGAGCGGGCGCTGTACAATACTGTGATTGCCGGAATGGCTCGGGACGGCAGGCATTTCTTCTATGTGAATCCGCTGGAGGTGTGGCCCAAGGCCAGCCGCGGCAATCCGGGCAAGCATCATGTCAAACCCGTGCGGCCGGGATGGTTCTCCTGCGCCTGTTGTCCGCCCAATGTGGCCCGGCTGCTGTCTTCCCTTGGGGAGTATTTGTTTACGGTAAAAGAAAAGACGTTGTTTGTCCATCTGTACATGGGCGGCGAGGCAGAGGTGGAGCTGGACGGTGGAATGACGGCTCAGCTGCGAATGGCCAGTTCCTTGCCATGGCAGGGCAAGGTCAGCCTCGAGGTAACACCGGTGTCGGCAGACAACTTCACCTTGGCCTTGCGGCTGCCCGCTTGGTGCAGCGCACCGCAGGTGACAGTGAACGGGGAGACGGTGGACGTGGGAGCCTGTGTGCGGGACGGCTATGCATATGTGGAACGGGTTTGGAGCCCCGGTGACCGGGTGGAACTCGATCTGCCCATGCTGCCGCAATTGGTCCGTTCCCACCCGCAGCTCCGGGCTAACGCCGGGCGGGTCGCCATCCAGCGGGGGCCGCTGGTGTATGCGGTGGAGGAGGTGGACAACGGCGGCGGTCCTTTGTCCTCGCTGGTCATCCGCAAGGATGCGCCGATGGAGGCACGGTTCGACGCGGCGCTGCTGGGCGGTGCAGTGGTCATCGAAGGACCGGCGGTGCTGGAGGAGGAATCCGGTTGGAGCGGCGGGCTGTACAGCGCTTCGGAGAAGAAGGGTGTGCCCGTGAAATTCAAGGCGATTCCCTACTACCTGTGGGGCAACCGGGGCGAGGGCGAGATGGCGGTGTGGCTGCGGGAGTAGGTAGCGAAAAATAATAACGTAAAGGAAATTAGGGTCTGTCTTCAAACTCCGAGGGGAGCAATTTTTGCCGGATTTTCGTTCCAGGCATGGAACTTTTGTGAAGGTGTACCGGGGGTACGTCAAGCGAAAGTAACAATAGCCCTGAACGAAAAGACGATAAAATATGCCCTCAAGCGAGAATGAAGGTAGGCCCTAGTTCGCATGAGTTGCCTGGATAACGTGTTTGCAAACACGGCCTAGTACACTCCATGGTTCTCTTCCGTAACAGAGCAAAACTTTAAAGTTCTTTTTTTGAATAGATGGCAATTGATATACAGATTGATATGAATGCAATAAAACAACCTGATAGAATGGGAAGAGTGAATTGCAAACCATCAGGTATGTTCTCAATGTATCTTTTTATGCTTAATAGATCAGATAATTTGGAAAATCGTGAAATGATAAATGGAATAATGACTAATGCAAAGCTGTATATAAATTTTGTCTTTTCATACCCAACCTTATATTCCAGAGGTACGACAATACCAATAAATAAACACAGAAATAAAAAAACTGGACCAATCACGAGAGCATCAAACTCTCCAAAATATTTGGGGGATATGGTGGAGAAAAGCATAAACATTAAAGTTGAGTATACGAATATGATCAAGAAAAACGAGTATTTTGCCACAACCAATAATTTTCTGGTGTAAGGAGTTGTAGAAAGTAATGCTTGAGCTTTAGGGTATTTTGACTCCATGAGCGAAGCAGAACTAGATAGTAAGAACTGTACAAATATTGCTTCTAAGCAGTAGGCCAGAAAACCAGAGCTTTTACCGATAATAGGATCCAATTGTGCATTTACAAATAAAGGAATGGCAGCAGTTAATAAAATAATTGCCAAAAGATAAGCTTTAACTAATAAAAACTCTTTCTTTACGAGATAATACAAAGAATTTACCATAGTCTAGTTTCCTTCCTTTAAGTAGGCTAGAACTATTTCTTCTAAGGTTGGGGATGAAACCCGTGGATCACCTAATTTATGAATCGCGAGCAATTCATTTTTATTACAGTCCAGAATAATACACCCTTTATTAATGAATAGGATTGCATCTGCTGTATTCTCTATATCTGATATGATGTGCGTGGAAAAAAATACGCTTTTTCCTTTTTGAGACACAAACTCCAATAGCAGCTTATGAATTTCACTGCGTACTAGCGGATCCAGTCCGCTGGAAGGTTCGTCTAGAATTAATAGATCTGCCTGATGTGATAGTGCTATGCAAAGGGCATATTTTACACGCATACCTTTTGATAGTGTAGAAATTTTTTGCTTTGGATCTAAATGAAATCTATCCAAATAGCCTTTAAAATCCATCTCAGACCAATTTGAATATGCTGGAGCTATTACGCTTTTCATCTCTTTTATAGTTAAATGATCATAAAAATACCCTTCATCAAAAACAAAGCCAATTCTGTTTTTGATTTCTTTTTCATTCTCGGCAAGTTCCTTTCCGAAAATCTTTATATCACCTGTATCCTTAGGTGTTAGCCCAAGGATTGTCTTAATCGTTGTTGTTTTTCCAGATCCATTGACTCCAATAAAGCCTGTTATTGTATTTTCAAGAAGCTTGAAGCTTAAATTATTTAAAGAAAAAGTAGGGTAACGCTTGCACAAATCTTTTACTTCCAAAATTATCTCCATTTTTATTCTCTCCTCGTCATAACCTACCATGTTACGACACTGGTCTTACTCACTACACTTTATTTTATATTAGGAGCTTCCAATCTACTATTCTTAATTCCTAAAATTAGGATACGTCTAGTGCGTTGAATTGTAAATAGGTGGATAAATTTGTAGGGAATGCAGATTAGGTGCGTAATATGAAGAGTCATACAGTGCAATACAATCAGGTTTGGGATGGTGGCAGAAGTGCCAGCAAGTCGCTCCCACCCATTAACCTGTTTTTGCCTCCCCGTGGTATACTGGATAGAAGTATGTGAATGTTCAGGATTCATTATCCAGTCAATGTAGGGGGAACGAGCAGTGGCGGCATGGTATGAGGAAAGCTTCGGGGAGGATTACCTCCTGGTATATAAACATCGGGATTTGCACGGCGCCCAGGCGGAGGTCAAACGGATGATCGATTGGCTGAAGCTGCCAGCCGGGTCTCGCATTCTGGATCTGTGCTGCGGCATGGGCCGGCATTCGGTGGCGCTGGCGGATGAGGGTTACCAGGTTACGGGCCTTGATCTGTCCAAGGTGCTGCTGGCGGAGGCGCACAAGCTGGATGATAGCGGGCGGATCACCTGGGTGGAGGGCGACATGCGGAAGCTTCCCGTGGATGGGCCTTTTGACGCTGTGGTGAATCTGTTTACCTCCTTTGGATATTTTGAGGAGGAGCAGGAGAATGCCCGGGTGCTGGGCGAAATCGGCCGGGTGCTGGCGCCCGGAGGGAAGTTCATCATCGACTTCCTGAATGCACGTTATGTTGAAAATAATCTGGTGCCCCATTCGGAGCGCCGGGATAACGGTATCCTTATCGATGAGAAGCGGGCGGTGGAGGACGGCTTCGTACGTAAGCGCATCACCTTGAGCGAGCCGGGACAGCCCGACCGGAAGTATTTGGAACAGGTGCGGCTGTTTGGTCTGGAGGATTTCAGGCGGATGGCCCTAGGAACAGGACTAACCATCGAAGCGGCATATGGCCATTATGACGGAACACCCTATGATCCGGAAACCTCCCTAAGGCTGATTATGACCGGAAGCAAGCGGGAAGAAGCATGAGCAGCGTTTACGGAATTGTCCCTCAGGATAACCCCGGCATTCTCCAGGTGAGGGTGCCGGTTCCTTATCCGCTGCAGTATGTGAATGCCTACCTGATCCAGGGGGATGGCGGTTGGACGGTTATGGACCCGGGGATTCATTCGCCGGAGGCGCTGGAGCTGTGGGAGGAGGTGTTCCGCACCACCGGAATCGGCTTCCGGCAGCTGGAGCGGATCGTCCTGACCCACCATCACCCGGACCATTACGGCTTGGCCGGGTTTTTCCAGCACAAAAGCGGCGCCCCCGTGTTCCTTTCGGAATGGGGACGCCGCCAGGCGGACGATCTATGGGGCAATGGCGATGAAGCGGCCCGCCGCCTCTGGACGCTGTTCCGGCAGCACGGCATGGATGCGGCGATGGCGGATGCCATGCTGCCGCATATGGCCGGCTTTGTGGAGCTGGTTTCGCCGCGGCCGGAGACGGCCCCCATCCGCAATAGCGACCTGCTGCAGCTGGGAGAAAGCCTCTGGGAGGCGGTGGAAACCGGCGGACATGCGGCTGGTCATATGTCCTTTTACCGCAAGGATACAGGGGAGATGTTCTGCGGCGATGCGGTGCTGCCTCGGATTTCCCCCAACATCGGGTATATGCCCGGAGTGGAGGAGGACCCGCTGGCCTCCTTCCTGGACGGACTGCGCCTGTTGGCCGAATATGCCGTTGATCGGGCTTATCCGGGACACCGGGACAGCTTTCAGGGTTTCGCCAAACGCTGCGGCGAACTGATCGTCCACCACGACAAACGCCTGAGCCAAATGGAGGAGCGCATTGGCCCCGGACCTTGTACCGCCTACGAATGCTGCACCGGCCTCTTCGGGAGCCGTCTGACGGTGCATCAGTTCCGGTTTGCCATGTCCGAAACCCTGGCCCATCTGATCCACCTTGAACGCCGGGGGCGGATCAGGCGGGAGGAGCAGGAGGGTACCGTGGTATTTTTCCGCGCAAAAATGGAGTAGCCGGAGAGCGCTGTTCCTTACAGCCTTTTTACCACTTCGTCGATGATGCCGTATTCCAATGCTTCCTCAGCAGTCATAAAATAATCCCGGTCCATATCCTTGGCTACCTTCTCGTAGGTTTGGCCGGTCCGTTCCGCGGTAATCCGGGTGGACTTGTCGCGGATATCCAAAATCCGCTTAGCCCGGATGGCAATATCGCTGGCCTGGCCCTGGGTGCCGCCGTGAGGCTGGTGGATCATGATTTCGCTGTTGGGAAGGGCATAACGTTTGCCTTTGGCCCCGGCGAGAAGCAGCAGGGCGGCGAAGGACGCAGCCATCCCCGTGCAGATGGTGCTCACCTTGGGTTTTACGAACTGCATGGTGTCATAGATGGCGAAACCCGCCGTGGTTGAGCCTCCGGGGCTGTTGATGTACATGTGGATGTCCTTTTCCGGATCCTCCGCATCCAAAAACAGAAGCTGGGCGACAATGCTGTTGGCCATCTGGTCTTCAATTTCGGAGCCGACAAAAATAATCCGGTCCTTCAAGAGGCGCGAGTAAATATCATAGGAACGTTCGCCCCGTGCGGTTTGCTCGATGACGTAGGGAATGAAGCTGCTTTGCATGGTGGTGTCCTCCTTTGTGAATGTGGGTGCATACGGGGCTATTTGTGGCCTCGTTTGACAGGTAACCGAACCAAACCTAAGGAAGGATTCGCGCCAAAAAATATTTTTTGAACGCGTATCCTTTGGCTTCCGTCATTCGTTTGCATAGCAAACAGGGGCTTTGCCCCGCCCACAGAAGGGATGTGTCTCATGGAAACGAACACTGACACTACCGCCGCCCGGGAGCTGTATGCCGTCCTGCTGCGCTACAGCAAGAGTCTTACCAGCTCGCCGTGGGATGCACAGGATCTGGCCCAGGATGTTTGGGTCAAGGCTGCGGCGTCTGCAGCCGGAGCAAGCCACCCTAACCCGGAGGCGCTGCTCTTGCGGATTGCCAAAACCACCTGGATCGACCATTGCCGCAGACAGCAGCGCTTCACCCGCCTTCTGCAGAGCGGAGCTTTTGACCCGGCTGCTAAGGAGGGAGAGCTCCCCTGGACCTTGGAGGAGATGTTCGCGGCGGTGCTGAAAGCCCTGACCGGCAAACAACAAAGCGTCTGGCTGCTGGCGGATGTGCTGGATCATTCCATCCGGGAGACGGCGGAGCTGCTGGGGATGTCGGAGGGGGCCGTCAAATCCGCTTTGCACCGGGCCCGGCAGATGATGGACACAGTGCGCCGGGAGCTGACCCTGGCTGTGCCGGAGCAGCAGGACCCGCAAACGCGCGCGCGTCTGGAGCTGCTGTCCGCCGCTTACCGCTCCGGCAATGTGGCGGCGCTATTGCAGCTGCTCCAAGAGGAGGCGCACCGCCAAACCAAGGCGCCCGCTTCCGTCAGCGGAAGCACCCGTTTGCGTCTGGACCGGCTGTCCGGACGGCACAGCCCGTTCCGTTCGTCCATACGCTGCGCCGCATAAGCCGGCGTCCAGCCGTAAGCCTCCTGAGAAGGAGGCTTTTTTGCGTTGCCGCGGATTATCCAGGGCAATGGCAGTTGTGAATGGACCGGGGCAATGGTTGATCAAGATGGTTCCGGTTTAATGTGAAAGGAGTAGGGAGTGCGAGGGAGAGAACCGAGGAGGAGTAGAGGAATTGGAAGATAAGGAACCGGGGAGTGGAGAGCGAGCGGGGGGCGTATATGAAAAATCGAGTTAAAATCGCTGAAGTAGGGGTCCCGAGGCCAATCCAATATGAAAAATCGAGCTTAATTCGCCCAACTGGAGGTCCCCAGGCCAATCGTATATGAAAAAACGAGTTTAATCGGCCCATCTGGAGATCCCGGGGCCTCTGCCAGCTCCCTGCCCCTCCCACAGAACGGTTCTTATTCCGGTTATAGGGACTTTGTTCCCTTGTTTTCCCAAGGTAATCCGTTATACTGGGAAATGCTAATTTTTGGAGGTGGAGGAATGAAAAAGATTATCATTGGTGCGGCAGTGCTGGCGGTTTGCGCAGGGGGCACAGCATACGCGTACCAGCAGTTGGTAGAGGAAAACCCGAGGAACGCCTACTTCAAGGCCGAGGCGCAGCAGTTGGATGTGACCAAGCGGCAAATGGACCAGGTCCTCAAAACGGATCTGCTTTATACGCATATGAAAACTGGCGTCCCTTTCCATCAAAAGCTGCAAGTAAGCGGCAAGGTGAAGGTGGACGGCATGGATGCGGAGACGGAGCAGCAGGTGCAGCCCATCTTGGACCTGTTGGATAAAAGCGCGCTGCGGTTCGAGCAAACCATGGACGAACCCAATAAGCAATACCAGATGAAGCTAGGCTGGGATTACAACCAGAAGGAGCTGCTTGGCGTGGAGGCTTATACCGGGCCTAAGCTTACCGCACTCAAGGTGCCCCAGCTGCTGCCGACCTATGTGACCCTGCAGAATGACAAGGCAGGCGAATTCATGAAGAAGATGAATCCCGCTTATACGGGGCCGGATACCTTGAACTTATTTGATTATTACAAAACCGCTCGCGGGCAGGAAGGCGACCTGAAGGTCTACGCCAAGGATTATTTCAAGCTTATTTATGAAAATATCAAGGACAGCCAGGTGACCTCCCAAAAAATCGAGTACACCAATCCCTACGGGGAGAAGCAAAAGCTGAAGGAATATACGCTGACCCTTACGGACAGCGATATGAAAACTATGCTGGAGCTTCTTCTGACGAAAGCGGAAAATGACGACAAGCTGCTGGACTTTATTGTACAGAATGCCAGTGCATCCACCCGTCTTCCGGCTGCCGCAGCCACCGGGGCACCTGTGCCGCTTAGTAAGGACGAACTGAAGAAAACCTTCACCAGGCTGAAGGAAAACCTCGATAAGGTGGATTTCACCGGCGGCTTCGAAATGAAGGTGGTGACCGACAAGGACGGCAACATTGTCGACCGGAAGATCAAAACCGCTTTTGCCGGCACCGAAGCCGAATCCAAGGAAGGCGCCGAGCTTTCTTATGCATCTAGCCAATGGGCTGCCAAAGAAGCAGGCAAGGGAAGCTTCCAAGTCACCGTCAAACCTACCGGCCAGGATAACGGCGGCAAGGAAAACCTGCTCACCCTGACAGACACCTATACCTATGACGGCAAAAAAGCGGACCACGAGCTGGAGTGGAAGCTGGTGTCCGACGGCGAGGAGGAATCCGCCGGTAAAGCAGGCTACCACCGGGAAGCCGTGGAGGAATCTGCCGGCAAGCTGAATGTGAAGCAAACCGTTAAGGTTGACCCCAAGCTGGAGGGAGACCAATATGCGATCAACATCAGCATGGACACCACCAAAACCGGAGCAGAGGACGGCAAAAAAACCGGAACGGACAGCAAGGTGGATATTACGGTGGATTCCAAACCCGCAGCCGGGCCTGCCGGGAAGATCAATCTCAAGCTGGCTATTGCGCAGGAAATGGAGCAATTATCCAACCCCTCCTGGCCGGAATTTACCGCTGCCAACAGCCGTGAGCTGAGCACCATGACGGATGAGGACATGATGCAGCTCCAGAATGACATTATGGGCGGCTTCTACCGGATGCTGTTTACCAATCAAGACCTGATGGAGCTGGTGGCGCCGTTTATGTAAGCCGGCGTATCCCCTCTCCTACAGAGAAAAAGACTTTCCGCACAAGCAGCCGCTTCAGCTGCCTCCGGAAAGTCTTTTTTTGTGGATTAGTCCCGTTCATAAATAGAGCCGCTGCGGTTGCCGTACAGCTCCTGGAACACCTTCTCCGCATAAGCGTCCGTCATACCGGCGATATAATCCGCGATAAAGCGGGGCCACGGCCATTTGTCCTGGTTCTTCTCATACCGGGCATTCCAGTCCGGCGGGAGAATCAGGGGCGCCCGTAACGGATCGTCGAAGGCCTCCCACAGCTTCTCCAGAATATTCTCACTGCGCTTCTGGATGCGCTGCACCCGGAAGTCCGTGATCATGGTGACCCAGGCCAGCTTCTTCAGCACCTCCATGGTCCGCAGAAGCTCCAGGTCCTCCTGGCCATCCCTGACGAAGGCGATCCGCTTCCAGCCCTTGGCCCCGTCGTCCACGATACCCACCGATCCGGCATACAGCCCTACCCACTGGGCCTTCAGCTCCCGCCTGGACCGGGAGGTTTCGTTATTGCACTCGGCAAAAATCCGGCTCCATTGCTCCCAATACTGCTCCAGCACCCGGCGTACGGTGCCCTCCACGTCCACGCCGCTCCAGTAGAACCGGCCGTTCCCTTCCTCCCGGCGGATCTCCTGAACCAGATTGGCGATGAGCCGCGGGTTGGTGAAAAAGGCCTCATGCATCTGAATTTTGCCTGCGCGGATACCGTCCTCAATGTCATGGGTGGAATAGGCGATGTCATCGCACAGGTCCATCAGCTGCGCCTCCAGGGTGAGGCAGCCCTTGGGCAGACCCCACAGGTCACGCAGCTTGGAGATCTCCGCCCATTCGGCACCGTAAACACCCTTCAGCCGGCCTTCTTCCTCCAGAGAGAAGGGATATTTGTTAATGGCCAAAAGGGTCGCGGCGGTCAAATCCAGTCCCCGGTCGCTGCCTGCCCGTTTCTCCAGAAACATCAGAATCCGGTAATTCTGGGCGTTGCCCTCATACTTCATGCCGTAGCGGTTCTCCAGGATGTCGTTGAGCACTTCCTCCCCTTTGTGGCCAAAAGGAGGGTGTCCCAGATCGTGGGCCAAGGAGGCAATTTCCACCACCGCCTTGTCCAGCACCAGACCGGGATGGGTTTCGGCGGCCAGGGTGGGGTACTTCCGGTTCAGCCGTCCGGCCAGCTCCCGGGAGATCTGGGACACCTCCAGGGAGTGGGTCAGCCGGGTCCGGTAATAATCCCCGGTGCCCGCGCCGAACACCTGGGATTTGCCTTGCAGCCGGCGGAAGGCGGGGGAGCCGATAAGACGGCTGTAGTCACGTTCATATTCATCGCGGTCATCGCTTGATTTATCTTTATCGCCCATAATGCGCAGGGTGCGTAATTCCATCATCGGGTCCTCCTTGCAGGTCCTTAAATTGCAGGTCTTTTCATTATAGTGAATAGTGTACCTGATTCGCCGGATTTTGTCTCTTTTCCATCCGCAGCGGACTTGTTGGAATCTGCTATACTAGTGGAGTTGGTAAAAAAAGCTGTAAAAATCAACTGTAAAAGCAGGCGAACAGATGAATATATTGGTTGCGGAAGATGAAACGGATATCCGGAGGCTCATCCGGCTCCATCTGGAGGAGAAGGGGCACCGTATTTTTGAGGCAAAGGATGGTTTGGAGGCGTTGGAGCTGCTGGGGCGGTTTGAGCTGAATCTGGCCGTTCTCGATGTGATGATGCCGCGGCTGGACGGCTTTAATCTGCTGCGCGAAATCCGTAAAACCAGCCATATTCCGGTGATATTCCTGACGGCGCGGAACGAGGAAATGGACAAGGTGCTGGGTTTGGGTCTCGGGGCGGACGATTATCTCGTGAAGCCCTTCAGCCAGGCGGAGCTGGTGGCCCGGGTGGAGGCTCAGCTGCGTCGCAGGCATGTGTATGATTCTACGGAGGAAACACCGGTGCCGGAGGAAATTCTGGAGTACCGCAGCCTCAGGCTGGACCTGAGGGAATGCAAGCTGTATATCGCAGACACCCACATCCCCTTGCTGGCCAAGGAATACAAAATGCTGGCGTTCCTGATGCGGCATCCCAACCGGATTTTTACCAAAAGGCAGCTGTACGAGCAGGTCTGGGAGGATGAATACTGCTATGACGACAATACCCTGATGGTCACGGTGAGCCGCCTGCGCAACAAGATTGAGCCCAATGCCAAAAGCCCGGAATATATTGTCCTGCAGCGGGGCCTGGGTTATATGTTCCGCCGGGAGGAGTAGCGGGATGAAGAAACAGCGGATTTCCTATCAGCTGCTCAAAAATTACATGCTGGTTCTGTTTATTTTTCCCCTGCTCAGCGTGCTGGTGATGATTGGCCTGACCAGGCTGGATTCCCGCAACGAAATGTATAGCAGCAATCTCGCCGAGCAGCTGATGCAGGATGATTACACCGCGATCTCCGCCGGCCCCATTGTGGAGAAGGGCGGCGGTGTCCAGGTGCTGGACAGCCAATTTAATCTGCTCCGGTCTGAAGGGCTGAATCCCTTGGGAACCAGTCAGCTCCAGCCGGATGAATTTGTCAACCAGATGATGGAAAGTGTAACCAGCCGTCATGTGATTCATTTTGCCTATAATGAGAAGGAGCAGTTTTGGCTGATCGTCTCCATGAAGAATAAGGTGGCGTTCTTCAGCAACATCCGGATTATTCTCAACGTTCAGGGTGTGCTTCTGTTTACCCTGATTTCCTTGGGAATGACACTGGCGGTCACCTTCATTTTTTCCAAAATTACGGCTATCCGCTTTATCCGGCCTCTGCGCGTGCTTTCCCAAGGGGTGAAGCGGGTGCGGGACGGGGATTACAGCGCCCGGGTGCCTGTGGGCAATAACCAGGAATTCAGCGAGCTGGAGCTGAGCTTTAACCACATGGCCGAGCAAATGGAGAAGCAGATGGACATGATTGAACAAAGCGAACGGAACCGGAAGAGCCTGGTGCTGGATATCTCCCACGATCTGAAGAACCCGCTGACCAGCATGTCCGGATATGCCGAGCTGCTGCTTAAACAACAGGTCCCCGCCGGACCCGAGCAGGACGGCTACTTGAAGATTATCTATGAAAACAGCCTGCGGGCCAATGAGCTGATTATGGACCTGTTCGAGCTGTCCCGGATGGACAGCCCTGCGTTCCAGTTGGAGCGGACAAGGGATGATTACGCCGAGTTTATCCGCACGGAGATGATCCGGATGCTGCCGGAGCTGGAGGCGGCGGGGCTGGTGCCGGAATTCGATATTGCCGAGGAGGAAATTCCGTTTCCTTTTGACAAAAAAGCTATGCGCCGGGTATTGTCCAATCTTCTGTACAATTCCATCGCATATCACCGGGAGGGGTCCTTGCTCCGGGTGCGGCTGGAGAAGGGAAAGGGTGTGATCCGGCTGGCGGTGGTCAACGACAGTGCCATCGTCTCGGCGGGAGGCGGTGACCTTATGCTGGAGCCCTTCGTCCGGGATGTGGAGGCCGGTTCCCTGAATCCCGACGGCTCCGGCCTGGGACTGGCCATCGTCAAGAAAATAATCTCCGCCCACGGTGGCACTGTACGCTTGAACACAGACCATCATACCTTCGGAATTATCATCGAGCTTCCGCAAATGTAAGGCTGGTGTAAGGTTGGGCTAAGGGGGAGGTAAGGCGCGCTCTGCTAAGATGGGGTCAAACCGGTCTTTTGGCGGAAAGGGGAGCGTTGCCGTGATCAGGCTAACGAATGTACACAAATCATATAAGGACGGAGAAAAGGAGCATTCCATTCTCAATGGGGTGGATCTGACCATCCGGGAGAAGGAATGGATGACCATAATGGGTCCTTCCGGATGCGGCAAGTCTACCCTGTTGAACATCGCCGCATTGCTGGCGGAGCCCACTTCAGGCAGTGTCTATGTGGATGGCAGGCAGGTGGATTTCCGCAAGGAAAAGGAGCTGTCGGCTCTGCGCCGGGACAAGATCGGACTGATCTTCCAGAATCCCAATCTGATCGGCTGCCTGAACCCGCTGGAAAATCTGCTTCTGGCCATGGACGCCCGGCATAAAGGCAGATCCGGCCGCAAGGCTGCCATGGAGCTGCTGGAAAAGGTGGGGATGGCAGACAAGGCCAACAGCAATGTCAAGTCGTTGTCCGGCGGGGAGGCCCAACGTGTAGCCATTGTCCGGGCTCTGGTGAACCATCCCCAGGTGCTTTTGTGCGATGAGCCGACGGGAGCTTTGGATCGGGAAAACAGCCGTTTGGTGCTGGGGCTGCTGCTGCTCACCCGGAGAGAAACCGGCTGCGGGCTGGTGATCGTGACTCATGACAGAGAGATCGGCGACATGGGTGAACGCAGGATTGTGCTGAACGGGGGTGAGGTCCTTGGAGTGGATCAAGCTCTTCAGACTGTATAATCTGAGAATGCTCCGGAGCCAGAGGCTGCTGTACGGCTTCGTCATGCTGTCGGTGGTGATTGCGGTCAGCATTGCCTTGGCGATTCCGCAGATTATGGCCCGGACCGAGCTTGCCTTAAACGGGCAGGCGGCGGAGCTCAACGGGGCGGGGTTAAAGGTGGAGGCGGAGTATGAATCCCGCGCCTTCCGGGAGGCGGTAGAGAAGCTCCGGGGGGAAGGGATAACCGTCAAAACCGCAGGAGTATACTCCGTCCCTTTCCAGAACGGCGCTATCCAGGCTTACGGCGATATTGTGGCCGGGGATTACGATCTGTCGGAGGACGGAATCCTCCTGTATAAAGCTTTGGCGGATGAGCTGCATGTGAAGGAAGGCGGCTCAGTGACAGTGGGCGGACGCGTTTACCGGGTAGTGGGGGTAGAGCAGGCGGCGTACGGTGTGGACGGGCAATCGGAAATGCTGGGCTACGGCAAAACGGCCGGCTTTCACAATATGGGCCGGACTCCATTTGTCACTCTCTTTCTGCTTGACGGCGGGGACAGCGGGAAGCTCAAGGAGCAGCTGGCGCAAATCGAACCCGGCTTCAAATATTCCACGGTGGACGACCGTTTGGCGGAAATCCAGGCCAAGCTGAATACCAATACGGCTGCCCTGACCATTCTCCATACTCTTAGCTATATCATGACGCTGCTGTCGGTTCTGAGCAGTATCTTCATGATTATAATGCAACGGCAGCGGGATACGGCTGTCATCCGGATGCTGGGTACACCGGTGAAGGCCCTGCGGACCGCCTTGCGGGCGGAGCTTGGTTTACTGCTGGTGCCTGCTGTGCTTCTTGGGGCTCTCCTCAGTATCCCCATCGCCAGGCATCTGCTGAAGTTTAACGGAGTGCCGGATAGCTCAGGCGGCTTTGGGGCGCTGCGCATGGTGGGTTCGGGTGCACTATTATTTATATTTATTTATGTAGTGTTCATCTTTATTGCCACCATGGCGATGGACGCCATTCATCCGTTGACTGTGGTCCGCGGGGATGCTGTTTCCTGGAAAAAATCCCGGCGCAAAATCACCTGGCTGTCCGTAGGCTTTGGACTGGTTACACTGATTGTCTATGCCGTTTATGTGGGCCGGTCCTCGGCGCTTCTCAGCAGTATGCTGATTCTTCTGTTCACCGGGCTTTTCTTCGGCATTGCCCTACTGGGTATCCGGGTCATATCCGCATGGCCGTACCGGAGCCGCTTGATGCTTTACAGCTCACGGAGCCTGCGTGCCAACCGGCATTCCTTTGCCGTAACGGTATTCAGTCTGGGCTTGACCATCCTGTTTCTCTTGATCGGGTTTACACTGGACCAAACCATCCGGGACAGCTTCAATCAAGGGACAGAGGCGAAACTTTCCTATAATTACTTGGCTGCCACCGGTGATCCGGCCGGGTTGGAGCAGGCGCTGAAGGAGACGCCGGACGTGGCCGGTTATACCAAGCTGTATGTGCGCTCCGGATTCGTGACAGACCGGGAGGGTGTCCGCCGCCCCGTTCAGGTAAGCGGGCTGAAGCCGGAGGAGTATCAGGTCCGCTACAAGCTGCTGGAGGGGGAGGATGTGTTTGAAGGTCCGGCCGACGGGGTGCTGATTTCCTCCAGCTTCCGGGATAAGCTGGGCATCGGCGTGGGCAGCCTCCTGAGGACGGAAATTGGCGGGGAGCCGGTGGAGCTTCCAATTAAGGGAGTATACGAAGCGGGGGGCATCAACCAGTGGGATATTCTGAAGCCGGCGGTGGCCCAGGAGGGGAGCGAGCGGGTTTCGTTCCTGATTAAAGCGGACTCCAGCCGGTTCAAGGAGGGGGTGAGCAGCATCATCACCCTGCATGTGGGCCTTCAGGGGGAATATCTGGCGAAGATGATCAGTGACTTTCTGGCCGTGTTCAAATGGCTCTGCGCCGTCTGCATTTTTTCCTCCATCCTGTTTAATCTGAATCTCGTCTGTATGGGAATTCTCCAGGATTACCGGGAAGGTCTGGTCATTCGCGCCATGGGGCTGGGAAGCGGCTTCCTTCTCCGGCATACGGCTGTAAAGGCGGTTATTTCCCTTCTCTTCAGCCTGCTGCTTTCCTTGGGCTTATACGTTGGGCTGGTGAAGCTAGGTTTATCTCTCCTGATGCATATCGGCATCAGCCTGTCGGCCGGTACGGTGCTGCTCCCGGTGGGCAGCGCGGTTTTGCTAACTGCTCTTATCTTCCTGCTTCCTGCACGGCTTTGGCCGCAACAGCAGGACTTCCGGGAGCTTGGCGGGATGGTTTGAGCAAAGGATGATGGGGCATAAAGATGTAACTGAAGCAGTCTCCGGTAGCGGAGGCTGTTTTTTCTTGGAGGTCCCTTATTGCTTTCTGCCTGTCCAATTTGTATACTGGATAGTAACCGATTACTGTAAAAATGAGGAGAATGTATGAACAAGCCGGTCACCATCCATGATATAGCAAGAATGGCCAATGTTTCATCGGCGACAGTCTCCCGGGTGCTGAGCAACAGCAGCTACCCCGTGAGCAAGGAGCTGAAAGAGAAGATCCAGCGGATCGCCAAGGAGTCCAACTACATTCCCAACCTGCTGGGCAAACAGCTGAAGATGAATTCCAGCATGACCATTGCCGTTATTATTCCATCCATTATCAATCCCTTCTACTCCTCTGTTCTGTTCGGGGTGGAGGAGGTGGCGCGCCAGCACAATTTTACGGTAATCACGTGCAACTCGCTGCAGGACCCGGCTCTGGAGGACGAATATATCCGCACCCTGGTGGAAAAGCAGGTGAAGGGACTGATTATCTCCTCCATATCCAAGGACAAGCGGCTTTTGAAAAGCCTGCTGGACCGCGGGCTGCATGTCATCGCCATCGACCAGAAGATCGAAGGGGAGGGTATCTCCCAAATCGAGTTCGATTATCATAAAGGCGGGGCTATGGCCACCCGGCACCTTCAAGCCAAGGGCCACCGGCAGATCGGTTATGTCACCTCCAAAATAGACCGCCCCAGCCGCCGGAGCATCTGCCAGGGTTACCTGGAGGCCATGCAGTCGGCAGGTCTGGAGCCCATGGTGGAGGAATCTCCCGCGGATGAGGTTTACAACGCCGTGTATGAATTTGATTCCGGCAAAAGACTGGCCGGTAAGCTGATGGACCGTCCCAATCCGCCTACGGCGATTTTTGCCTGCAATGATATGATGGCCTTCGGGGTGATTAATGAGCTCTCCCGGCGGGAGCTGCAGGTGCCCCAGGATATTTCCGTGGTGGGCTTCGACGGCATTGATGTGGGCCAGATGATTCACCCCCCTCTGACGTCCATCAAACAGCCGGACTACGAAATGGGTAAGATGGCCTGCAAAATGCTGATGGATATGATGGACGATGCCGGGCCGATGTTTGATATTGTGCTGCAGCCCAAGCTGTTGGAGCGCAAATCGGTCCGCGATATTACCGGGGACTGAGGCTATTTTTTCAGCTGTAAAGGGGATGTTGACGCATCCTCTTTTTGGCATGCCTGACGGGGCAGCAATAAACTTGCTCTGAAAAAGCGCTATTCAAAACGGTGATCCCATGTTATAATCGCAATAGAAATCGATTACTGCATAATTTATGATGCAGCAAAGTCCAGCTTTGCAGGGAGCAAAAACGGAATAACGAAACAGGGGACGCGTTAAAGAGCGCAAACAGGTGAAATTCAAAGGAGGGTGAAGAATATGAAAGGCGGTTATCTCCGCCGGAGAACCAGGGGAAGGGCCGGTTATTTTCTGTTTAAATTGTAAGCGCTTCTTTTATTGGCAGAAATGATGACGTTTATGGAAATCGATTACAGGAAATGGACTGGATATCATGCGGAAAAGCGAACGGTAACGGGGAAAACAAATGTTATGTAAGGTATTTTGACGCAGAAGCAAGAATATATTAGATTTTTCTGGCGGTATTTATAATCATGTGATATACTCTCACATAGAAATCGATTACTAGAATCAATATCTATTGAGGAGGTATGTGAAAATGAAAAAAGGTACAAGTGCAGGCATTCTGCTGCTGGCGGGGGCAATGACTCTTGCCGCATGTTCGTCCTCTTCCTCCGGCGGCGATTCCTCCCCCGGACCGGGCAGCTCCGCCGGAGCATCCGGCGCCCCCAAAAAGCAGGTGACGCTGAAGCTGGGTCTGCCGGGCAGCTACGAGGTGACCAGCAAGGAGATTATCGACGGCTTTATCGCCGAGCATCCCCACATCAAGGTGGAGATTCAGGAAGCGCCTTGGGGCGACTTCACCTCCAAAATTGCCACCCAGATTGCCGGGAATACCATGCCGGATATATGGTTTCAGGAAAACGCCACTATCCTGAGCTACGGGAAACGCGGAGTGGCCGAGGATCTGGCACCCTACATCGCCAAGGATCTGAAGGCCGATGAGTACATCGACGGGCTTTTTTCGGCCAAAACACCTGAGGGCAAGGTCTGGGGTGTGCCCCATGGCATTAACCCGGTGGCTCTGGCCTACAATAAAACCGCCTTCCAAAAAGCCGGAGTACCGCTTCCCACCGATGACTGGACCTTCAATGATCTTATCGAAACCTCCAAAAAGCTGACGGTTAAGGATGCCTCCAGCAAACCCTCGCAATTCGGCTTTATCGGCTCCTATTCCATCACCAACGGCTGGTTTCCCTGGATCAAGCAGGCTGGGGGCTCTGCTCTTGATGATACCAAAACCAAGTCCCGGTTTGATGACCCCAAGACCATAACCGGCCTCACCCAGCTGTATGACGGGCTCAAGAATGGCTATTTTGCTGATGTCGATTTTGTAAAAGCCAGCGGGGGCGAGCTGGAGGCCTTCTCCAGCGGCAAGGCGGCGATGTACTTTATGCAGTACAGCCTCCAGGTCAATATGAACAAAAGCTTCCCCGATACGGATTGGGATACGGTGAAGATCCCCAAAGGCGCCGACGGCAAACGCTACGTGCCCATGGTGGCCAATTCCTGGCTGATCTCCTCCCGGGCCTCCCAGGATGCCAAGGGGGCGGCGTGGGAATTCCTCAAGTATTATCTGGGCGACAAGGCGCAGGCGGTTGTGGCCCAAAGCGGCTCCACTCTGCCCGTGAAGAAATCGGCCAATGCGCTGCTCAATGACAGTAAAACCAAACCCCTGAACAAAAAGGCCTTTACAGACGGGATTGCCGAGGGTGGAGTGACTCTGGATGAAAACGCCACATGGAGCGAATGGAGAATCCTCGTCCAGCAGGTGGTCAACGAAATCGTCAAGGGCAATGTGAAGGTGGAGGACGGCGCCAAGGATATCCACAAGAAGGTGCAGGACGTGCTGGACGGCAAGAAGTAGAGCGGGAAGAATCAGGCCCCCGGATGCGGAAGCAGCATGGTAAGACGGACTTCCGGGGGTAACAGAAAGGCTGGTTTTGCTATGCACAAACAAGGAATCTGGGGGTACGTGTTTACCCTTCCTTTTGTTCTCAATGTGGTGGTATTCCTGTTGTTTCCCGTCATATTCTCGACGTATATTTCCTTTACTGAGTGGGACCTGTTTAATCCTCCCCGCTGGATTGGGCTGGACAATTGGGTCCGTACGCTGCAAAAGCATGAGTTCTGGGTATCGATGCGAAATGTGTTTGTATTTGCCCTGATATTTGTTCCTCTGCAGACGGTGCTTGCTTTTCTGGTGGCCTTTATGCTGAACCAGTCCATCCGGGCCAAGTCCCTGTTCCGCCTGGTGTACTTTCTGCCTGTGGTGACCCCCTGGATTGCCGGCGGGGTAGTGTGGGTGTGGATGTTCAACAACCAATATGGCGTGCTGAACTGGTTTCTGGGGACCATGGGCATCGGTCCTGGCAAATGGATCGACAGCCCCAACTGGCTGGTGGTTATTGCCAGCATCGCCGTGGTGAATGTGTGGAAGGGAGCCGGACAATCCATGATCATTCTTCTGGCGGGCATGCAGAATGTGCCCAAGGAGGTGCTGGAATCGGCACAGATTGACGGCGCATCGGGCTGGAAGCAGCTGACCAGCATTGTGTTTCCCATCGTAACGCCTATGGTCTATCTGGTGATGATCCTGTCCACTATCTCGGCTTTTCATGCCTTTGATGTATTCCTGGGGCTGTTTGGCTCGATCACTACGGGTATTCCGGAGCAAAATATGGTGCCCAACCTGCTGATCTACCGGGATGCGTTCCTGCTGTTTAAGATGGGACCCGCCTCGGCTACGGCCTGGCTGCTGTTCCTGGTGATTTTGGCCTTTACCTTGTTCCAGAAGACCTTTGAGAAGAGGTGGGTGCACTATGACTAAAACAACGCCGCTTTTCATCCGGATACCCATTTATCTTTTGCTCATCGCCGGTGCGGTATTTATGGTGTTCCCGTTTATCTGGATGCTCTCCACCTCCCTCAAGACGGTAGGGGCAATCTCGCAGATGCCGCCGCAGCTGATTCCGAACCCGCTGAATTGGGAGAATTATGCCACCATCTGGAGCAAGGTGGATTTCGGGCGATATACCTGGAACAGCTTTTTGCTGGTGGCCCTGGAGATGGTGGGAGCGCTCCTGTCCTGCTCTATGGTGGCCTTCGGCCTGGCCATGTTCAAGTTTAAGCTGCGGGGTCCCATCCATCTGGTGATGCTGGCGACGCTGATGATTCCCTCCCAGGTGACGATGATTCCGACCTATTTCATCTGGAAGGAGTTTCATGCCCTGAATTCCTATTATCCGCTGGTTATTCCCAGCTATCTGGGCAGCGCCTTCGGGATTTTCCTGATGCTGCAATATCTGCGTTCACTGCCCAAGGAGCTGTATGAATCGGCTACCATAGACGGTTGTTCGCCGCCGGGGATATTCTTCCGGATCTACCTGCCGCTGTGCCGGCCGGCCTTGGCTGCGCTGGGTGTGTTCACCTTCATGGGGGCCTGGAACAACACGCTGGGGCCGCTGATCTATCTGCAGGACAAGGAGCTGTACACCCTGCCTCTGGGGCTCCTGTACCTCAAGTCGGAGAATGTGAACCAGGCGCTGCTTATGGCAGGAGCGGTAGTCACTACGCTGCCGGTGGTGATTGTGTATCTGTTTGCTCAGAAGCAATTTGTGCAGGGCATCGCCTCAACGGGGCTGAAGGGGTAGGGGCTTAGGGGACCCGGGGGAGCGGTGAAGACAGCAGATGAGGGAAGCAGGCAAGGACAGCAGTGTGAAAATGGAGCGGAAACGTCGGCGGGTGGTTTGCAGATGCTATGTTCTCGGCGGAGTTTTTGGGCCAGCGGGCATCGGCGGATTCTAACGGCGGCTAGAGCCCTTATTTCCGCGAAAACAGTCCCTCCCAAAATCTAACGGCGGCCACAGCCGCTATTCGCATCATTTTGGCCGCTGCCAGCCCTTTTTTAGCCTAATAGCGTCTCCTGCTTCCGTTAGATTTTGAAATGCCCTGTTTTGGGGCAAATAGCGGCGCTCACCGCCGTTAGAATGATAACCGCCCCGTATTACGAAGTCAGCTTTCCTTGGGAAAGCTCAGCGAATGCTTACGAAACAAGCTTTTCTTACGAAAAGCTCAGTAGATGCTTACGAAGTCAGCTTTCCCTACGGGAAAGCTCTTAGGAGGTCAACATGAAAACATATGTGCTGGTAGGTGCGGGCTCCCGGGCTCTGCACATGTTCTCCAAACCCATGGCAACCGAATGGAAGGATACGCTCCTGTTTAAGGGGGTGTACGACATCAACCCGGTCCGGGCCAACCTGCTGAGCGGGGAATGCGGCGGGGTGCCGGTGTACGGTGATTTCCGGCTGATGCTGGAGGAGACGAAGCCGGATACGGTGATTGTGGCTAGCACGGACTATACCCATCACACGTATATCATCCAGGCGCTGGAGTTCGGCTGCGATGTGATTACCGAAAAACCCATGACCATCGACGAGGAGAAATGCCGGGCCATTCTCCAAGCGGAGCAGGCTACGGGGAAAAAGGTGACGGTCACCTTCAATCTGCGGTTTGCCCCGTATTTTGCGGCGGTGAAGGAGCTGCTCCTCGCCGGGGCCATCGGGCAGGTGTACCAGATTGATCTGGAATGGTTCCTGGACCGGCGCCATGGTGCGGACTATTTCCGCAGATGGCATGCCGAGATGGCCAACAGCGGGGGGCTTCTCGTTCACAAGTCCACCCATCATTTTGACATTATCAACTGGTGGATGGACAGCCGCCCCCGGGAGGTTCACGCCCTCGGGAAGCGCCGGGTTTACGGGGACGGCCGCACCGAACGCGGCGAACGCTGTCTCACCTGCGGCTACAAGGCGGAGTGCGAATATTATATGGACATTGAGCAGGACCCTTTTATCCGCCGCTATTATTATGAGGCCGAGCATGAGGACGGCTATATCCGGGACCGCTGCCTGTTCGACGAGCGGATCGACATCTACGACACCATGTCGGTCAATGTGGGATACGAAAACGGGGCCATGCTTACCTATTCCCTGGTGGCCTACAGCCCCTATGAGGGCTGGCGGGCAGCCATCAACGGCAGCGGGGGCAGAATGGAGCTGACCAATATATACAGCAATGCGGATATGCAGGGGAGCCAAAGCGCCATCCGGATTTTCCGGCCGGACGGCACCATCGAGACCGTAGAGGTGGACACCTCCGCGTCAGGGCATGGCGGCGGTGACGCCAAACTCCGCCGGGCGCTGTTTCTGGGGGATGTGGAGGACCTGCTGGGCCAGCAGGCCGGCAGCGCTGTCGGCGCAGAGTCCCTATTAATCGGTGCCATAGCCAACAGATCCATCGCCGAAGGGCGGGCGCTGCCGTTTCCCGATGTGAAGGAATGGGTGGCTGCCGGCAAGGAAGTGAGCCGGTAACATGGGAAGTGTAGCCGGGCTGGAGCAGTATGTGTGCACCCTGTATGAGACGAAGGATCAGTTGAAGCGGCATATTTACAGTCGGGCGGATGAGGCGTTTGCCCAAGGGGATAAGATGCGGGACAGCATTTCCGGTGAGACGGAGCTGCGGCTGCGCCAAAAACAGGTGAGGGAGGGGTTTATCCACGCGATCGGCGGTCTTCCCACGGCCAGCGGTTCCCTCGAAGCCAAGTTGACGGCACGGCATGAGGCGGATGGCTACTCCGTAGAGAATCTCGTGCTGGAGCCCAGGCCGGGTCATTATGCAACCGCTAATCTGTATCTGCCCCGCATAAGAGAACAACAGACCGGTGCGGTGCTGTTCCTAGCCGGGCATGAGCTGGAGGGCAAACACAGCCCGTATTATCACCGGGTTGTTCTCCGGCTGGTGCAGGCGGGCCTCATCGTACTGGCCCTTGATCCTCTGGGCCAGGGGGAGCGGCTGTCCTGGCCGCAGAATGCGGACCCGAACCGCCCCCCGGTGTGGGGCACCAAGGAGCATCAGCAGCTGGGGGCCCAATGTTATATGGCGGGCCACAGCATCGCTCGCTACTTTGTTCACGATGCCATCCGGGCGCTGGATTATCTGGCCGCCCGCCCGGAGGTGGACCCCCAGCGCTTGGGGGTCACGGGCAACTCTGGCGGAGGCACCCAAACCGCCATGCTGATGGTATGCGATGACCGGCTGGCTGCTGCTGCACCGGGCACCTTCATCATGAACCGGCAGCAGTATATGCATGCCGGAGGGGTGCAGGATGCGGAGCAGGTGTGGCCGGGGTGGTCGGCGGAGGGTTTCGACCATGAGGACCTGCTGTTGGCCTTTGCACCGAAGCCGCTTCTGGTGCTGGCGGCGCAGTATGATTTTTTCCCCATTGAAGCAACCCGGCAGACGGTGGAGCGCTGCCGCCGGTTCTGGGGTATGCTGGGCCGAGAGGGGGCGCTGCAGCTTGAGGAGGATGCCACAACCCACCGTTATACCGACCGGCTGGCATCAGAGGCGGCTTCCTTCTTCAGCCGGACGCTGAACGGCAAGGAATGGGAGGCCCCGGCGGAGGAGCTGCCGGCCCTGTCCACAGACAGCCTGATCTGCACCGCCACGGGACAGGTGCGGCTGGATTGGCCCGCTCCCCGCTCCCGTTCGGTGCTGGAGGAGAACCGGGAGCTGGCCGCCCGCTTCAGGCAGGAGCGGGCCGCCCGCGACCCTGCCGAAGCCTTGCAGCAGGCCCGGGAATGGCTGGCCAACCGGGTGGTGGCCCCACGCCAAACCTGCAGCCTGAACCCAAGGCGGGTGCCGCTGGGGGAAACGGAGGGGCTGCTGGCGGATAATCTGCTCTGGTGGTCCCAGCCGGGAATCATGAACAGCGGCTATCTGTTTCGGAGCGCCGCCACCTCCGCCAACGCCGCCGGGACACCGCTTCCCCTGACTGTGGCGGTATGGCAGGGAGGAACCTCACGGCTCTCCCCACACTGGCAGTGGCTTACCGAAACCTGCCGTCACGGCGGCTCCGTGCTGGTGCTGAATGTGTCGGGGGAAGGCCCAGACGAGCCTTATCCCCTCTACGGCAAACCATCCCGCCGGTTTTTCGGTATCCTGCACAAGCTGGCCGATGAGCTGCTGTGGCTGGGAGACAGCCTGGCCGCACTCCGTATCCACGATGTGCTGCGGTCCCTGGCGCTGGCAGATTGGCTGGGAGCTCCGGGAGAGCGGGTTACCTTCTACGCTCCTGACCTCTATGCCTTCTACGTGCGCCTGGCGGCGGTCCTGGAGGAGCGGGTAGTCCCGGAAACGTCCGTGGGTTCCTTCGCCGGAATAGAAGAATGGGTGGCTGCACCGGAATATGACGAAGAGGATGCCATGAGTATCGTGATGCCGGGAGTTCTTGAGGTTTTGGACCTGGCGGAGCTTGAGCAGTGGCTGTCGGCGACAGCCACGAGGAGGGATTGACAATGGATACGAAGTTGAAGATGGGGATGAATCAGCCTGCGGAGAGCGGCGCCGGGCCAACCGGGACCAACCTGTCCGCGACCGTAACGGTAGCCGTCATCGGTGCGGGCCTGCGTGGCATGATCTATAGCAGCTTTGCCCTGGACCGCCAATACAATATGCGGATTGTGGCGGTGGCCGATCCGCGGACAGAGCGGCGGGAACGGTTCCGGGAGAAATTCTCCATCCCCGATGAACGCTGCTTCGGCAGCTGGGATGAGCTGTTTGCCGGACCGAAGCTGGCGGATGCCGTGTTTATCTGCACCCGGGACAAGGATCATTTTGAACCGGCCATGAAGGCCATGGAAGCAGGCTACCATGTGCTGCTGGAGAAGCCCATGTCCCCCGACTGGGAGGAATGTGTGGCCCTTGGCCGCCAGGCGGAGCAGTACAACCGGATTCTCACCATCTGCCATGTGCTGCGCTACGCTCCGTTTTTCCAGGAAATCAAACGGCTGGTAGACGAGGGGCGGATCGGCCGGCTGATGTCCATCCAGCATAACGAAAATGTGGCGTATTGGCATCAGGCCCACAGCTATGTCCGGGGATACTTCAGCAAAAGCGGCGAGGCCAGTCCGATGATTCTGGCGAAATCCTGCCATGATCTGGATATGATGGCCTGGCTGGCGGGAGGCGACTGTCTCAGTGTGGCCTCCTACGGGCATCTCACCTATTTTCGCCCGGAATTCGCGCCTCCCGGAGCGCCCAAGTATTGTCTCGACGGCTGTCCCGTCTCCCAGGAGTGCAAATATTACGCGCCCAACATTTATTTGATTGAAAATGGGGGCTGGAAGGCCGAGGCCGCCTGCAGCGACCCCAGCTATGAGGCCCGCTACAAAGCGATCAAGGAAGGCCCCTTCGGGCGCTGCGTGTACCACTGCGACAATGATGTTGTGGACCACCAGGTGGTCAGTATGGAATTCGAGCATGAGATTACTGCCGTTTTTACTATGAGCGCCTTTACGGAAAAGTGTAACCGGACCCTGAAGCTGATGGGCACGGAGGGCGAAATCCGGGCAACCATGGAAACCAACGAGATTCAAATCCGGCGCTTCGGCAGCGGGCAGGAGGAGAACATCCGGCTGACCGATGCAGGGGGACATGTGGGCCATGGCGGCGGGGACAGCCGGCTGGTGGCCGACTTCGTGAAAACCGTACGTACCCAAGGCGCCCATACCAGCGCCACCTCGGCCAGAGCCTCCATTCAGAGCCATCTGATGGCCTTCGCCGCAGAGCGCTCCCGTTTGGAGAAGCGGATGGTGCATCTGGATGAGTTTCGGCAGGGATAGCTATACAATCGACCAGACAATTCCCATTCATGAGGAGGAAATCAACATGAAAATGAATATATACGAACATGCGGATCAAATGGGACTGGAGGCGGCGCGGGTCAGCGCGGCCATTATCCAGGAGGCGGTGCGCACCCAGGGCAAGGCCCGAATCGTGCTTTCCACAGGTGCCTCCCAGTTTCCCTTCTTCAAGCATTTTGTCAAAATGGATATCGAATGGGATAAGGTGGAGATGTTCCATCTGGATGAATACGTGGCGCTTCCGGAATCCCATCCGGCCAGCTTCCGCAAATATCTGAAGGAGCGGTTCCTGCAGCACGTTCCCGTGGGCAAGGCCTGGCTGGTGAATGGGGAGGGCGACCCGGGGCAGGTGGTAGAGGAGTTGAACCGCCGCATCGCGGAGGAGCCGGTGGACCTGGCCTTGATCGGCATCGGGGAAAACGGGCATATCGCCTTTAATGATCCGCCGGCCAACTTCCAGGTGGAGGAGCCGTATATGGTAGTGAATCTCAGCGACACCTGCAAGGCCCAGCAGGTCAACGAGGGCTGGTTTGCCAACAACGGTGAGGTGCCGAAGCAGGCCATCAGCATGACGGTGAAGCAGATTCTCCGAAGCCGGCACATTGTGTCGGTGGTGCCCCACGCCGCCAAGGCCCAGGCCATTGCTGATACGGTGCAGCAGGAGGTGGACAGCCGGTATCCGGCCACGATTCTGAAAACCCATCCCAGCTGGCAGCTGTTCCTGGACAAGGAATCGGCGGCGCTGGTATACGCCTGGTGCTGACACCTGAATCACCGGGCAGGCACGGCGGGACAAAAGGAGGCGGCAGCATGATCTGGCAAGGGAGATTGGCCGCAGGCGGTGCGGCTGTGGAGGTTGAGGTGGATGCCGGGGGGAGGATTAGCGGCATCCGCCCTCTCTCCGGGGGAGAGCATCCGGGTTTGCCGTATATCTCGGCAGGCTGGACCGATCTGCAGCTGAACGGCTTCGGCGGATATGATCTGAATGGGGGCATCACCACGCCGGAGGATGTGGCAGGGGTTACCCGCGCCTTGCACAAGCGGGGTGTGGCAGCATACCTGCCCACGGTGATTACCGGCAGCTACGAGCGGATGAGCCAGGCAATGGCGGCGGTTGCGGCCTATTGCGGCAGCGGCTGCCCGGAGGCCAAGTCCATATGGGGCATCCATATGGAGGGCCCGTACCTCTCCGGCGAGGACGGCAGCCGGGGCGCCCATCCCCGGGAGTTTATCCGCAATCCCGGATGGGAGGAATTCCAGCGTTTGCAGGAGGCGGCCGGCGGACTGATCCGGATGGTGACTCTGGCCCCGGAGCGGGAGGGGGCCATCCCCTTTATCCGGCGGCTTACGGACAGCGGCGTGGTTGTGGCCATCGGGCACACCATGGCTTCAAGCGATGAAATTGAGGCGGCGGTGGAGGCTGGTGCTACGGTGTCTACCCATCTGGGAAACGGCTCCCAGCCGGTGCTGCCCCGCCACCCCAACTACATCTGGCAGCAGCTGGCGGAGGACCGGCTGTGGGGGACCTTTATTCCTGACGGCCACCATCTTGCCCCACCGGTATTGAAGGTGATGCTGCGGGCCAAGGGCAGCCGCTCGGTCCTGGTCAGCGATTGCACCCAATTCGGCGGGATGGCCCCAGGGCGCTACCAAAGCCTCATCGGCGGCGATGTGGAGCTGCTGGAGAATGAGCGGCTGCAGACCGCCGCCAATCCGGCGATTCTGGCAGGCTCCGCCGTGAGCCTGGATTCGGGCATTGCCAATGCGGTGCGCTACACGGACATGGACCTTGCCGAAGCGGTGGCGGCGGTTACGGAGCGTCCGGCCCGGGTGATGGGGATGAGCGGCAGGGGTGTGCTTGCGGAAGGCGCCGTGGCCGATCTGACACTGTTCGATTATGACCTTGCTGCCGGTGAAATTTCCGTCAAGGAAACGGTGGTGGCCGGGACCAGCGTCTACCGGCGCACCGGTGCAAGTCCGAAACGACCATGACAGGGCTGGCCCGGTATATAACCGACCGCGGACTCCTGGCGGGAATGGAACGGGTCGCCCGGAAAACGGCGGACTGCGGTTGGCTGGCCGCACTGGCGGAGGAGCTGCTGGACCTGCTCTACGGGGAAGGGGGCGAGCCGCAGTTTTGGGCCATGTACACCCGGCGCCGGGCGGAGCTGGAGCAAGCGCTTGGGGAGGATGCGGACTGTTACCTGGCTTATGTGTACGGGCTGGGTTTTCCCCGTCTCGCGGCGATCTACCGGGACCGCGGTTATCCGCGCCAGGTGCTGGCGGATACACTGTGTGACTTCGACCTGCGCGCCAAGAACTACCGGGAGCTTCACGGAGGCCGTGCGGGCATTGATGATTACCGCTGGCTGACCCGGCATATGACGGCTACGGTGTTCCGGCTGGGACGGCTCCAGTTTGTGTACAGCAAACCCTTTGTGTATGGATCACGGATTTACCGGAAGCTCCGGGACGGCTCCCTGACGGCAGTGGCGGAGGCAGGACTGGCGGTGGACGGGCAGGGTTTTGTTGCGGCGGAAGGGGAATTTGTAACGGAGCTGCGGGAGGCTGTGGATGGAACGGTGACCGCAAACCTGATCGGCCCAGGCGGGAACATCCTTACCGGGAAGGTGAGTTTGCCTGCCGGAGATTATGCCTGTGTGGTTCGGGACGGGGAGCCGGTCATCGACATTCATATCCCGGCTGACGGCAGCCGAATGTCCCCTCAGGATGCGGCGCTCTCCATGCGGATGGCGTGGGCCTTCGCCCAACGATATTTCCCGGAAACCCGGTACCGCGGATTTGTCTGCTCCAGCTGGCTGCTTAGCACCGAGGTGGAGGAGATTCTGCCGGAGGATGCCAATCTGGTCCGATTCTCCCGGCTGTTCACCCGCTGCGCCGGACAGAAGCGGGAGCATGAGCTGATCTACAGCTGGATTTTCGGCATGGGCAAAAACAAAAAGGATTTCCGGCTCCACGAACCCTCCACCACCATGCAAAAAGGAGCCCGCAGGCTCCTGGAGGAAGGTCGTTGGTTTACGTCGCGGAACGGGTTTATTCCCGCAGACCGTATCACGGATTCCTGATATTGGCGACAAGCAGGACGATGGATAGGGGGAGGGACCGGCTGAACCGGCTCCTCCCTTTCATCATTCCGGAGATTTTCTCCGTTCGAACCCCATCTCCTCCAGAATTTTGGTGCGTTCCTCGTGGTCTACCACCTTGTTGATCTGGTGCAGCATCCATACGTAGCCGAACGGGGCGGCGAACATGGCGCTGGCCATGCCCATCTGGGGCATTTCGGTAACGGGCTGAATTTCCTTGCCGCCTGCTGTCATGGCTTTGTGGTACGTGGCATGAATGTCAGGCACGGTCACATTGAACCAGACACTCATAGGGTTGCCCGGCTGGGGCGCAAACAGATGGTACTGGTGATTCTCATCCAGCAGATGGAACCGTGTGCCGTAGAGGCTGAACATCGCCTCATTTTGCCCCTTCACAAAATCGGATACCTCGATTCGCTCCACCTCAAATACGGACTCCAGCCATTGCAGCGCTTCCAGACTGTCGGTGACCACCAGATCAATTTCAACACCGGTCATAACAACTCTCCTTTTTTGCCGAATATTCTTACCGTTGGTCCTTCTTTATTGCCTTCCAGAACAGCTGTTAAATCAGCATTGTTGAGCCATGCGAGATTACGACTGTCCGTTTCCACCGTGGGTTTCCACTCCCCATCCACCTTTTGATTGATGATGTGAAGATGGCATGCTTTCCCTTCCATATCTACACCAGCCAACGTGTAATCCGCTCTTATCTTAGTCTGCTTATCCATAAAATACTCCTGCGTATCACAACCGCCCGGCAAAATCGTCCCATGAAAATACTCCGTGTCACAATAACCGGTAAAATAAATCTCGGATTTCCGGTAATCGCCCTCTGTTGCCGTTTCGATCTGTGTAATAATTACACCAATGGTGAGCAGCTCCCTGCGTTCCAGCAGGAACTGTCTTATGGAAGCAACTGCACTTTCTCTTTGTTTTTCATCCAAGCTATGTCCAACATCCCGGATAAGCTGAAGGTGGCATTGCCCTTCCTTATAACTTTCCTTTGCACGGATGGCGTAAGAATAATTCACGGTTTCATCTTCCAGACCTTGCAGGATGAGCACCGGTCCTTTATAGGCGCTCAATTCCAGGAAAACATCCATGGAGACCACGGTGTCATGAAAGACTTTACCCAACAGGGTTTTCTTGCAATCTATGATTGCGGGTACATCATTAACGTCATATTGGGAGCCGCCGAGGCAGCCTCTTCTGGCATGATCCGGTATACATAGTGCGGGATAAATCATAATGAGTTTTTTAATTTCATCTTTGCATTTCGCGGCGGTTAGGCCAGACACCAAGCCACCTTGGCTTATCCCAACCAGGATAAGATTTGCTTCATCCACAAATGGAAGCTCTTTGACATAATCCTTTACAGCGATGAGGTCCTCCATTTGCGTCAGAATAGTGGTTTTCGTTGTATCTCCGTCGCTTTTCAGGCTTTCATCCTCGTCAATTCTGCCGCCTCCGCAGAAATGAAAGCTGAATGAAGCATATCCCATCTGTGCAAATACCCTGCAATAATCGGCAACGCTCATATAATTACCCGTGAATCCATGACTGACGATAATTGCAGGATATGCTGCCTTTTTCTGCTCCCCATCAGGAAGATACTGCATCCCCCGGATCCTCAAGCCGTCTCTTTCGCAGAAAAAAGGGGTTTCGCTCACACTGCCATTACTCATATGTATCCTCCCGTTCGATTTTGATAGATCCAGTATATCATTTTGTGGATTGCGGGGGAGGATGGGCGTTTTTTGAGTTTCTGGCGAGTAGCAAAACCTGGCAGGGGAAATAATGAAGCGCAAAGGGGGATGTGTATGCAGAAGCAGAACATTATTTTCAACCTGGATGATACGCTGATCGAATGCAATAAATATTTTCATCTGGTTAATGAGCAATATGCCGCTCTGATGAAGGAATGGTTTCCCGGGATTCCGTCGGATACGGTAAAAGCCAAGCAGGTGGAGTACGATCTGGCGGTGGTGGACAAAAACGGCTTGACGGTGGACCATGTGCCCCAGTCCTTTATGTCGGCCTATGGATATTTTTGCAAGGAAACCAGAAGGAATCCCCGGGAAGAGGAGGTAAACCGGCTGGAGAAGCTGGGCTACAGTGTGTTTACCATGCCGGTGGAGCCGCTTCCCCATATGTACGAAACGCTGGAGGAGCTGAAGAAGGCGGGCCATGAGCTATATCTGCATACCGGAGGCGAGGAAAAAAACCAGTGGCGTAAAATTTCCCAGCTGCAGCTGGCGGCGTATTTTGACAACCGGGTGTTTATTTCCAAGCATAAGGACGTGGAGGCGCTGGCCAAAATTATGGACAAAATGGACTTTGACCCCACGATCACCTGGATGGTGGGCAATTCTCTGCGGACGGATATTATTCCCGGTCTTGAGCAGGGAATTCATGTGATCTATATCCCCGCCCCCAATGAATGGCATTACAATGTGGTGGATATCACGGTGAAGCCCAAGGGAGCTTTCCTTACGCTGAGCAGCCTGAATCAGGTGCCGGAAGCTATCCATGGATATGTCGGGGAGCATGGTCCGACGGGACTAAGGGCAGCCATCTCCGGCGATGCCGGGGAAACCTGGCCCGGCGCCCCGACTACTTAACGGAGGGAGTTGGCGGCGGCCGGCGGTTCATGCTGATCCGATTCTTTTGACGAGTGGACAATATGAGGTTATAAAATGCGGCCAGGCCCGTATACATATAGTACAAGTAGAACAAGTCCACAATCCGCGGGGCAAGCTCCGCGGCAAACAAGAGGAGGATTCAGGCATGAAACTGCAAACCGTGCTGCGGCTGGCCGCTGTGGCAACCGTCACCGCCATGCTCTCCACCGGCTGCTCCCTGATCAACAAGAAGGAAGGGGCACAATCTATTGATCCGCCTCCCACTGGCGCGGATGCCGCGGTTCAAACCTCTGCTGTTCCCGTCACCGCGGAAACCGGAAGGCAGGTTACGCTTTACTTCAAGGACCCCAAGGGCATGGTGGCACCGTTATCGGTGTACATCCCGAAAACCCTGGAGGTGGCGCGCAAGTCACTGGAGTATATGGTGGAAGGGGCCGCAGCCGTTCCCACCGGCTTCCAGGCCGTTCTGCCCAAAGGCACCGCCATCAAGGGTATTGATCTGAAGGCCGACCAAAAGCTGGCGGTGGTGGATTTCTCCAAGGAGTTCAACAACTACAAGGCTGAGGACGAACGCAAGGTTCTGGAGGCTGTGGTATGGACGCTGACGGAGCTGGACAATGTGGAGAAGGTCTCTCTTCGGGTGGAGGGCAAGGAGCTGAAGGAGATGGCTCTGGCCAAAACCCCGGTAGATCCGCTGATGAGCCGGGCCATGGGGATCAACCTGGAATTCGGCAGCGGCCTTAACCCTGGCCAGTCCGTTCCGGTAACGCTGTACTTCCAGAACAAAACCGCGGAGGATTTCAGCTACTACGTGCCGGTGACCCGTATGGTGAAGCGCACCGAGGATGTGGCCTCCGCCGCTGTAGAACAGCTTATCAAGGGTCCGGACAGCAGCAAGGGCCTGGCCTCCGTATTGGCGCCGGACACCGGACTGCTCCAAATCCAGCTGTCCCAGGATAACACGGTGGTTACCGCCAACTTTAACGACAAGCTGCTGGGTTCCGACAAGCTGATTCCGGCCAGCGCAGCCCAGGCGCTGATTCTGTCCCTGACGGAAACCACAGGCGCAGGCAAGGTGCAGCTGATGGTCAACGGCGACACCAAGGTGTCTGCCACCGACAAAACCAGCTATGCCAAGCCGGTAGCTGCACCAGACCATATTAATCCCGCCAAAATGTAAGCCGGGCGTGGAAGGGGGGGCCACATCTTGGCCCACCCGCTTATAAAAGCAGTCTGCCTGAGTCCCCTCCGGCAGGCTGCTTTTGCGTTGGGCGAGGCTGAGTGGCGGAGCTGAGGAGCGGGGCTGAGTGGCTGAGCGTGGCTGCATAGACTTGGCTGGGTGGGCGCTGGCTGACCTTTAGTTCTGCGGCGCCCCACCGCCGTGCCAGTCCCCGGTGAACGCTACTCGGCCAGCCTCACACCAGCCAGGCAGGGGATTTGGCTAACGGAACTCAGCGACCCTTAGCGGCGCAAAATATTACTTTTGGAATTGTAACGGAACTGAGAGCACCTTAGCAGGGAAAAGAGGCGCAAATTGCACTCTCAGCAGCCTCTAAGCGCTTCTCATTTCCGTTAAATCTGGAAAACAACCCAATAGGTTGGTTAAGAGCCTCTCAGTTCCGTTACGCCAGCTGCTTCCCCTCAACAACCATCTACTCCGTCTACGGCTAATCCCTCTGCGTATGCAAATACCTGAACTCCAGCGGAGTCATCCCCTCCCGCTCCCGGAAGCACCTGCCGAAGTAGCTGGTTTGGGAGAAACCTACCTCCAGCGCGACGGTTTTGACCGGCAAGCCGGTGGTGGCCAGCAGGCGTTTGGCGTGGAGCAGCCGGGCCTCCAGCAGGAAGTCGGGGAAGGACATGCCGAAAGCGGCGCTGAAGGTCCGGCTGAAATGATGGGGACTGTAGCCGGCAATGATGGCCGCCTGCTCCAGCGTCACAGGCTCATGGCTGTGGGCCCGGACGTAATTGGCTGCCGTCCGAAGCTTGTCCGCAGACAGAGTGGCTGGAACGTTCAGTTGGGTGGCATCAGCTTGCAGCCGGGTCAAAAGCTCGTACAATGTGGCGGCCACCCTGTGTTCGTCATCCACCTGATAGCCCCGTCCCAACTGCAGCAGCTTCTCCATTAATCTTTCGATGGGAGCCAAGCTGAGCAGCCCGAACAGCCAGGGGTCGTCCAGGCCTTTGCCGTTCAGCAGCTCCTCCAGATGCGTCCCGTAGAAGTGGACCCACCGGATGCTCCAGGGATCCCGGGAATCCGACTGGTAGGTTTGTCGGAGACCGGGTCCATAAAGGAACCCCTGCCCCCGGGTCAGCTCGTAGGACTTGGTTCCGGTATGGAGGTAACCTTTGCCTTCCAGCACAATATGCAGGTTATAGTTCCGGTCCATATTGTTCTCGCTGGTCCGGTATTCCCGGTTAACCCGGTGCTCGGGAAAATCGCTGTAGCCTCCCACAAAATCCGGAAAGCAGATAAACCGGGGAAATACCGGCTTGGGCAAATAGATGTGCTCATGCATAGGATAGCTGCTCCTAAGTAACGCAAAATTTTGATACCCAATAGTCACATTCATAATAAATTCAGATGATTGATTCATATCCTGTAACAACATTTTAATATGAATCGCAGGATTTTGTCATTTCAACGGGGTATCCCATTCGCTACAATGAAGGTGACAAAGGACGGAAGGATGTGGGCGGATGGGAAAGTCCATACGTATGGATAAATTAACGCTGGGCGTCTGCTATTACCCGGAGCATTGGCCGGAGGCGTTGTGGGAGGATGATTTCCGCAGGATGCGTGAGATGAATATCTCCGTGGTGCGGTTGGCGGAGTTTGCTTGGGCGATTTTTGAGCCGGAGGAGGGAAAATTCGATTTCGCTATGTTCCACCGGGTGTTGGACCTGGCGCACCGCTATGGGCTGAAGGTGATCCTGGGCACACCAACCGCAGCTCCCCCTGCTTGGCTGACCCATAAGTATCCGGAGGTGCTGAATGCGGATGTGACAGGGGAGCTGTACCGGCATGGCCTGAGGCGGCATACCAACTACACCAGCGCAAAATACCGGGAGCTGTGCCAGCGTATCGTCCGAAAGATGGTGGAGGCCTACAAGGATCATCCCGCTGTTATCGGCTGGCAGATTGACAATGAGTTTAACTGCCACATGGATGTGTTCTACGCCGAAACCGATCATGCCGCGTTCCGGGAATGGCTGAAGGACAAGTACGGGACGTTGGACAAGCTGAACGAGGCATGGGGCACTGTGTTTTGGAGCCAGACCTATACCGCCTGGGAGCAGGTGCATCTCACCCGGCATATGGTCAGCCGCTCCCCCAACCCTCATATGGCCCTCGACGAAAAAAGATTCATCTCAGACATCACAATTTCCTTCGCCAGGCTGCAGACGGAGATTATCCGGGAGCTGGCGCCGCAGCATTGGATTACCACCAACGGCATGTTCGGGCACCTGGACAACCATGAACTGACGGAGGAACTGCTGGATTTCTTCTCGTATGATTCTTATCCGCAGTTTGGCTCCCTGGATACAATCAACGAGGAGGCGCCCCTTCTGGACCGGGCATGGAGCATGAAGCTGTCCCAGGTCCGGTCCATTTCGCCGAATTTCTGCGTAATGGAGCAGCAGTCCGGGCCGGGCGGCTGGGTGGACGCCATGGCCATGGGTACACCCAAGCCGGGGCAAATCCGGCTGTGGTCTTACCAGTCTGTGCTGCATGGAACCGATCTGCTAGTTTATTTCCGCTGGCGGACGGCTACGGTAGGTACCGAAATTTATTGGCATGGCATTAATGACTACCACAACCGGCCCAACCGCCGCGTGCGGGAGATAGCACAGATCGGCGGGGAACTTGCCAGCCTGGGGAACAGCCTGATCGGAAGCGCCTACCAGGCAGAGGTCGCCATCATGCAGGATTACGACAATAGTTGGGACGGGGAGCTCGATGCATGGTGCGGTCCGCTTCAGCGGCGAAGTGTCCGGGCCTGGTACAAACGCCTTCAGCACCGCCATATTCCGGCGGATATGATCACGCTGCGTGCTTCCACGCCACTGGAAGAGCTGGCCGCATACAAGGTGATTGTGTATCCGCACCCGGCTATTATGACGGATGAGACGGCGGCGCTTCTCACCCGGTATGTGGAGCAAGGAGGGATTCTTCTGTTCGGTGCCCGGACCGGCTTTAAAAATATCCATGGCCACTGCTACATGCGTCCCTTCCCGGGGCCCGTTGCCGGACTGTGCGGCATCACCGTGGAGGACTTCACCCTGGTGAAGGGAACGGTTGCCCCGGCGGAGCTGCGGTGGAAGGACAGCCGGCTGGCAGAAGGTGTTAAAGCAGAAGGCTTCAACGAAATCCTGCAGGTGGAGGATGCCGACACGGAGGTCCTGGCGGAGTATGCGAGCGAATATTATGCGGGCAAACCTGCTCTGACACGGCGATTCGTGGAAAAGGGACAAGCGTGGTATTACGGCGCAGCTTTTTCGGAAGCGGTGGTGGATGCCATTGCGGATGAGCTGGGGCTAGTGTCCCCGGCAGCTGACTTCCTGGAGGCTCCGGCGCAGGTGGAGCTGGGTATCCGGAGAGCAGGGGACAAACGGTTCCTGTTCGTCCTGAACTATTCGGGGGAGCCTGCTCCGGTGCAGCTGAAAACCCCGCTGAAGGATCTGCTATCGGGAGCGGCCCTGAATGGGGAAGCCGCGTTGCCGCCTTATGAGGTGTGGCTTCTGGAGCTGCCGGAAGCAGCGGAGTAATTGGTTGGCGGAAAAGGGAAACAGGGGAACAGGAACTGCTGTCAGCTTCAACCGGGTAGTAGCGCTGTGTCCTGATCGCCTGAGGGCCTGATCCTCTGCGGGTTGCTTCCCCCGCAGATTCTAACGGCGGCAGGAGCCGCTATTTGGCGAAAAAACGGGGCCGGGAAAATCTAACGGAAGTGAGCGCCGCTATTTGTCTCCAAAACGGGCAATTCATGCCCGATTGGTGGAAATAGCGGCTCTGGCCGCCGTTAGCCTGCGGAAGCTGCCCGTTTTGGGCAAATAGAGGCTTTCACCGCCGTTAGCCTTTCGGGCATCCGCTACCAGCCCCGCCTATCAAATCCCACCATCAGCCCCCGCACATCAGTCCCCGTCGTACCAGCCCCCGCACATCAGCCCCCGCTGCGCTAGTCCTGCCGCGGTGCGGCATCTGCCCCGCCCAGCAAGACAAAGGAGCTGTCCCCAACAGAAAACCTGTTGGTGAAGACAGCTCCTTTGCATTAATCGCTTCCTCCGCGCGCTTCCGTCACTGAAGCGCCTATTCCTGCGGCTTTCCGGTGGAGCTGCGCACGATCAGCTCCGAGGGCAGCACGATTTTGCGCGTGCTGGCGGGGGCGCCGGACTGAATCCGTTCGATAAGCAGCTGCATGCCGAGAAAGCCCATATCATAGGCGGGCTGCTTCGCCACCGTCAGGAAAGGATTGTAATCCGGGATGATGTCCGGATCATCGAAACAGGTGACGGCCATCTCCTCCGGCACGCGGATTTGCAGGGTCCGCAAGGCCCGCAGCGTATTCACGCCGATGAAGTTGTTGGCCGCCAGGATGGCCGTAGGCCGTTCCCCCTGCTGCAGGGAAACCAGCTTGGCGATAATCTCGTCGAAGTTGTCCTGTTTGAAGTGAGTTTCAACCATATAAGCCGGATTGGGCTCAATCCCGGCAAGCTGCAGCGTTTCCCGGAATGCCTGATCCCGTTCCTGTACATTGGAGAGGGAGGAGGGCCCATTAATGAAGGCAATCTTCCGGTGCCCCAACGCAATCAGATGCTGCACCAGCTGGCGGGTGGTCTGTAAGTTATCCCCGGAGATGGAGTCTGCGGGCACCTGGGGGATAATGCGGTCCACATAAACAAACGGAATACTCCGTTTCACCAGTTTTTTGACATGGCTGGCCGAAGCCTCTCCGGAGGGCACCAGCAGCACTCCGTCCACTCCTGCGGACATGAGCATGCCGATATATTGGGACTCCTTGTCCGGATTTTCGTCGGTATTGCCCAGAATCAGATGGTAGCCCAGCTGCAGCGCCTTGTCCTCCGCCCCACGGGCGATATTGGTGAAGAAGGGGTTGGAAATATCGGGGATAACCAGCGCCACCAGCCGTGTTTCCTTGGAGGTCAGGCTGCGGGCCTGTTTATTGGGCACATAATCCAGCTCACGGATCACCTCCTCCACCTTCAGGCGGGTGGATTCCTTAATCAGCGGCGATTTATTAATAACACGGGAAACAGTCATGGGAGAAACATTGGCCCGTTTGGCGATATCGTATATGGTGACCATAAAGGGGACTTCTTCCTTTCGGCTTCTGCTTATTCCTTATTACCCATGATGAAACATACACGGTGAATTTTCAAGTCCTATGTAGTTGACCGATATAAACTGCGGTGTTATTATTTTGTTATCGGTAACATAAAAATATCAGAAAGGAGCGCTAAAGTGAACATCACCCGAATGATTGACCTGTCCCAGGAGCTGTACCACAACTGCCCGGTCCTGCCGGAGTTTGCCCCGCCGAAGCTGGACTACATCCTGATCGGGCCTCGGGACGGCTGGAATCTGGAGCAGCTGACCATGAACCTGCATACCGCCACGCATATGGACGCGCCTGCCCATATGGCCGATTTCCGGCTGACTCTGGACGCTATTCCTGTGGAACGGTTCCAGGGCACGCTGGTTGTGCTTGATATGAACGGGAAAAAGCCCGGTGAACCGGTGACGGTGGCGGACCTGCTGCCATATGCAGAACGGCTGTCCGGGGAACCGGTGGTTTTCCTGTATACGGGCTGGGGAGAAAAACGCTCCTGGAGCCGGGAGTTTATTTATGAATCCCCCTACCTGTCCAGCGAGGGCGCCGGATATTTAGTGGAGCAGGGAGTGCGGGGAGTGGGCATCGACCACTTCAGCATCGGGGGCACCGGCCCGGACAATGAGGACACCCACCGGACTCTGCTAGGATCGGGAATTTGGATCGCTGAGGGTCTGCAGCTGGATGATCCGGCTCTGTTGAAGGGTCAGTGGCATGTGTTTTCCCTCCCGGTGAAAATCAGAGACAGCAGCGGGGCCCCGGCAAGAGTGGTCGCCGTCCAATGGAAGGAAGAGGAGTAATCACCCATGAAGTACCGCAGATTAGGCAAAACAGATTTGAATGTACCGGTTTTGAGCTTTGGAGCCTCTTCCTTGGGCTCGGTTTTCCATGAAACGGATGATGCCGAAAGCATCCGCACCGTCCATACTGCCTTGGACTGCGGCATGAATTACCTGGACGTCTCCCCCTATTACGGGCTGTTGAAGGCGGAGCGGGTGCTGGGCCAGGCCTTGAAGGGCATTCCCCGGGACAGCTATATTCTCAGCACCAAGGCCGGGCGTTACGGAGAGAACAAATTTGATTTCTCCTACAACCGCATTCTCCGAAGTGCAGAGGAAAGTATGCAGCGGCTGCATACGGATTACCTGGATATTCTGTATCTACATGACATTGAATTCGCCGACGTGAACCAGATCATAGAGGAAGCGCTGCCTGCTCTGCAGGAGCTGAAGACACAAGGGAAAATCCGGTATACCGGGATTTCGGGGCTGCCTTTGTCCATGTTCAAAAAAGTGCTGAAGGCCCATCCGGTGGATGTGATTCTATCCTACTGCCATTATTCGCTGAATGACGATTCGCTGACGGAGCTGCTTCCCGGACTTGCCGCAGCCGGGACAGGGCTGGTGAATGCCTCGCCGTTGTCCATGGGGCTGTTAACCGGGAACCCGGTCCCCGCCTGGCATCCGGCGACCCAATCCATCCGCGAAGCCTGCCGGAGGGCGTTTGAATTTTGCGAAGCCCAAGGCTATTCCCTGCCCAAGCTGGCCATTCAATTTTCCGTGGGCCATCCCGGCATCCCCACAACCCTGGTGAGTACGGCTAACCCGGAGAATATCCGCCGCAACGCCGCTTTTGCCTTGGGGGAGCCAGACTCGGACATGATGGAAAAAGTGCTGGAGATTCTGAAGCCTGTGCAGCGTCTATCCTGGCATAGCGGCAGGCCGGAGCATAATGAGGAGGTGCGGGTGGAATGAAAAGCATCGTTTGTGTGGAACCGGGCCGCTTTGAGATGAAAGAAGTACCGGTTCCTGTACTCGGTCCGGAGGAAGCGCTGGTGCGGATTCTCCGGGTAGGAATCTGCGGTACAGATCTGCATGCCTACAGGGGAAAGCAGCCGTATTTCGAATATCCCCGGGTGCTGGGGCATGAACTGTCCGGCGAAATCGTAGAGATAAATGGGCAGGACCCGGATTTGGCACCCGGCGACCAGGTATGCGTAATTCCCTATGTGCATTGCGGGGAATGCATCGCCTGCCGCAGCGGCAAAACCAACTGCTGCACCCGGATGAGCGTGATGGGTGTGCATCAGGATGGGGGCATGCGGGAATATATGACCGTTCCCCTGCGGCATCTGGTCAAAACTGAGGGATTGGCTCCGGAGCAAGCCGCCATTGTGGAATGCCTCTGTATCGGCGCCCACGCCGTCCGGGTGGCGGATGCCCGTCCCGGCAGCTGGGTCATGATTATCGGCGCAGGGCCAATCGGACTGGGCGCCATGCGGCTTGCCAAGCTGGCGGGAGCGCGGGTTATCGCCATGGATATCAATGAGGAGCGGCTGCGCTTCTGCAAGCAGTGGGCTTCCGTGGATGAAACGGTAACTGCCGGGCAGGAAGCGCTGGCAGCGGTGGAGAAGATAACAGGAGGAGATTTTCCAGTAGCTGTCATCGACGCCACCGGCAACAGCGGCTCCATGGAGCAGGCCCTCCATTTTGTAGCCCATGGGGGCAGGCTGGTGTACGTGGGTCTGGTGAAGTCGGATATTACCTTCCATGACCCCGACTTCCATAAGCGGGAAATGGCCATTATGGGCAGCCGCAATGCCATGCGGGAGGATTTCCTGGATGTGATTGAGGCGATTCGGACAGGCAAAATTGATACGGATTCCTTTATTACCCACCGGGCAGGCTTCGCGGACATGATCGGGCAGTACGAAGAATGGCTCCGCCCGGAATCAGGCGTCATCAAGGCCATTGTGGAGCTGTAGCAAGCGTATTGAAAGGGTTATCATTTTTTCATTCCTATAAAAGGTGGTACAGTTCATGACTCTTCTATCGGAAACAGCAATGTGGTTTGATGCTCCGGCCAAGGTGTGGGAGGAGGCGCTGCCTGTTGGCAACGGATGTCTGGGCGGCATGGTGTACGGAACGGTGGAGCAGGAGCAGATTCAATTTAATGAGGATTCCGTCTGGTACGGCGGACCGCGGGACCGCAACAATCCCGATGCCTTGGAGAATCTGCCGCTGATCCGGCAGCTGCTGTTTGAGGGCAGGCTGAAGGAGGCCCACCAGCTGGCCGAAATGGCCTTCTCCGGCACACCGAGAAGCCAGCGGTATTATTTGACCGCAGGCGATCTGATGATCCGCTTCGAGCATCCTGCCGGAGAGCAGCTCCACTACCGGAGAGAGCTGGATTTGGAGCAGGCGCTGACCTCCACTTCCTATCAGTACGGAGGTGTTACCTTCCGACGGGAGGTATTCAGCAGCTTCCCCGACCAGGTGATGGCTATCCGCCTCACCGCTGACCAGCCCGGGGCGCTTACTTTTACGGCCCGGTTCGAACGCAAGAAGGGGCGGCATGTGGATGCCGTCTACAAGCACAGCCAGGATACTCTGGTTATGGCCAATGACTGCGGCGGACGGGACGGGGGCAGGTACAGCGCCGTGGTCAAAGCGGTTGCAGCAGGCGGCAGCGTCCGGGTCATCGGCGAGCACCTCCGGGTGGAGCAGGCGGATGAGGTGACGCTGCTCCTGGCTGTGGCCAGCACCTTCCGGCATCCGGAGCCGGAGCAGCATTGTTTTGGCCTCCTGGAGCTGGCGGCCGCCTTGCCGTACGCGGAGCTGAAGAAGCGTCATATCGCCGACTATCGTGCGTTGTTCCAGCGGGTCACGCTTCACCTGGGAGGGCAACCCTCCAACGAGGAGAATCCGGACAGCCTGCCCGTCCCCAAACGGCTGGAGAGGGTGAAGGAAGGCGCAGATGATCCGGGCCTCTTCACCCTGTATTTCCAGTTCGGCCGTTACCTGTTGATCTCCTGCAGCCGTCCCGGCGGATTGCCTGCCAATCTCCAGGGCATCTGGAATGAGTCCATGACGCCCCCCTGGGATGGCAAATTCACCATCAACATTAACACGCAGATGAACTATTGGCCTGCCGAAACCTGCAACCTGGCGGAATGCCACGAGCCCCTGTTCGACCTGATTGAGCGGATGATCCACAAGGGGCGTGTTACCGCACAGACCATGTACGGCTGCCGCGGTTTTGTGGCGCATCATAATACAGACATCTGGGCAGATACGGCTCCCCAGGATATATACGGTCCGGCCACCCAATGGGTTATGGGCGGCGCCTGGCTAACCCTGCACGCCTGGGAGCATTACCGCTTTAATCCCAATGAAGCAACCCTTAAACGGGCTTACGCGCTTATGAAGGAGGCCGCTCTGTTCTTTACCGATTTTCTGGTGGAAAGTCCGGAGGGTTTCCTGGTTACGGCCCCTTCCGTTTCCCCGGAAAACCGCTACAGGCTGCCCAACGGCGAAGCGGGAACACTCTGCTACGGGCCTTCCATGGATACCCAGATTATTACCGAGCTGCTGGATGCCTGTGTGGAAGCCGCCGGGGTTCTGGGCACCGACGGGGACCTGCGTGAAGAATGGCAGTCCATCCGCTCCCGGCTGCCGGCTATGAAAATCGGCCAACACGGCCAGCTCCAGGAGTGGCTGGTGGACTATGAGGAAATGGACCCGGGCCACCGCCACATCTCCCATCTGTTCGCCCTGCATCCAGGCTCCACCATCAGCCCGGGGCAAACCCCCGAATTAGCGGAGGCCGCCAGGGTGACTCTGCAGAACCGCCTGGCCAACGGGGGAGGCCATACCGGCTGGAGCCGGGCATGGATCATCAACTTCTGGGCCCGGCTGCTGGATGGGGAAGAAGCTTACACCCACACCAAGGAGCTGCTCAAAAAATCCACCCTGCCCAATCTGTTCGACAACCATCCTCCCTTCCAGATTGACGGCAACTTCGGTGCTGTGGCAGGCATTGCCGAGATGCTGGTGCAAAGCCATCTGGATTATATCCAGCTGCTGCCAGCGCTGCCGTCCCAGTGGTCTGCCGGAGCCGTCACAGGCCTGCGGGCCAGAGGAGGGTTTACCGTGGACCTCCAGTGGGAGGAGCATAGGCTGACGAAAGCGGCAATCACCTCCGTGAACGGCACCAAGCTCCGGCTTTATGCTGAAGGCAAGCTGAGGATCACCCGCGCCGACGGCACAGAGGCAGCGGTCCGGCAGGAAGGCAGTCTACTGGAGTGGCCGGCAGCTGCAGGTGAAACTTACCTGATCCAACCATAATCGGCGCCGCGGCGCATTGTAACCCGGTCCCTGTCGTCAACCCCGTCTATCTGTGATAGAATGGGGTTGATTTTTTTGTTACCGATAACAATCCCTTGCGCCGCAAGGCTTATAACTTCTGCATATATAAATTCTGCACATAAAGATTGGAAATTGAAGCGCTTCCGCAGATGGTGTAACATTCGTTTTGCGGCTTACAACCGATATGCGGGAGGGGGGAAGATCAATATGTCAGAAACGGAATTCGCAATTCAAACAAGACGGCAGGGAGGGAAAGCAAACTTAGCGGGGTACTTCGCAATGCTGCGCAAGGACTTCCGCAAAAACAAGTACATCTATTTTTTAGGCTCGTTTGGAATCGCTTACTTTATTATTTTCAGCTACATTCCCATGTATGGCGTCATCATTGCATTCAAGAATTATTCCCCCGTTAAGGGAATTATGGGGAGCCCATGGATCGGCTTTCATCACTTTGTGGACTTTTTCCAAAGCTTTTACTTTTTGCGGCTGATCCGGAATACGCTGCTGATCAATGTGTATGAACTGATTTTCGCGTTTCCGGCGCCTATTATTCTGGCCTTGCTGCTAAATGAGGTGCGCAGTTCCTACTTCAAACGTTTGGTGCAGACCATTACCTATTTGCCCCACTTTGTTTCCGTGGTGGTCATCAGCGGCATGATTGTGGATTTTTCCCGGAAGGCAGGCCTGTTCAACAAGATTCTCGGTTTCTTCGGGGTGGAAGCACAGAATCTGCTGTTGGACCCGTCGCTCTTCCGGACCATTTTTATCGGATCAGGTATCTGGCAGGGCGTCGGCTGGGGCTCCATTATCTACCTGGCAGCACTGACGGCCATTGATACCCAGCTGTACGATGCCGCTACCGTGGACGGCGCCAACCGCTGGAAGCAGATGCTCCATGTTACGCTGCCCGGCATTATGCCCACCATTGTGATCCTGCTGATTCTCCGCATCGGCGGCATGATGAATGTAGGCTTCGAGAAGGTTATACTGCTGTACAATTCCCAGACCTACGAAACTGCCGATGTGATCTCCAGCTTCGTCTACCGGCGGGGGATATTGGAGGCCAATTACAGCTACAGCACAGCTGTGAATCTGTTTAATTCGGTTGTGAACTTCCTGCTGCTGGTCCTGGCCAACAAGATCAGCCGGAAAGTGAACGAAACCAGCCTATGGTAAGAGGTGAGTGCTATGATTAAACGCAGTCTGGGCGATAAAATCTTCGATATATTCAATGTGCTGCTGCTTTGCACCCTGATGCTGGTTACGCTGTATCCGTTCCTCTACGTGATCTTCGCCTCGTTGAGTGTACCGTCAGAGCTGGTGAAGCACAGCGGGATTCTCTGGAAGCCTCAGGGCTTCTTCACCGAGGGCTACAGGCTGGTGCTGAAGAACCCCATGATCATCATCGGGTACAAAAATACCCTGTTTTATGTGGTGGCAGGCACCATTCTGAATGTGCTGTTTACGGCGTTGTTCGCTTTTGTCCTGTCCAGGCGGGATTTATATTGGAAAAAATACATGATGATGATGGTTGTGGTGACAATGTTCTTCAGCGGCGGAATGATTCCCGGTTATATTCTCGTGAAAAACCTAGGGATGCTGGACACCCGCTGGGCCTTAATCGTCCCCGGCCTGATCGCCACCTGGAACCTGATCATTATGCGCACGTCCTTCCAATCCATTCCCTATGAGCTGGAGGAGGCCGCCAAGATTGACGGCGCTTCGGACTTCCGGGTGTTCTTCCAGATCATTCTTCCCCTGTCGGTTCCGCTGCTGGCGGTGATGGTGCTGTTCTACGGGGTGGGGCACTGGAATTCCTGGACGGGAGCATTGATTTATCTGCGGGACCGGGAGCTGTTCCCCCTGCAGTTGGTGCTCAGGGAAATCCTCATCGAGAACAGCACCGGCGATACCACCAACCTGTCTACCACCACGGGAGATCCGTTCCTGGGGGAAGTGGTGAAATACGCCACCATCATTGTGGCGACAGTTCCGATTCTGGTGCTGTATCCGTTTATCCAGAAGTATTTTACCCAGGGTGTCATGATCGGGGCATTGAAGGGATAAGCAGCGGCAACTAATAACGATAACGGGGGGATTTCTATGAATAAGAAGGGTTATGCAATCATCTCACTGTCCGTTCTGCTGGCGGCTACGGCATTGGCGGGATGCGGCAATGAGGATTCGTCCGGTGATTCTAAGAGCCCGGAGGCTACCAAAGGCGCTCCCAAGGAAATCAGCTTCCTCTGGAACGGCAAGTTCTCCAGCAAGATCCCGGAGCTGAAGGGCTACGGCGATGTGGAGGCTTACAAGGAAATCCAGAAGCGGACTAACATCAACCTGAAAATTCAGGACAACGATACGGCCAACCTGTCCCAATTCAATATTATGCTGGCCTCCGGCACTTATCCGGATATTATCTATGTGCCCGGCAGCTACCCAGGCGGCATTGCCAAGCTGGTGGAGGATGGTGTGGCCATCCGGTTAAACGAGCTCATCGACAAGTACGCTCCCAACTACAAGAAGCTGCTGGATGAAAATCCACAAATTAAAAAGCAGGTGATGCTGGATGACGGCACCATCGCCAAGTTCCCCCAAGTGAACCTGGATCTCCGCCGGAATGCCTGGAGCGGCACCATGATCCGTCAGGACTGGCTGGATAAGGTGGGCTTGAAGACCCCAACCACTATTGATGAGTGGTATACCGCGCTGAAGGCCTTTAAGAACACGGATTTGAACGGCAACGGCAAGCTGGATGAAATTCCTTTGGGAGACCAGAACAGCTTCGGAAGCATTGCTTCCTTCAGTACGGCGTACGGACTGCTTACCTCCTTCCAGATCAATCCGAATACCGGCAAAGCCGCTTACGGCCCTTATGAGCCGGCATTCAAGGATTTCCTCACCACCATGCGGAAGTGGTACCAGGAGGGGCTCATCGACAGCGAGTTCGCTGCCACGGACAAAAAGGGCTTCGAAGCCAAATTCTCCAACAATATGGTGGGCGCTTACGGCGGCACCATTACAGGGATCAATACCTACAAAAACCAGCTCAAATCCACAGTACCCAACTTTAAGCTGGTGGGCGTCACCCCTCCTGTTGGACCGGCAGGCAAATCCTACAGCGGAGCCGGTCAACTGGCCCAGTATGTGCCTTTGGAGGGCGCTGTGGTCAGCTCTCAGGCTAAGGATAAGGAAACCGTGATGAAGATGCTGGACTTCATGATTAGTCCCGAAGGCAGCGATCTGCAGAACTGGGGCATTGAAGGGGTCAGCTACAAGGTGGAGAACGGGAAGAAGAAATTTACCGATGAGGTTTTGAAGAACCCCAACTATGAGGCGAGAGTGGCCGTTTCCCGGTATGCCTACCCTACGTCGGGTATGGTCAAGGTCATGGACTTCGATGCCTGGGCATCCTTTGAGCTGCAGTATCCGGAAGCGGTGGAGGCCAATGACCGGTGGTTCAATGCGGATAAAGCCCTGCTCCTGCCGCCCCTGCTTTTCAAGGGGGATGAAAGCCAGGAAATCAGCAAAATCATGAGTGAAGCCGACACCTACATGAAGGAAATGGTCATCAAGTTTATTATGGGCAATGAGTCTCTGGACAACTACAGCAAGTATACCGATACCCTGAAGAAAATGAATATTGAAAAGGCTGTTCAAATTTATCAAGCTGCTTACGAGCGGTACCAGAAGAGATCGTAGAGACCAAGGCAACAAGGGCAGGTTGGAAACAGAACCGTTTCCGGCCTGTCTCCATTTTCTGATTAGGAGGAAGAGGATGCGGGCCAATGCTTACCGCTTTTTTATCAAATATCTGTCCTCTTATCTGATTTTGCTCCTGATTCCCATTACCGTGCTGACTCTGGCTGTGAACAACCTGTTCGTCCACCGGCTTCAGGAGGAGGTGATCTCCGGCAACCTGAATAATTTGGACAAGGTGCGCTACGTCATGGACGACCAGCTGAAGTGGATCGAGGATATGACTCATCAGCTGCTGCTGGACGATAACAGCCTGTACCAATACCGGATCTCCGATCAATGGGGCTATAAGGCCTGGGGGCTTACCCGCGAGTTGAGACGCTTCCAGCGCCTCAGTCCCTTTATCCATGAAATTTGGCTTTATTACAAAAATGAGCAGGCCGTATTCACCAGCAATGGGGTGTATACTCTGCCTGTGCTGGCGAAGCAGATTTACAGCTTCGAGGATCTTGACGAGCAGGCGTTGGACTACCATCTGAACGGGCTGAATCAATCGGTTATTCTGCCGCCCCGGAAGGATGCCATATCGGGCAAAAGCTATCTGCGGATGTTCGTTCCCCTGTTTCCCAATCAGAAGCTGACCTACGGCACATTGGGATACCTTATTAACGAAGAGGCCATCCAGCAGCTTCTCTCCACCTATGATGTGACGGAGGGCTCTACCTGGGTGTTTGAACAGAAGAATACGCTCATTACAGGCATCGGCACAGAGGCAGGCCCGTCAGGGGAAGTTGTGACGGAGCTGGTCCGGAATCACAATGACCAAAATTATCAAAAAGTGGATATAGAAGGGGAAGACTATTATTTATTTGTGGTGACCTCCAAACAATCCGCCTGGAAATACGCTACCCTGCTTCCGGTCCGGCATGTTCTCCACAAGGTGGAGCAGGCGCAAAAATGGTTTACCTACGGGGTAGCAGCCCTGGTGCTTCTGGGCGGGGGGATTATTTATACCAGCATGCTGGTCAACTACAGGCCTATCCACCGGCTGCGCAAGGAGAGCATTCAAGCCTTGTCCCACCGGGGGCATTCCGCCAATGAGCTGGATACGGTCCGGGATGCCCTGCACAGCCTCCTGGTCCGGAACCGGGAGCTGGACCAGCGGGTGAAGAATCAGGCGGCGGCAGCGAAAAACCAATTGCTGCTTTCCTTGTTGAAGGGGGAATTCGATGACCCCGCGGAGCTGGAGGAATCCGCTCTCGAGATCGGGCTTCCGGTCAGCTGCCGTCAGGTTGTCATTGCCATTGTGGAATTTCCCCCTGGCTCAGGCGCTGAGAAACGCCCGGCTATCCAGGAGTTGGAGAAGCTGTTTCCCGAGGAGTGCCCGGCATACGGAATGGCACATGTGGAGCCGAACCGGACTATCTTCGCTTTGTCCGTCAATGATCTGGAGCCGGAGGAGATCGGTCTGATCATCCGGCATTTCCAGGAGTCGGTAAGCAGCCGGAACAATTTTCCCGTTACTGTCGGGGTAGGCGGCAAGGCGTTGGTTTCCAACGCTCCCCAGTCCTATCTGGAGGCGCAAACGGCCATCGGCTACCGGTTTATCCAGGGGTTGAACCGGGTCATCTTCTTTTGGCAGATTCCCATCACCTCCGGCAGCGTCCACCCCTTTCCCTATGGGGATATGGAGGGGCTCTTAAAGGCGGTCCGCTCCGGCAGCACACCCAAAATCGAAGCCAGCCTCAGTCAGCTGCTGTCCTATATTAAGCAGAACCAGCCTCCCCTGATTGTTGCCAGGGGGCTGTGCTTCGAGATGATCCGGCTGATCAACGGGGTATGGAAGGAGTTGGGGCTGGACGATCCCAATTCCGACCGGTACCCGGATATTTTCACCATTGAGCGTCTGGAAACCATCGATGAGTTCGAAAATCTAATTGTGGGGCTAAGCCGCGACTTGTGTGAGGCCTTCGGCCGTGAGCCGCTGCCGGAGGAGGAGAAGGCCGGGGAAGCCAACGCAGCCCGGTCCGTGGAGCTGATGATCAGCTATATCCATGCCCATTTTGACGAGTGCGAATTTTCCCTGCAGGGTATGTCCGAGCAGTTCGGTATGGCGCTGCCCAACCTGGGCCAGTTCTTCAAGGACCGGACCGGACAGAATCTGCTGGAGTACACCACCCATCTGCGGATGGAAAAGGCCAAGAACCTGCTGGCAGCCACACAGCTGCCCCTTAAAGCCATTGCCGAAGAGGTGGGCTATTACAACGTATCCAGCTTCATCCGCCGGTTCAAGCAGCTTAGCGGCCAAACCCCCGGGGAATACCGGATTCAATCCACGGAAGACCGCTAAGTCCATATTGGGATGACACCCATTTTGTGGAGCATGGAATGTAAGGGATGACTGGGCTGGTATCGGAAGCAACGGGGATTATAGTCTGCAAAATCCGGTCATGTGTCTGTATAAGCAGGCCGAAAAGGCTTCTGTGAATGGAATTTTTTCCTGTGAATCAAGACTTGTCCGACGGCTAGTGGGGGTTTACCCAATCAATTCGTTTGGCTTGGTCATAGTATGGAGCAACTCGAGTGAGAGGGGTGAACAAATACTATGGCACAATTCCTTGATATGGCGACTGCGGTGAATTCCGGCAATACCGGATACCCCAATACGCCTCTGACTGGAGCCGCTGAACTGTTCGGACAGATCGGACTCCAAACAAACTCGGCGGTCAATCCGGTTGTGGTGCTCAGCGGCACAATCGGCCTGACCGGTGAGGAGGGGGATCCCTATCAAATCTTTATTGTCAGAGGCCAAACCTTCGATGCGACCAAAATCATTTATTATGCTCAAGGTACAATAGCCACAACCGGGAGCAACGAGCTGCATTCCTTTTCTACTGCCGATTTTGCCCCACTGACACAGCCTATCATAAACTATTCAGCTTACATTGCCGGCGTATCCACGACAGTCCGGCGCGGTCCGGAAGACTTTTATGGCATCGCCTCCGCAAGATAACGGACTTTACACGAAAAGCCTTCAGCCGCATCAGCGGTTGAAGGCTTTTTTTGCTTTGGATGCGAGGAGGTTAATTAGGGGTTCCCTTCAAAATAATATTGCCTGCTTTGCCGAAATCCATGGCGGCTTTCCCTGTTAGCTCGGCAGTCCTTTGGGCCAACACCACCGCATTGACACCGCAGCTGAACAAGACCAGGTCGAAGGTTTCCCGGTTTTGCTTGAGCCATTCCAAGGTGGTGTCCATCTGGCTGTAATCCCCGAAGGGGAGGGTATGGACAATATTCAGGCTGTAAGGAGGTGCCGTAAGCGCCTCCTTCAATGGCTCCGGCTGACGGGTCACCAGAACGATCCGCCAGGGAGTCACCACTGACCAGAATTGCTGGGTAAACAGCATTTCCCGGTTAATCCGGGCGTCGCATACGGCTTTAGGCTTCAGGCCGTAGAACTGGAAAACCTGATCCGTCAGCTGCCGTTTGAGATAGGCGGGGGCAATAATGGAGGTGTCTTCATGAGGCAAGATTCCCACTATATCCGCTTTTGCCACGGCATCCCTGACGGCGTTGCGCAAAGGGAGATTGGGCAGCTGCAGCCCTTTTTGCCCCCGGTTGGCCTTGATGGCCCAACGCTCCTTCAAAACGAAGTCCATTGGGAATATTGAGTTTTGGGCCAGAACGAGATTTTCCCCGTCTCCGATCCGCACCAGCGAGAAGGGACGGCGTTTCTCCAAGGCCAGCTGCAGCCGGTCCAGGACCTGTATGGTGGTTAATGGAATGCTGTTCACGGAAGATCAGTTCTCCTTTCTCGGGTCATCTGTTATATGTGTATGCCCCCGGACAGGTGAATTATTGGATTCTCTCTTTATTTGGGCGGGGAATCCGTCCTGATTTCCGGTGTGCTGGTCCCTTGTACGTGTAATTTTGCGAAAGGCTTACATAGGTTGACTATTGTACAGCCCTAAGAGGAGGCGCTACCATGCAAAGAAAAGTAGTTATTGCGATCCATTTTAACAATATGGGGATCAACCCCGACCGGCTGAGCCGCAAGTGGCTGGAGGATCGGATCAACCTTTTCAGAAGACTGACCCTGAGAAGCCTGAAGAAGCAAACCAATCCGAATTTTCTGGTGGTATTGAAGCTGGCGGAGGGGTGTACGGAGATTGTAGAGGACATTCTGGCCGGCCAGGAGCCGCTGCCGGATAATATCCGGTTCGGGACCATGGCCGAAACCGACCAAATGATCGGGGATTATGCCAAAGAGGCGAAGGAGCTGTATGTGGCCCGAATTGACTCCGATGATCTCTACCACGAAACCTTCGTCCAGCAGCTTTATGATTACAAGCCCCAGCCGGAAACGGTGGCATTGGTGAATTGTTACGGGTATATGTGGAACATGGTGGACGGGCAGATGGCGAAGGATTATCACAAATCCCCGCAGTTCTATACCCTCATCTATTCTGTTCCGGAATTTCTGGCCGGGTACAGAGTAAAGATTCCAGGAAGAGGGACACACGGTAATGTCATTGACCTGCCACATGAGATTTTCCCCGGCCGCAATTATGTCAATATCATTCATTCCACTAACAGCTCGGCCAAAAGAATCCGCAGCAAGGATTTTCTCACGCAACTGGAAATGGAGCAGGTGTTAAGCGAGTTTATGACACCCGATTGAATGTGTCCGGCAGGTCCGAACCGGGCCACTGGGGTCCATAAGGAGTTCAGCCTTCAGCTCATTTGGGATGAAGGCTTTTTAAATGACAAAAACGGACCGGAGGATCTCGAATTGGGCGCAAAATTCGTCCCGATTTCCGGCGTGATGGTCCTTTGTACGTGTAACTTTGCGGAGGGCTTACATAGGTTGACTATTGTACAGACCTAAAGGAGGTAAATTCATGAAGCGAAAAGTGGTCATTGAAATTAACTTCAACAATTATGGAATGAATCCGGACCGGCTGACACATAAGTGGCTGGAGGAACGGATCGGTATTTTTCAGAGACTGACGCTGCGAAGCCTCAAAAAACAATCCAATCAGAACTTCCTTGCGGTCGTCAAGCTGGCGGGAGGCTGCAGCGAGATCGTGGAAGAGATTCTGGGGAAATACGAGCCATTGCCGGCTAACGTCCAGTTCGGCACCAGTAGCGAAAGCAAACGCCGGATGGAGGCCTATGTGCAGGGAGCCCGTGAGCTGTATGTGGCCCGGATTGACTCGGATGATCTGTACCATGAAAGCTTCGTCCAGCTGCTTCATGATTACAAGCATAAGCCCGGCACAGTGGCGTTAGTGAATACCCACGGGTATACGTGGGATAGAGTCAACGGTCTGATGGAGAGGTCTTATCATCCATGTTTGTCTTTTTATACCTTTATTTATTCGGTCCCCGATTTTCTTTCGGGCCATCGGGTGGAAATCCCCAACGGGGGTGGCCATAGGAATGTTATCCTGCTCCCCCACGAGATTTTGGCCGGGCGGAATTACGTGAATGTCATCCACAATGCCAATGTCTCTGTGAAGAAGTTAAAAAAGAAGGAACTGCTTTCGCCCAAGGAAATGCAACAGGTGCTCAGCCAGTTTATGACCCCGCAATAAGTTGCCCGAGCGTAGCGCAAGGACATGAAGGAGGAGACGATGTGGAGCTGCTTGCCGGAATTGAAAAACGCGCTGCAGAGGTAGCTGTGATCGGGATGGGGTATGTGGGACTGCCCTTATCCATGGAGATAGTCCGGGCGGGCTATACCGTGCACGGAATCGATACCGACCCGAATAAGATAGAGAAGCTGAAATCCGGCGTCTCCTATATTCTGGATGTGGACGGAAGAGAGCTGGGGTTATGGACCGGTTACGGGGCTATCCGGCCGGGTACGGATTATGCAGTGCTGGCCCAGGCGGATATTGCTGTGTTATGTGTACCCACTCCCCTTGATGGAAAAAGAGAGCCGGACACCTCTTATATTGAGGCCTCCGTCGACCAGCTTGTCCGGCATATCAAGAAGGGAACGCTGATTATTCTGGAAAGCACTACCTATCCGGGGACAACGGAGCTTTTGCTGCGCCGGCGGATTGAGGAGAAGCTGGACTGGCAGGCGGGACGGGATTTTTATGTCTGTTTTTCTCCGGAGCGGGTGGATCCGGGGAACCGGCAATTTTCCCTGCGTGCCACGCCCAAGGTTATTGGGGGAAGCACTCCGGCTTGTCTGGAGGTAGGCCGGGCCTTTTATAAAACCGTGTTCCAGCGGGTCGTGCCTGTCAGCTCCAATGAAGCCGCTGAGCTGGCGAAGCTTCTGGAGAATACCTTCCGCAGTGTCAATATCGGGCTGGTGAATGAGTTGGCCGGGCTGTGTGAGCGGATGGGAGTGAGCATTTGGGAGGTAGTGGATGCGGCGGCCACCAAACCCTTCGGGTTTATGCCTTTTTATCCGGGACCGGGTGTAGGCGGCCATTGTATTCCCATCGATCCTCTTTATCTGTCATGGAAAGCAGAGCGGATGGGCGTCCGGTTGAAATTTATCGAGCTGGCGGATGAGCTGCACCGGAGTATGCCCGAGCGGTTGACCGGGCGTATCAAGGCCCTGCTGGAAGCGGATGGAAGAGTGTTGGAAGGAGCCAAGGTGGTGATCTGCGGTATGGCCTACAAGAAGGATACCGATGATGTGCGGGAATCTCCGGCATTGGAGCTGATGGAGCATCTGCTGGAAAAAGGGGCGAAGGTAGCTTATCACGATCCCCATGTGCCGGTTTGCCGGGTGGCGGGGGAGGCTTTTGAGTCCGAAGAGGCGGAGCCGGACCTATGGGACCGTGCGGACATTGTGGTCATCGCCACGGATCATAAGGCGGTGGATTATCAACAGCTGGTGGACCACGCGCGCCTGGTGTTCGATACCCGCAATGCCACTAAGGGCTGCACCGGGGGCAGGATCGCGCTTTTTGGCGGGAGCGGAACAGCGGATGCGGCATGGGCGGCAGGAACGGATAAAGATGAGGAAGATGGAGGAGGCTGGACCGTGTGAGTGCAACCATCAGCCTGTGTATGATCGTTCGGGATGAGGAGGCCTCGCTGGGCGCGTGTTTGGCGTCGGTTGAGGGGATTGCCGATGAGATCATCATTGTGGATACCGGGTCGGTGGATGGCACCCGCCGGATAGCGGCAGCGTATACCGACAAGGTCGTTCCGTACATCTGGCAGGATGATTTTGCGGCGGCGCGGAATTATTCCTTCAGTCTGGCCGGAGGAGACTATATTCTGTGGCTGGATGCGGATGACCGGATCGCGGAGGAGGACCGGCGCAGGCTGCTGGCTCTGAAGGCGGAGCTGGGCCCGCCGGTTTCCGGAGTGGTGCTGCCCTATTGTCTGGCGGAGGACCCCGCCGGGCGCCCGCTGATTGCCGACCGCAGGCTGCGGCTGGTACGCCGGGAATCCGGCTGCCGCTGGACCGGCAGGGTGCATGAGGTTCTGGAATTTCCCCGGGAGGGGGAAATCCGCAACGCGGATGCCATGATCCGGCATACCCGCCCGGAAGGGCATACCCGCCGCAATCTGCGGATTCTTCGCCGGTGGATTGCCGAGGAGCCGGGGGTGAGCGGAAGGCGACTGTTCTGGTACGCCAACCTCTGCTTCGAGCGGGGAAAATATGGGCTGGCGGCCCAAGGCTACCGCAAGCTGCTGCAGGAGCCGGCAGGCTACCGGGAGGACCGGCTCATCGCCTGCTTCCGGCTGGCCGACTGCTACAGGCGGCTGGGGGATGCGCGCAGCCGGCTGGACAGCCTGCTGGGCTCCTTCCACTATGGCCCGCCCCAGGCGGATTTCTGCTGCCAGCTGGGGGAATGGTTCGAGGAGCGGGCCGATTGGGCCACAGCCGCATATTGGTACACCCAGGCTATCGCGGTGCGGAGCCTGGACACGGGCCTGCGGCCTGTATCGCCGGCGGCGCTGAGCTGGCTGCCCCATGTCCGGCTGACCGCGGTAAGCCTGCGGCTGGGGGATGCCCGCGCCGCCTTCCGGCATAATGAGCTGGCGCTCCATTATCTGCCGGACGACCAGGGCCTATTGGCCAACAGGGCCCGGCTGGAAGCGGCACTCCGCTCCTGACAGCCGGGCCCTGGGTCCAGGCGGGGCTCGGAGGCCGATGGCCCTATCGGCAGGCCTTCGAAAGCGGGTCTGGTGGCTGTGGGCCATGATGCGCCATGTTGGACCTTTCGGGACTATGATGGATCTTTAGGGACCATAATGGCCCGTCAGGGGCCGTTGTGGCCTGTCATGGCCGGCAGCGGATTGTTTTGTTATGATCCGCTGCAGTGCGCAAAAGTCCGCAGAAAAAACGCAGAAGTCCGCAGCGAGGCTCAACGGCCCCTGCGGACTTCTGCGTCTTCGGCGTCCCGCAGCAGACTGCACCCTCCGGCTTGCGCATCCTGCTCCGTCCGCTGGCTGCGCACCCTGCACAGACCGGTCTCGCATTTGCATGGCTGGTCTCGAACCCTGCGTGAGCCGATCTTGCATCTGCACGGGCTGGTCTCACATCCTGCACTCGCGGCCCTTGCATCCTGCACCCCGCCAGCCGCGCATCCTGCACAGACCAGTTTCGCACTCTGCAAAAGTGCAGTTAATTTCCCGCTTCCGCCGGTTAAAGGCGTCTCTCCCTGCAAAAGTGCAGTTATTTTGGCCCCCTCACCGGGATTTACCGGCTAGTAGCCCCAAATAACTGCATATTTGCAGGATGGCCCCGCCTCCACGGCTGGTCAGCGGATGTTAACTGCACTGTTGCATTTGGGCCCTCCCCCGGAAGGGCCGCCACTAAATACGGCCGGCGTACGCGGCTACAAATACGGCCGGCGAGTTCCAGTAAATGGTCATCTCATTGGTGGAGTAACTCTCCATATGGTCCACATAACAGGCAGCGGGAGCGGCCCCGGCCAGCAGAGAGACAGCCGTCTCGTCCTGCAGCCGCACATTGGGGCCGCCTGCCACCATACCGGGCACCGGCTCGGCGACGCCGTCTCCTTCCGAGGGCCGGTGATGGGGATTCAGCACCCGATTGGCGCCAAAGCCGGTTACATAACAATACCCCAGCACATTGCGGCCCAGGAGGTAGTCCCAGTGGGCCAACGCTGCCTGGCCGAAGCGCTTGTCGCCGGTCATCCCTTCGGCGGTGATGAGCACCATGGCCCGATTCATCACCAGCATATTGCTGCCCCAGATATACTCCTCCGGCAGCAAGGAAATGCCGAAGCCGTCGGCGGCGCTGCGCTCTGCGTACTCCTCCGCCTCCGCAAGCCAGGCGCCAAGGAGCCTTGCGCGCAGAGCCTCCGGCACCAGGCCCGGCCCGGCGTCCAGCAGACTCAACGTGCCATACCCGGCGGTATAGGCCCAGCCCAGCCTGCACAGGAGAGCGTTGCCACGGACGGCGGTCCAGCTCTCCCAGCCTTCCTCCAGCTTCGCCTCCGCCGCCTGCAGATACTCCGCTTCGCCCGTAAGCCGGAACAGCTCAGCCGCCGCCCAATAGACCTCGTCGGCACTGCTCTTGTCCCCGTATTCCCCCGTGATAATGCCGGGGGGATTGCGGAAGCCCTCCGCCGCAGGCCGCCCCTGCAGGCTCCGCCATGCCCGCTTGGCCGCCTCCGCGTACCGCTCCGCAAGCCCCGGCTCCAGCTCCCTATATACCCGCGCCGCCAAGGCCATACCTGCGGCGAAGGAGCCGGTGGCCGTATCCGACACCGGGGAGAAAATCAGCTCCGCCAGATCAAACTCGGGCATGCAGTCATAAGGCGGGAATTCTGCCGTAGTCACCTTATGGTAAACCTCCCCGTCCGGCCGCTGCATCAGCAGCAGAAATTCCAGCTCAAATTGCACCTCCGCCAGCACATCCGGCAGCCTGCTGGCGTTGGGAATGCCCACCGGCTCCGCGAATGCGCCGGGAAAGCGCTCATAAGCCAACAGCAGGTCCGCAACCGCTTTCACAGCAGCAACGGTGTATTTGCCGTAATCCCCCGCATCATGCCAGCCGCCGGTCTGAGGATACCGTTCCTCCGGATTCCCGTGCACATGGGCCTCCGCCAAGTGGCAGGGGCCATGGGACCATGGCCCGGCATACTCCGCCGTCAGCTCCATACCGCAGCGCTGGAAGTAAAAGCTCTTAAGCAGCGCTTTTTCCAAGGCGGCATAAGGGCGTTCCCCAACGGCAAACTCCGGCGATACCGCGCCGGACTCCTTCATCCGGAGGAAGAAGCGGCCAGCTTCTTCAAACCCGGAAAAATCCCCCTTGGCAACAGCCAATCCGGAGGCGCGGTCCTCCTTCAGCGGGGACATGACTCCCTCATAAAGGATCCGCCCAGACCCAGCCTCCACGAGTTCGAACTCTCCTGCTTCCGCTGCGGTAAACACCTTGGGTCCCTTCAGCGGATACCCCGCCTGATTAACAAACACAGAATTTGATATTTTCAACAAATGGGATCAGTCCTTTGTCCATGGATTCGTCTGATCGAACAATGGAGATGCCCTCATTCTAAAACAGAAATTCCCATTCATCCAGTATTTTCAGTGATCGGGTTCCAAAGAAGGCTAACAGGTCTTCACCAAGGGCGTTTTTTGCCCAGCCAGCCCTGCCGCTCCCAATGCTCCTTATCCAGCGGATTCCAATCGTTGCGCTTCTGGTTCAAACGCATAACCGTAAACATAAACCGGGTTTTCAAGCCCGGCTTCACGTTGCCTGCCATCCGGGCAAGCCGCGCCGCAAGCTTGGCCGTATCCTTTACGATGGCCGCCTTCTTTTCCTCCTTGACCTCCCCCCAACTGGCAGCCCCAACAATGCAGGGATACTGGAGCACCTGAGGCACACCCCAATAGAACAGATTCTGCTTGAGCTGCTTGGTGACGGACTTGGCGCCCGCTCCCGCAGCAGTGGAGATAACCAGCGCTGTTTTTTGGAACATCAGAGGATCGGGACGGTGGGACATCCAGGCATAGCCCATATGGTCCAGGAAGGTTTTCATTTGACCGGTCACTCCGAATACGTAACAAGGCGAATCCAGAATAATCACATCCGCCCGCCGGAAAGCCTCCACAATCCGCTGCACAGGCTCATGATGGCCGCAATGCTCCTCCCCCCGGTTGAAGCAGCTGTAGCAGCCCACACAGAAGGTTGGCCCGTCCTTAGGCAGAAAAAATTCCTCCACATCCTCATCCCGGGAAACCAGCCGGTCTGCGACCATCCGGGCAATATGGTAGGTGCTTCCGCGGTGCATTTGCCCGTGCACAATGGCTACTTTCATCATATGCTCCCCTTTCCTTTGGCATACACCGCACTGAACTGGCGGATGTGGCTGCGCAGAGCTTCCAACGCCTGCTCCCCGCCTCCCGTCTGAAGATCGGACCAGCCTAACATCAGCCATATCGGCGCATAGAATTGGGCCGCCATACTTCCCGGATCCGCTTCAATAAACACACCCAGACCGATCATGTGCCGGAATAATTGGCTTTGAAACTCGATGGCACCCTCCAGGTACAGCCTCCGGTACACCTCCCGGGCCAAGGGATGGGAGTATTGAGCCATGGTGAGCATTCTCCGCAGCAAAGAGGCAAATTCATCCTCGGAAAAGAAAAGGAACAGCCGCTCCCCCAATGTGAGCAGCGCCTCCTCCGGCATAGCCGCATAATGCTGCGCCAGCTGTGCAGGATCGGTTTGGCTGATGCCCAGCTCCTCCGTCATTTTTTCATACCGCTTGGGAAACTCGCCGATAATGCCCTCGAAAATAGCCTGCTTCCCCGCAAAATGCTTATACAGCGAGCTTTCCTTGACGCCAACCGCACCGGCGATGTCCCGGACCGACACACCATCGTAGCCCTTGACCGCAAACAGCCGCAGCGCCTCCAGAATAATCCGCTCCCGGGTGCTGCTCATGTATGTCCAACCCCTTCCGGCTAACACTTGTTAGCCTCATTATAACGGAGCACAGCCGCACTGCCAATAATCATTTGTCTGAATCTGGGGAAATTTGGGCCTGGGGCAGCAACTTTATCCACCAGTTAACGTCATTTATGGAGCAAGGAGATGCTCCTGTTGAAAATGATAGTGGCCGATTACCCCTGTCCCGGTAAGGTTAACAATAATTATGGAGCTTCCGTTGGTAATGAACCTATAATCCTGTGGTGCAAGGGGGCGTAACCTTTGCTAAAATGAGGTATACTTGTGTTTGTCGATACAGCAATTGGCAATTACGCGTATGCTGGACATGACAGGGCAACCCCATTACAGGAGGCATATACGAATGCGCATAGACGGAAGACAACCGGACGAACTCCGGCCGGTGAAGATTATTACCCCTTACAGCAAGCATGCGGAGGGCTCCGTATGGATTGAAGTCGGGGATACCAAGGTGCTGTGCACTGCAACTCTGGAGGAGCGTGTACCACCTTTTATGAAGGGGCAGGGAAAAGGCTGGATCACGGCGGAATATGCCATGCTGCCGCGGGCAACCCAAACCCGCAACCAGCGGGAATCGGTGAAGGGCAAGCTGTCCGGTCGCACCATGGAAATCCAGCGGCTCATCGGACGCGCATTGCGCTCCGTGGTGGATCTGGAGAAGCTGGGGGAGCGCACCATCACCCTGGACTGCGACGTGATTCAAGCCGACGGAGGCACCCGAACCACCTCTATCACGGGAGCTTTTGTGGCGATGACTCTGGCCATTCACAAGCTCTGTAAGGAAAAGCCGCTGGCTGTATTCCCGGTCCGGGATTTCCTCGCTTCCGTCAGTGTGGGAGTGGTGGCAGGTGTGCCGATGCTGGACCTGAAGTATGAGGAGGATTCCTCGGCCAAGGTAGACATGAACGTGGTGATGACCGGCTCCGGCAAGTTCGTGGAGCTGCAGGGCACCGGCGAAGAGGCCCCCTTCTCCAGAGAGGAGCTGGACCGTCTTCTGGGTCTGGGCGAGTTGGGCGTCAATCGGATGATCGAGCTGCAGAAGGAAGCGTTAGGTCCGGTAGCGGAGCTCATCGGATCAGATAAAGCGAGGTGTTAAGAGCCTATGAACAAACAACAGGTGGTAGTGATCGCCACCCGCAACAAAGGCAAGGTCAAGGAGATGGAGGAGCTGTTTGCCAAGAGAGGCTTCCAGATCCACAGTCTGGACGATTATGAGGGGATTCCCGAGATTGAGGAAACGGGCAGCTCCTTTTATGAAAATGCATTGATCAAGGCTCACTATGTGGCCGATCTTCTGCAGGTTCCCGTGATTGCCGATGACTCCGGTCTGGAGGTGGAGGCCTTGGACGGGCAGCCGGGTGTATACTCCGCCCGGTATGCCGGCGAGGAGGCCAACGATGCCGACAATAACGCCAAGCTGCTGCGGGAGCTCTCTCAGAAGCTGACGTTTCCCTCCGACAAGCTCCCGGTGGGTCATCCGCCGGTATGGAGCGCAGCCGATTTTGTGTGCTGCATCGTGCTGGCCGATCCTGCGCGCAAGCAGCATGCCCGCTTCGAAGGCCGCTGTCCCGGCTATATTCTCGGGGAGGCCCGGGGCCATAACGGCTTCGGGTACGACCCGTACTTCTATTTGCCGGAATACGGCAAAACCATGGCCGAGCTCACCGTAGAGGAAAAAAACAAAATCAGCCACCGGGGCAAGGCGCTCCGGCAGCTGATCGAACTCGTTTATTGATCATCTTTTATCCGACGGCGGTTCTCCATGGGACTAGGACTAGGACCCCTGAGGGACTTTTTCGGGAGGCCTCCAGTGTGGAACGGGAGGTCTCCTGCATGTACCGATAGGCCTCCAGTGTGTAAACGGGAGGTATCCGGCGTGCATCAAGAGGTCTCCCGGATGTAAGCGGCAAACAATGTCTGCTATTTGGCTCAACGGCGCTAAATGGTACATGTAAGCGGCAAACAATGTCTGCTATTTCGCAATTTGGCTGCTTTTGGGCTCCATTTTGATGGGATAGCAGACATTTTACGTCGTTATTTACTCCAAATGAGCCTGAGATTCAGAATAGCGTACATTTGTCGTCCGCTATCATCATACTATCATACCAGACATTGCCACTGTCCAAGACAGCGTTGTGCGTGTCTCGAAGTAAGCCGCCTCACACAACCGAAATTTTGTAGGTGCGCAGCCAATGATCCGCCTGGATCAGGAAGGCGAACAGCTGGGGACCGGTCATCAGCTGACCGAACCACGGGAAGTCCGAGCTGGGGCTGTCGGGTTTCGTCATTTCCTTCAATCCGGCTACGTTCACCAGGGGCAGCAGCGGGGAGGACGGGTCGTGGAGGATTTCCCGCAGCTCCGTGCGGACCGTGTTCATATAGTTGGGATTGTGGGTTTTGGGGTAGGGGCTTTTTTTGCGGAACAGCACATCGTCGGGCAGAATGCCCTTCAGCGCTTTGCGCAGGATGCCCTTTTCCCGATCCCCGGCGGTTTTGATTTCCCAGGGAATGTTCCATACATACTGAACCAGCCGGTGGTCGCAATAGGGAACACGCACCTCCAGGCCGCTGGCCATGCTCATCCGGTCCTTGCGGTCCAAGAGCGTCGGCATAAAGCGGGTTACGTTCAAGTAGGAGATCTCCCGCATTCTGCGTTGTTTTTCATTCTCACCCTGAAGATAGGGCACCTCCGCCAAAGCCTGCTGGTACCGGTTCTTCGCATACACCTCCGGATTAATGAAGGCCGCGGCCTCGGAGGACAATACCGATGTACGATCCTTCACCTTCAGCGCCCAGGGGAAGGTATCCGCCTCCAAGGCGTCCTGACGGTGAAACCAGGGATATCCGCCGAAGATTTCGTCTGCGGCTTCCCCCGAGATCGCCACAGTGGCGCCTTTTTTGATTTCCCGGCAAAAAAGGAGCAGCGAACCGTCCACATCCGCCATTCCCGGCATATCCCGGGCGATGACTGCGGCGCGAAGGGATTCCACCAGTTCCGGCGTATCGAATTCCACCGCATGGTGGATGGTGCCCAGATGCTCGCTCATCCGTTTGATCCAGGGGGCGTCGGCGTTGGGCTGGAAGGCGCTGGATTTGAAGTTTTTATCGTTGTCCACGTAGTCTACCGAGTAGGTGGGGACCACCCCTTGCCCGTTAGCCGTGTAATAGGCGGAGGCCAGTGCTGTCAGGGCGCTGGAATCCAGGCCGCCGGACAGCAGGGTGCACACAGGCACATCGGAGATCAGCTGGCGCTCCAGGGTATCCTTGAGCAGCTCCCGGATTTTTTCCGCCGTTTCCTCCACATTCTCCTCGTGGGGTTTGCTCTCCAGCGTCCAGTACGCCCGGATGGAGAGGCCATTGCGGTCCACCACCATGCAGTGTCCGGGCTTCAGCTCCGCCATTCCCTTGTACACGCCGTGTCCGGGGGTCCGGGCGGGACCGATGGCGAAGATTTCGGAGATGCCCTCCTGATCTACCTCCGCCTTGAAATCCGGATGTGCCAGGATCGCCTTGGGCTCGGAGCCGAACAGCAGCTCCCCGTCCCGGTAGGAATAGAACAGCGGCTTGACGCCCAGCCGGTCCCTCACAAGATACAGGGCCTCGTCCTTGTCGCTCCATACGGCGAAGGCAAAAATCCCGTTAAGCCGGTCTACACAGCTCCGGCCCCATTCAATAAAGGCAACCAGAAGCACCTCCGTATCACAGGTGGTCCGGAAAACATGGCCGCGCCCCTCCAGCTCTTTTTTGAGCTCGGGGGCATTATACAGCTCGCCGTTATATACGATGGAATACGTGTCCTCACCAAATACCCGCACCATGGGCTGTGCGCCATTCGCCGGGTCCATAACGGATAACCGTCTGTGCCCCAGAGCGCAGTAGTGGTTGATCCAAGAGCCTGCAGCATCGGGTCCCCGGGGAGCCAGTGTCTCCGTCATGGCCTCCAGCACATCGGGAAATTGCGTAAGGTTTTTTTGCCAATTCAGCCATCCGGTAATTCCGCACACGGTTGCCTCACCCTTTCTCTAACGAACATGATTGTATACTCTATGCGGTGGGGTAGGCTTAGTTGCGTGTCCTCCCCGAAGAGAAAAGCCCCGGCAGCCGGGTTCGGTTCCGGCTTCGGGGCTTCGGGTTGAGGCAAATACGCGGCGGCAGAAGTGTCTCCGCTTAAATGCGGGCTTCGATGGCGGTGCAGTATTGGCGGATTTTCTCCAGCTCGTTCTTGATGTCGCTTTCGGTGGTCATGTGCTGGAGCTTGCCGGAGGCTTCCTGAATCTTGCGGGCTTCCTCGCGTACGGTGTTGCTGGACATGGCGGTTCACCTCCTAAGGGGCAGGATGAGTCATCAGGGACTTAGTATGCGTCAATCTGGAACAATTATGAACGGGACAGAAGAGGCTTTTTACAAAAAACTATATGTGAAAAGAGGGGATTGGCATGGTCAGTCTGGTTCCTATGAATGAAGCGGAGCTGCAGGCGTTTCTGGATGAATTGATTCCCCATTATGCCGCCGAAAAGGTGGAATCCGGTGTCTGGAGGGAAGAGGAGGCCCTGGCGTTATCCCGGGAGGCGATTCTCCGGATGCTGCCCGAAGGACTGGCCACGGCGGATCATTATCTCTACATGATCGAAGAGGCGGGCGGCGCCCGGATCGGATATATCTGGCTGTATGTGGATCCGGGCAAGCGTGAGGCGTTCCTCTACGAAATCACCCTGTATGAGGAATGGCGCGGCCGGGGGCTGGGCAAGGACACCATGGCGGCCCTGGAGGAAAAGGCGAAGGAGCTGGGCGCCAGAGCGGTGGGGCTCCATGTTTTTGCCCATAACCGGCGGGCTTTGGCGCTGTATGAAAAGTCCGGTTATCACGCCACGGATATCACCATGAAAAAATATTTGTAACATTTCCAGCCGATCCGGGTAAAAAAAGAAGAGGCAGGTGACATAAAGATGGATAAAAAATGGTGGAAAGAAGCAGTTGCATACCAGATTTACCCCCGCAGCTTTATGGACGCCAACGGAGATGGAATCGGCGACCTGCGGGGCATTTTGACCAAGCTGGATTATCTGAAGGGGCTGGGAATTGATGTGATCTGGATCTGTCCCACCTTCAAATCACCCAACGACGACAACGGCTACGACATCTCCGACTACCAGGCTATGGCCGAGGAGTACGGGACCATGGAGGATTTCGACGAGCTGCTCCGGGAGATCCATGCCCGCGGGATGAAGCTGATCCTGGACCTGGTGCTGAATCATACCTCCGATGAGCACCCGTGGTTCATTGAGGCCCGCTCGTCCCGGGACAATCCCAAGCGGGACTATTACATCTGGGCCGATCCCCGGAATGACTCCGAGCCCAACAACTGGGAGAGCATCTTCGGCGGTCCTGCCTGGCAGTTTGACCCGTTGACCGGACAATATTTCATGCATATCTTTTCGACCCGCCAGCCCGATCTCAATTGGGAAAATCCCGAGGTGCGCCGCGAGCTGTACGACATGGTGCGCTGGTGGCTGGACAAGGGCATCGACGGCTTCCGGGTGGATGCCATCTCCCACATCAAAAAAACGCCGGGTTTCCCGGATATCCCCAACCCGAATAATCTGCGGTATGTGCCTTCGTTTGAGGGTCACCGGAACCGGCAGGGCATCCATGCCTTTCTGGAGGAGCTGAAGGCGGAGACCTTCGCCCGTTACGACATTATGACCGTAGGGGAGGCCAACGGGGTCAGCTCCAACGACGCCGGGCTGTGGGTCAGCGACAAACACGGCAAGTTTAATATGATTTTCCAGTTTGAGCATTTAGGCCTGTGGAGCAAAAGCCTGGAGGGTGGTCTGGATCTCCGTTCTCTGAAACGGACGCTGACCCGTTGGCAGAAGGGGCTGGAGAAGGACGGCTGGAACGCGCTCTTCCTGGAGAACCACGACCAGCCCCGGTCCGTGTCCACCTGGGGGGACGACAGCGTCTACTGGCGGGAGTCGGCCAAGGCGTTGGCCACCATGTATTTTTTGATGCAGGGGACACCGTTTATTTATCAGGGGCAGGAGATCGGCATGACCAATGTCCAGTTCGCCTCCATCGACGATTACAATGACGTGGCCATCAAGAATCTGTACCGGATCGAGCTGGAAAAAGGCAGAAGCCACGCCGAGGTGATGCAGATCATCTGGAAGAACGGCCGGGATAATTCCCGTACACCCATGCAGTGGAACAGCGGCGCTAATGCAGGCTTTACTACCGGCACGCCGTGGTTGAAGGTGAATCCCAATTATACCGGCATCAATGTGGACAATCAGCTGCAGGACCCGGACTCCATCTATTATTATTACCGGAAGCTGATTGAGCTTCGCCGGGATTGTGCTGCGGCGGTGTATGGGGTGTACGATCTGCTTTTGCCCCAGGATAAGCAGATTTACGCCTACACCCGGACCTTGGACAGTGTGGTGCTGCTGATTGTCGCCAACCTGTTTCCGCAGGAGACGGAGTTTGTGCTGCCGGAGTATATCCGGTACGATTGCTGCGATTTGCTTTTGGCCAATTATCCTGTGGACGTGAAGGAGAAGGTGGAGCGGTTTCCGCTGCGGGCATACGAGGCACGGGTGTATAAGCTCTGTCCGCTGCCAGCGCCTGTGCTGCAGACCAAGCCGGAGGAGGAAGCGGTGGGGGAGGCTCTGCCCGCAGCATCCGAGGTGAGGCCAATTAATGCAGCAGCTCCGGCTTCGGCACCGCCGCCTCTGCCAACCGACGTGAAGCTGCCGGAAAAGGAAAAGTCCTGAAACGCTGCGGCTGTCCGGTGCGTATACTTAGGTAATATTATGCCCGTGACTGGCGAGGCTGCCGCACGGACGGCTATGGAGGGGGACACGCATATGCGTTTGTTAAAAGGAATAGGCAACGCCGCCGGGGAGCTGACCGGTTTGGTTCTGGGCGGCACTGTCCGGGTGGTCGGGGAGCTGACGGGGAGCAATTTCGTGAAGGAAATCGGCGACGGCGTGGAGAAAACCAGCCGCTTTGCCGGACGCACGGTAGGCGACTTGGCCAGCGGCACCTGGGATACGGCAGCAGGCCTGTTGGCCCGGGATGAGGCGCGCCGGCAGGAAGGGATACAGGACCTGGGCGCTGCCGTTAATGCGACGGTGAAGGGAACGGGCCAGGTGCTGACCGGAATGGCGGAGAATGCGGGTAATGTGGCCAAGGGCATCGCCGACAAGGATAAGGAGCTTTTGAAGCACGGCGTGAAGGGACTGGTTTATACCGCCGCAGTAGGCGCTATCGCTGTGGGTGTGGTGGATGTGCTGGACGGCCCCGACGGGCCGGTGTAAGAGAGGCAGCAGGCAGGTATAGGTGAGCAGTTGAAAAAGAAGCAGGGCTGTTTCCCGCTGGGCTGTTGTCCGCTTGGCAGGTAGGCACCTTTGAACAAAGGTGCTTATCTGCGGGGCGCAGCTCAGGGGGGACGCGATCCCTGCTTTTTTTGGCGTCCGCTTACCGCTTGGATGCACCACTAAACTAATCCAATCGTGCCTCCTGTATGCTGCAGATTGTCTTTGACGCGAAAAGGATTCGCCAGCCCCACTAATCGTGCCTCCTGAATGCTGCAAAGGTACCCTTTTTGCGAAAGGATGCATTTGTTTCCACTAACCACGCTTCCCTATCCTGCAAAAATACATTTATTTTTGCGCGAAAGTGGCTTTTATGCCGCTTTAACTGCAAAAGTGCAGTTAATCCGCGGACATTCCCCCCAAATGCTCCAGTTGGCCCGAAATAACTGCACTTTTGCATTTCGGGGCCTCCGTGGAGGGAATGCGCTAGAAATAACTGCACTTTTGCAGGATGGCGGACAGAGGTGGACTGAGGTGTCCCCCAACACTCGTCTTACCGTTCAGCCCACGGCTGCGGTTCGGTGCGTTGGGTTTTGCCGGTGCGGATGGCCTCCTCAGCGACGAAGCCGAGATAGGTATCCTGGCAGGCCTCGGCCAGGCTGTAGAAGCTTTTGCCTCCGGCGGCATATTCGGCCATCCGGGTCAGGCATGCGGCCATAGCCAGCTCATCGTCAAGAAGCCGGGCCGGCGTATAGGGATTCCGGTAAGCGTAGCTGTCCCCCGCAAGAATCCCCTCCAGAAAATACCCTTCCAAATTTTCCTCTTCTCCCCGGTTTACCCGCTTGAGCTCCAGAGGAAGCGGCGTCTGGTAATCCATCAGCAGATTCATCCGCCGGTCCGTGATCTCGCCCCGCTCTCCCCTTACCGAAACATGATTGGAACGGATCCAGGAGCGGTGCTGGTCCTTGGTAAAGTCATAGATCCCCAGCCTGTCGCCAAAATGGAACCACACCAGGTCCCGCGGCTGCTGCACCAGCTTCTCCTCCTGCGGCACACCTGCCCGGCCGGGTCCGGCAACCTGCGGAGACAGAAACCTCATGCCTGTTACTTCCGCATCCTCATACCCGATGCCCAAATATTTCCGCATTAAGCTGATGGCGTGATAAAACTGCGAAATGGAAACGGTGGCCTCCGTCACCCTCCCCAGCCTTCCTTGTCCTATAACAGCCAGCCTGGCTGCATGAAGGGGAGACAGATGATACTGCTCCGCCACCTGAACCCGTGCTCCCGGCAATATCAGCTGCTCGTACACCTGATGAAGTCCTGCCAAATCGGAAGCGGGAGGTGTCTCCAGCAGCACCGGAATGCCCTGTTCCACCAGATCAGGCAGAATCTCCGACGCAGCATCCTTCCCCGCAGACACTACAATAAAGTCGGGGCGTCCCTGAGCCAGCAGCTCCTCCACGGTCCGGTAGGAGGGGATGCCCCATTCCTCCTCCATGGCCTGTCCTTTTTCCGCTTGGCGGACCACCAGACCGGTTACACGAAAGTGGTTGGGCAAAGCCCGGGCAATCCGCAGGAAGGCTTGTGCCCGGAAGCCGGCGCCCCCGATAATGGAAAATTGTGCCTGTTTCATTTTAACTGCCTCCTTTTTTATATAAACATTATAGGTACAAGTATGGCACGGGAGAAGCGGACAAGCAAAAAACAGCTTCCATGCCCGTTTCTCATTCCGCAACAAATGTATTCATTTTTCTTCTTCAAAATCCGTATATTTGGTACCCTAATGAATATAATGTCCGGCACTAGCAATCAGAAAACCCGAAATCTGCAGGATCTGTCCTTCTCTTTCCGGCTTTTTCATTTTTCATGGAGGTTTTTTGCAGCTATAATAAGGAAATACCAGACCACCATTATGGATCAAAGGATGTGGGAGCATGAGCTTGGAGGAATTGAACCGGCGTGTGAAGCATGATCTGTCCTGCATCGCTTTCGGCGGACCCGCTTGGGTGAAGCCAACCTCCCGTCCGGAGGGCCATGTATATGACGTTGTGATTGTCGGCGGCGGCCAAAGCGGCCTGGGTGCAGCCTTCGGACTGTTCCGCGAAAGGATCTACAATGTGTTGGTCATCGATGAGAATCCCGAAGGGCTGGAGGGCCCATGGGACACGTATGCCAGAATGATAACCCTCCGTACCCCCAAACATCTCAGCTCCATCGACTTGGGTGTGCCGTCGCTAACCTTCCGGGCGTGGTGGGAGGCGCAGCATGGCCCGGAGGGCTGGGAGCAGGTAGATAAAATCCCCCGGGGCGAATGGATGAACTATCTGCGGTGGTTCAGGCAGGTGCTGGCTTTGCCGGTGCGCAACAGCCGGAGGCTGACCCTGGTGGAGCCGTTGGGGGAAGGACTGCACCGGCTGCATCTGGAGGAGTCGGGAGCGGTTAACGGGGAGAGCCGGGAGGAAGGTTCTGTTGACGGGCAAAAGGCGGCGGGCAGCGGGATCCGGGGAGAAGCAGCGCCGGAGGTAATTCTGGCCCGTAAGGTGGTGCTGGCCACCGGCATCCAGGGCGGCGGGGAATGGCATGTGCCGCGGATGATTACGGAGCAGCTGCCCAAGGAACGCTACGCCCACACCTCGGAGCGGATTGATTTTGAGGCGTTGAGGGGCAAGCGGATCGGCATTCTGGGCGGCGGCGCCTCGGCCTTCGACAACGCCAATTATGCCTTGACCGAAGGGGCGGCGGAGGTGCATGTGTTTGTGCGGCGCGACAAGCTGCCTGCGGTGAACCCTATCCGGCAGATGGAGGTGTCCGGCATGATCGAACGCTACCATACCTTATCGGATGCCGAGAAGTATGCGGTAATCGCTCACTTTTTCACATTTAATCAGCCTCCTACGAATGATACCTACCAGCGGGCGGCGGCATGGCCGGGCTTCCGGCTGCATCTGGGCTCACCATGGCTGGACGTGGCGGAACAGGGGGAGGAGGTGCGGGTGACCACTCCCAAAGGAAGCTTTGGCTTCGACTTCCTGATTATCAGCACCGGACTGCTGAGCGACCTGAGCCTGCGTCCGGAGCTCCGGCTGCTGGAGCCCCATGCGGCCCGATGGGCGGACCGCTACGCGGCTCCACCGGAAACGGCCAACCTGCTGCTGGATGCCCATCCGTATCTGACTCCCGGTTTCGCCCTGTCGGGCCGGGACGAGGAAGGAAAGAAGCTGCTGCACGGGGTGTTTATCTTCAATTATTCCGCATTGGCCAGCTGCGGCTTGTCTGCCTCGGCTATTTCCGGCACGCGGAACGCGGTGCCTAAGCTGGCGGCCGCCATCGCCGACCAGCTGTTTACGGACAACCGGGAAGAAACGCTGGAGAATTTCTTCGCTTACCGGGAGGAAGAGTTCCAGGGATAGGGCATGTGTTTGCAAACACAACATAGAAAAGAAGAGAGGCGTTCACTTCCGGCGGAGGTGGGCGTCCTTATTGTGCGCGGCAAGGGCAGTTGAAGGGCTGTGACCCAAATGGGAGGCGGCACCAAACTGAGGGGGAGTAACAAATTTGGTGGTCAGCACCAAACTGAGGGGGGAGTAACAAATTTGGTTGTCAGCGCCAAACTGAAGGGGGAGTAACAAATTTGGTGGTCAGCACCAAACTGGAGGCTTCACCAGCAAACACTAATTTGGTTGACCAGCATCGAGTTGGGTATGGCTAAACAGAGGCAGCGGGAATCTAACGGCGGTGGGAGACGCTATTTGCAGCAAATATGCCATTTCCATATTCTAACGGCGGCAGAAGCCGTTATTTCAGCCCCAATAGGCCCAAACACCTCTGATTACCTCAAATAAGGTCGCCTGAGTCCGTTAGATTTCAGAAGCGCCAGTTTTCCGCCAAATAAGGTCCCCCACGTCCCTTAGCTTTTCCGCCGGCAGTGTGCACGGGGGTCAGTCAGCAGCCCCGCCTATAACGCCGCATACTCCGTGAACTCCGCTCCCTCACCGCTGCTGCCCCTATCCGTCTGCTTCACGGCGAAGAAGCGGGCAAGCGGCTAAGGAGATGCGAGGGTATTAACGCCGCGTCCAAAATACGGTATGATGGAAGAATGATTGACATAAGGAGGAACTATTGTCCATGGAATATTCCTTTTCTAACCGCATCTCGGGTCTGCAGCCTTCCATCATCCGGGAGATCCTCAAGGCCAGCGAGGGTAAGGGCATCATTCCCTTCTCCGCGGGCAATCCGGCAGCGGAGACCTTCCCGGTAGAAGCCATCCGCTCCTTTACCCAGGCCATTCTGGAAAAGGACCCTGTCGCCGCCCTGCAATACGGCCTGTCCGAAGGCTATACCCCGCTGCGGCAGGTGATCCGCCAACGCTTCGCCGCAAGTATGGGGCCGGAGCGGGAGTCCGACAGCCTGTTCGTGGTGTCCGGTGCCCAGCAGGGCATCGAGCTGGCCTGCAAGGTGCTGTGCAATGAAGGGGACACCATCATCTGCGAAAGCCCCAGCTTCATCGGTGCGCTGAACAGCTTCCGCTCCCTGGGCGCCCGGCTGGCCGGTGTGCCGATGGAGGAGGACGGCCTCAACCTCGAGGCGCTGGAGCATGCCCTGAAGACAGAGCCCAACGTGAAGATGCTCTATTTGATCCCGAGCTTCCAGAACCCTACAGGCATCACAACCAGTCTGGAAAAACGCAAGGCCATCTACGCGCTGGCCAAGGAATATGGCGTGATGATTCTGGAGGACAACCCCTACGGAGAGCTTCGCTTCCGGGGCGAGGATCTGCCTACCCTGAAATCCATGGACGAGGACGGCCTGGTCATTTACGTCGGCTCCTTCTCCAAAATCCTCTCCGCAGGTCTGCGGGTAGGCTTTGTGCTGGCCCCCAACGCCATCATGAACAAAATGGTGGTGGCCAAGCAGGGTGAGGATGTTCATACGGCCATGCTGCCGCAGCTGTTGGCCTACAAGTTCCTCACAGAATATGACTACGACGGCCATATCTCCCTCATCCGTGACGTGTACCGGCGCAAAAGCGGCTTGATGCTGGACAGCATCAAGAAGCATTTTAACCCGGCCATCACCTATACCGTGCCTGAGGGCGGGCTGTTCCTGTGGTGCACCCTGCCGAAGGAAATCTCCATGATCGACTACTGCAAGAAGGCTGCCGCCCAAGGAGTAGCCGTAGTACCGGGCAATGCCTTCCTGATCCGGGAGGATGAACCCTGCAACGCGTTCCGTCTCAACTATTCCACACCGTCGGACGAGCAGATCAAACAAGGCATTGAGATTTTGGCTCAGGTTCAATAATAAGGGCCAGCATCTGCGTGCATTCAGCAATTCCATTTCGTAAGTCAGTAATTTCATTCCTTAACTCCTTTCTGCCATTCCATACGGCTGTTCCGCCAGTAACCGGCTTGTCCGGGGCGGAGCAGCTGTATTTTTTTTCGAGACCCAATTGATGGAGCTCCTGAGTCAAAGGGATAATGGACCATAAGGGAGCGAAACAGGGTATGGGAAGGGGGAATTGACAAAACAAAGCTCCGGGTGCTACCTTTAGGGTTACCGATAACCCCAACCACAAAGATAGCATAAAGGAGGAGCAGCATGAAACGTACCAAATGGGAGTACCTCGTTTCCCACACCGAAGACGAACTGACAAGGCTGGGTCAGGAGGGCTGGGAGCTGGTGTCTGTTGTGCCTGTGCCTGACGGGAAGGCAAACCGGTTCTACTACAAACGCCCGGCCCCAACGGTCAGTGAAAGCATTACTCTGGAGCAGCGGTCCCGGGTCCTGAAGGAGGGGCAGGAAGTATGAAAAAAAGCGGCATTCTTCATCCCGGCCTCAGCCGGCTGTTGGCCGAAACCGGGCATACGGATCTGATGACCATCGCCGACCGGGGTTTTCCGGTGCCTCTGGGTGTGGAACGGATTGACTTAGGACTCGTAGCCGGCATTCCCACGGTTATGGATGTGCTGGCAGCCATCGACGGGGAGTTCATCATCGACACCGTCATAATTGCGGAGGAAATGACCGGGGCCAGTCCTGAGCGTTACCGGGAGCTTAAGGAACGGTTTCCCCATGTACATCTCCGGGTCGTGCCACATCTGGAGTTCAAGCAGATCGCCCCGGAATCCCGCGCCGTCATCAAAACAGGAGACGCAACTCCCTACGCTAATATGATCATTGTGTCCGGCTGAGTCACCGAGATTCCACTGGAGCCTTTTTGGGGTAAAGATTCCTATCTTGCCACAAGGAGGCTTTTTGGTATGAAACCTATTAAAGCCTGTATAATCGGCACCGGGTTCGTTGGTCTTGCCCACATTGAGGCTGTCCGCAGGCTGGGCTTTGTCGAGGTGGCCGCTCTGGTGGAGCCCGACGCCAAGTCGGCGGAGGTCCATGCCAGAGAGCTGGGCATTCCCCGCTGGTACACGCACTACGAGGAGATGCTCCAGGACCGGGAGATTCAGGTGGTCCACAACTGTACGCCCAATCATCTGCATTTTCCCATTAACCGCGAAGTGATCCTTGCCGGGAAGCATATTCTGTCAGAAAAGCCCTTGGCCATATCCACCCAGGAAACCCGGGAGCTGCTGCGGCTGGCCCGGGAGAATAAGGTGGTGCACGGCGTTAATTTCAACTACCGGCAATATCCGATTATTAAACAGCTGGCCTATATGGTCCAAAATGGCGATTTGGGGAAGGTCCATCTGCTGCACGGCAGCTATCTGCAGGATTGGCTCCTGCTGGAGACGGATTACAACTGGCGGCTGGATCCGGCCGTCGGCGGGGAATCCCGGGCAGTGGCGGATATCGGGTCCCATTGGTGCGATACCGTGCAATATGTAACCGGCCAGAAGATCACCCGGGTATGCGCGGACCTGGCGACGGTGCTCCCGGTCCGGATCAAACCTGCCCAAAAGAAGGACACCTATGAACGGCAGGCCGCTGCGGGGGAGGACACGCCGGAGGCGGAGGAGGCGGGTGAGCCGGTGGCGGTGTCCACCGAGGATTATGCCTCTGTTCTGCTGCAGTTTGACGGTGGCGGCAAAGGCGCCTTTACCGTCTCCCAGGTCAGCGCCGGCCGCAAAAACCGCCTGACCTTCGAGCTGGCGGGCAGCCTGAAGTCCGCCTTCTGGAACCAGGAGGAGCCGGAGAAGCTGTGGGTGGGCCACCGGGACCGCCCCAATGAAATTCTCCTGTCCGACCCGGCGCTGTTCGCCCCGGAGGCCTTGTCCGCTCCCCATTATCCCGGCGGGCATAACGAAGGCTGGCCGGATTCCCTGCGGAATATGATGTTTCACTTCTACTCCTTTATCCGGGAGGGGAAGGACCCGCTTCAGGACAAAGGGGATTTCGCCACCTTCGCCGACGGCCACCGGAGTATGTGCATTACAGATGCGGTGCTGGCCAGCCACCGGGCGGGAGGCTGGGTAGAGGTTCATTGCGACTAGGGTGTGCCGCCGCTAAGGCCCTCCATTGTGAAAACCGCCGATTCTCCTTATAATATGGAGCAGACGTAACCATTTATGAGGTGGGCCATGAGAGAACTGAAGAGCATCGAGGAACGGATTCTGGACCGGGCGCAGTATCTGATGGGCATCAACAAAACCTGCGACATCTCCATCCGGGCCATCGCCAAGGAAGCCAATGTGAATGTCAGCGCCATCAACTACTACTTCCGGACGAAGGAAGAAATGGTACGGATGGTGAAGGAATTTTATATGGCCAACACCCGGACCGTATTCGATATCCTGGAGCAGGAGGAATATGGGCCGGAGGAGAAGCTGGTGCTGGCCGCCAATGAGATTATGGAGTATTCCCTGCGCTTTCCCGGCAATATGGTGATCCTGCGGGACTCTGTGAGACTGGCGGGGGAGGATGAAACCTCCCGCAGGATTGTCGCCATGTCCCAGGAGCTGGGTGAACGGCTCGGCAAGCTGCTGCAGGACCTTATTCCCGGAAGTGAGGCGGAGCAAACCCGCAAGTACATGATCTTCATGTCGGCCGTCAACTATCCCACGGAGGATGAGAGCTCTGTTGTTTTCAAGGAAACCCTGCTGGGAGAAAAAGAGGACCGGCTTACTTATCTGAAGCTGCTGGTCAAGGTGCTGAGATCCGGGTGATGCACCTTGGCTCTTTTTTTGCAAAATGTTCAAACAAAGTGTTTTAAACATATTGATTTAACGAATCCGCACCGATATAGTGGAGATATCAACTAGCGGACAGCCAACCCTGCATTGGATTGTGAAAAACGTAACATAGTCCGCATTTATACAGACACAACATACGAGGAGGACGATGGACAATGGCGTACAATACACTTTTTAGCCCCATCCGGATAAGAGAGTTGGAATTGAAGAATAGAGTAATGTTTCCGGCGATGGGCACCAAAATGGCCACCGAGGACAAGTTTGTGACCCAGCAGGTGATTGATTATCATGTAGCCCGGGCGGAGGGCGGCTGTGGCTTGAATTTTTCGGAGGTTTGCTCCGTATCCGCAAAGGCGTCTCCGAAGAAGTTCCTGGCCATCTCCGAGGACAAGTACATTCCCGGTCTGAAGAAGCTGACGGATGCCATTCATGAGGCAGGCGGAAAAGCGGGTGTGCAGCTTTGGCTGGGTGGAATGGCGGTAGGCAGTGATCCGGAACAGACGATCATGATTCCGAGCCCTGTGCCTGTGCCGGGGACGGAATACACCATACCCGGTATGGACCTGGACGCTATCCGGGAGGCGGTGGAGGCCTTCGGCGAAAGTGCCAGACGGGCCGTAGAGGCGGGCTTCGATGCCATCGAGTTCCATGCCGGGCATAACTATACGCCCCATTCCTTCCTGAGCCCCTTCTTCAACCGCCGGACGGATGAATATGGCGGAAGTCTGGAAAACCGTGCGCGGTTCCTGCTGGAGTGCATCGGTGCCATCCGGCGGAATATTCCCGAAGGGATGCCGTTGTTTATGCGGGTGGATGCCCATGACGATTATCTGGAGGGTGGCCTCACCATCGAAGAGGTGATCCGCTTCTGCAGCATGGCCGGGGCGGCAGGTGTGGATGTGCTGGATGTATCCCGGGGTAATTTTTCGTCATCGGCCATTATCTATGAAGTGCCTCCCATCGACCTGCCCCGCGGCTTCAACGTGGAGAACGCCGCCCGGATCCGCAAGGAAACGGGGATGCTCACCGTGGCTGTAGGCCGGATCAACGATCCTGCCCAAGCGGAGGAGATTCTGGCCGGCGATAAGGCGGATATGGTAGTCATCGGCCGGGCGCAGCTGGCGGACCCCGACTTCTGCAACAAGGCGATGGCGGGGGATGCGGCCAGTATCATCCGGTGTGTGGGCTGCAACCAGGGATGCTACGACGGGTTTGTGTCTACGGAAGTGCCGTACATCACCTGCTTGCGGAATCCGGCGTTGGGCAAGGAAGCGGAATACAAGCTGGTCCCGGCAGCCCGGGCCAAGCGGGTGCTGGTAGCCGGAGGAGGCATTGCGGGTCTGGAGGCGGCGATGGTACTGAAGAAAAGAGGCCACCATCCCATCGTCTGCGAGGCGTCGCAGGAATTGGGCGGACAATTCGCCCTGGCAGGTGAAGCGCCGCGGAAGGAAGAGATGAAGGAAGCGGCTTTGGCTATGGGACGGCAGGCGGTACGGGAAGGGATCGAGGTCCGGCTGGGCACGCCGGTTACTCCGGAGCTGATCGCCGGGCTGCAGCCTGATGAGGTGATCATTGCTGTTGGCGCGGAGCCGATGCAGCTGAGAGTTCCCGGCGGACAGCTTCCGCATGTGACCAATTCCCATGAGGTGCTGGCAGGAAAAACCGCCGTATCCGGCAGGGTGGTAATCATCGGCGGTGGTCTGGTTGGTTTGGAGGTAGCGGAATACGTGCACGGCTCCGCCTCCTCCGTGACCGTAGTCGAAATGCAGGAGCAGGTGGCCAAGGATCTGGGACAGCTGCGGTCCATTTGTGTCATGGAGAGCCTGCACGCCTCCGGAGCCGCTATTCTGACCGAGGCCAAGTGTGTGGAGATCCGGGAGGATGCGATTGTTATTGAAAGCAAGGGTCAGCTGGCAGAGTACCCCTGCGATACGGTTGTGGTGGCCATCGGCGCCAGATCGCGGAATTTCGGAGAAATCCTCTCTTATTGTGAAACCAACGGGATTCCCTGCCATGCCATCGGTGACGCCGTCCGTGCCCGCAGGGCCTTAAACGCGGTAGCCGAAGCCAACGAAGTGGCACGTGCCATCTAGTGCTTTACATTGCCATAACAAGGGACAACCGAAATGGTTGTTCCTTTTTTTGAATCCTTTTCCCCGGGATAGACGTACAATAGTACAAGCATTGCGTATTTCCCAAAAAAATGATTGGAGAACCTTGACTGTATGCCTGACCATAAGCTGTTTCGGGCGGGACTTTGGCTCCTGCTGGGTTTTCTGTTGATCTGGGTCGGCTCCCAAATCAACTATGTGTTCCTCAGTCCTTTGATTACCATCATCCAAACCCTGCTGACACCGCTGATTATCGCAGGCCTGCTGTTCTTTCTGCTGCGGTCTCCCGTAAGGCTGCTGACAGCCCGCAAGGTTCCCAAGGTTCTTGCCATTCTTGCCGTTTATTTGGTTCTGATCGGGATTTTGACACTGCTGATGGTGACGATCGGACCCAAAATTCAAGCGCAATTCGGCCAATTGACGGCCAGCCTGCCGGGATTTATCCAGAGTGCCGTTACGGGAAGCTATGAGCTTATTCAATCGGAGCGGTTTGCAAGCTTATTGTCCAGCTCCAACATCAATATTGATGAGCTGGCGGCCCGGGCTTCGGAAATCGGGATGGGCATTCTTAATTTTACCAGCGGCTATCTGTCCCGTTTTCTGGGGGTGGTGGTGAACCTTGTGCTGGTGCTGGTAATGGTGCCCTTTGTGCTATTCTATTTCCTCAAGGACGGGGACAGGATGTATGAGGGTTTTCTCCGTCTGGTTTCGTTGAAACGGCGGGAGCCAATGCGCCGTCTACTGGAGGATCTGGACAAAACCATCGGGCTGTTCATCCGCGGCCAATTTACGGTGGCATTATGCGTGGGTGTCCTCCTGTGGATCGGCTATTCGATTATCGGCCTGAAGTTCGCCATTATTCTGGCCCTGATCTCCATGGTGACCAATGTGATTCCGTATATCGGGGCTATTCTGGCCGCGGTTCCCGCTGTGCTGGTGGGCTTGGCCCAATCTCCGGCGCTTGCGGTCAAGGTGCTGATCGTGACCGTCATCGCCCAGCAGCTGGAAGGCAATCTGCTGTCCCCGCTGATCGTGGGCAAGGGGCTCAATATCCATCCCTTGACCATCATTCTGCTGCTTTTGGCGGCGGGATCCTTTATGGGACCCTTGGGCTTGCTGTTCGCCGTACCCGTCTATGCTGTTTTCAAGATTATCCTGACCCATCTCCTGGAATGGAAAAAGGCGAAGGCTCAAGAGGTGCATCCGGGCTGACACACGCTCCTCCGGCTTCTATCGTTCATATGATGCTATGTAATGCATTCATATACTGATAGGAGTGGTTGAGATGAAGGCACGCCCTGGCACCGCTATCGCCAAAAAAATCATCCGTCGGCCCCGCAGCGCAGGTTTGCCCAAAAGCCGGCTGATGGAGATGTACCGGGAGCAAGTGAAAAAATTCCACACGGCCCGCACACCGGTGATTACCCAGCGGACCGTATCCATAGGCACGGACAGCTCCTGGTTCAACGCGGCGGTTATTGACCGTAATCCCGATTGGGTTCCTGTAACCAACGCCAGCTACGTCTGGTATTCCGGGAATTTAAGCCGGGAAAATGCCATTGTGTCCACCCGGTTTACCTTGTCCCAACGGAGAAGAATTCTGTCCGCATCCCTGTTTCTGGCCGTGGACAACTACGCCACCGTAATTATTAACGGCGTACCGCTGGTTTATGACGCGCCGACCAATCAGACCTCCAACTTTAACCCTGGGCGGACCTTCAACATTGGAAGCTTCCTGCGCAGGGGCCGGAATGATGTGGTGATTATCGCCTTCAACTTCGAAGGAGCGAGAACCCCTGCCAATCCTGCGGGAGTCGCCGCCCGGTTGGATATCCGTCAATCGTCTCTTCTGTAAGGGTATAGGTTTTTGGCTGCCTGCTGGCGCATGGTGCTCCAGTTGCTCGTTAGGATTTTACAGATCCTAAGAGCAATTGGGGCACTTTTTTTTCTCTGATAGATGGATGAATGTGGTAAAATAGAAGTGTGCATGGATCCCTGGAGACAGGACTTGAAGCGGAGGGGATGGCGCTTGAATATTCATGAAACCCGAGACACGGAGCGGTTGGGGACTGAGCCCGGATTTCGGACAGATTTCGAACATGCCCAAAGAATCGAAGGCGGACGGCCGCTCCAAAAGGTGGATTGGCGCCATTTGCCTGCATTCATCCGTTTTATCGGCATCTTCCTGATGACGGTGATGCTGATCATGCTTTTATTTTCTATTATCGTGCTGGTAAGGTAGGAGGCAGTTTGCACATGTCCATTGAAGTGATTCGTAATTCCGAAGATGTGCTGTTGATGCTGGATTCTCTGATGCGGGAGCCGGCACCGTTCTGGGACCGGTTTTATCAGGACCGGACGAAGAAGGTGCCTTTTTTTGTGGATGCGCCTGATGAAAATCTGGTTGGGTATGTGGAATCCGGCCGGTTGCAGGGCGGGCGTATGCTGGAGCTGGGCTGCGGCCCCGGACGGAATGCCATTTATGCGGCAGCCCATGGTTATGAGGTGGATGCTGTGGATATATCGGAGGAGGCCATTGCCTGGGCCAAGGAGCGGGCGGCAGAGCGTGACATCCGCATCGGGTTCCAGTGCAAGTCGGTATATGAGCTTCAGGTGGAGCCGTCGGCGTATGATCTGGTTTACGATTCGGGCTGCCTTCACCATCTGTGGCCGCACCGGAGGGTAGGGTATGTGGAGATGATCCGCCAGGCTCTCAAGCCGCAGGGGTATTTCGGGTTAACCTGCTTTGCTCCGGGGTTTGCGGAGATAGGAGGAGCTTTGGACCATTCGGATTGGGAGGTATACCGGGAGCGCAGCATGAAGGGCGGGCAGGCGTACAGCCAGGAAAAGCTGCTGGAGATTATGGGAGAAGCCTTCGAGCTTGTGGAATTCCGGGAGATGAAGGAGTGTGATGCGTCGGAGGGGTTGTTTGGCGTGCCGTTTCTGTCGGCCTCCCTGTGGCGCAAGAAAGGGTAACGGGACGTAATTTTCATATGCGCTTAGGGTTGGCGATGCTATAATGAACACAATAGGGTTATCGATAACCCTAAATCCGGCTTTTGTAAAAGGAGTCTGAACCAACCCATGGAGATTGCGAAGGATTGGAGTGTTTTACCAGAGGATCAGGCGGAAACCGTCATCTACGGAGTACGCAATGGAATCCCGCTGCGGATGCTGGCCATGAAGCCATCGGTGTCCGGTGCCCCTGTGCCGTGCCTGGTTTTTATTCATGGCGGCGGATTTACGGGAGGCAGTGCGGAGATGCTGCTGCCGTATTGCCGGTACTTTGTACGGAGGGGCTTCGCCTGCTTTACGGTGGATTACCGGCTGATGCAAACAGGAGAGGAAGGAGCGCCTGCGGATGGGGCGGTCACACTGGCGGAATGTGTTGCGGATTGTAAGGCTGCGGTCCGTTATGTGCGCCGGCATGCCGGGCTTTGGGGCGGGGACCCGGACAAGCTTGTGCTGGCCGGCGAATCCGCCGGCGGGTATTTGGCTGCTGCTGTCACCGCGTTACGCCATGTGGAGGAGGAAGAGGCGGATTTGGCCGTCTCCTGTGTGCCGCAGTTTCTGGTGCTGTACAATCCGATTACCCAACTGCTCTCCAAGTGGAAAATGAGAGTAGAACAGCCCGGGGATTCGGATCCGGACGGCGATTCGGAAGCAGACCGGTGGCTGGCCCGTCACCGCAGAGCACGGGAGCTGTCTCCGCTGCTCCACCTTACTGGAGCACATCCGGCCACCTTGGCCGTGCATGGGCTGGAGGACACGGTGGTACTGCCGGAGGACAGCGCCGAATATGCCGTGCGGCTGCGCGGCCTGGAAGTGGAGGGGCAGCTGGTGCTGCTTCCCGGCCTCCAGCATGCCTTCGCTTTGACCAACTACAAGTCCCCTGACGAGGTTGTGGAGCAGACCATGTTGCTGACCGCCCGGTTTCTGGCGGACCATGGATATGGTACGATGGGCTGAGGGAAGGACTTATGGATAGACTGATGGGTAGAATTATGGATGGCGCGGACGGGGCGGAGTTCTAACGGAACTCAGAAGCACTTAGAGCCTAATTTTGGTTGAAATCGCGACCTAACGGAACCAGGAGGCTCTTAGAGGCTGGAATGAGCGCATGCGTGGGCTTTTTTATCGGCTAAGGGCGTCTCAGTTCCGTTACCGATTTTGGCAGCCTGTTTTTGGCGTGTAAGCGCCTCTGAGTTCCGTTAGCGCGGACAGAGTTAGGGAGAAGGCGGATATTCAGGAGCCATTAGGCTAAATCGGACAAACTGGTGCATCAATAGGCGTAGGCAACGTGTGGGTGACTGATTAGTCAAACTAACTAGTTTTTGATCCCTAAATCTGGCGGGATGGAGAGGAGTGAAGCCGATGGCTCAGGGTGAGGCGTTTTTGCGGGCGGTGGAATGGAAAACGGGACGGGTACCTTCAGAACAAAGCTACCCATACACCCTGCCTGCTATCCGGCAGCTGGACAGGCTGAAATTCCATCCGTCGGTGACCTATTTGATCGGCGAAAACGGATCGGGCAAGTCCACCATTTTAGAAGCGATTGCTGTAGCCTGGGGCTTTAACCCGGAGGGGGGCACACGCAATTTCGCCTTCTCCACCTGGGAGAGCCATTCGCCCCTCCATGAGGATCTCCGGCTAGTGCGCAGTGCCCGGCAGGCGAAGGACGGTTTCTTTTTCCGTGCGGAAAGCTACTATAATGTGGCGACCCAGATTGAGCTGCTGGACCGGGAGCCGTCTTTTGGTCCGCCGCTCATTCAATCCTACGGAGGCAAGTCCCTGCATCACCAGTCCCATGGAGAGTCCTTCTTCGCCACCTTCCTTCACCGGTTCCGGGGGAACAGCCTCTATATCCTGGATGAACCGGAGGCGGCTTTGTCCCCTTCCCGGCAGATGTCCATGCTCTCCCGGATCCATCAACTGGTGCAGCAGGGCGCACAGTTCATCATTGCCACCCATTCTCCCATACTCATGGCGTACCCGGACTCCATCCTCTATGATTTGGGAGACTCCGGCATTGAGGTTAAGACGCTGGAGGAGACGGAACATTTCCTGATTACCAAGGAGTTCGTTAACAATAGGCAGCGGATGCTGCGGGAGCTGCTGGAGTAGCCGGCAAATCATCCGTTGGCCGAAACGGCGCAGACATAAAATAATTGGAGCCGGAACGATCCGGTAAAAAGAACGTAGGGCCATCATCTCTGCGTTTTTTTGTTTCACTGGCCCGGTGGATGGCACCATAGCTGGTTCCCAACTAGCTGAGGTTCTGAAATAGGAAGTTTGTGGGTAGATACAACGGGAGCGTGACAAAATAACGGAAGGGAATTTCCGCTATTGTTGTTCCCCCAGTATGGAGGAGACGATTAACGGAAGCGAATTTCCGTTATGCCGCCCGCCTCCCCGGAAAAGATAGAGATGCCGCAAGAATAGCGGAAGACGGTTTCCGCTATTGCTAGTCAGCGGAGACAACCCGGGTCAATAACGGAAAAGAGCTTCCGTTATTTCTGGTCAGGGCTCACCTATGGTCAATGGAGAAGCGACCAAATGGGTGTTCCCTGCTTCACAGGAACATATGTGGCTATACCGGGAACGATAGTAGAAGGCATTCTTCCGCGAATCGGGCGTGACAGCCTTTTCTGGTGGGCTAACGGCAGCTTATGTTCCTCTATTTCCTCGTCGCACACCTATTCGCATCAAAAACCACCGGAACAAGGGAAAGAGGATTTCCCTTATCCCCCGTTAGTAGTGGCGCCCGCACGAAGGAAAGTTGGACAAGCATGAGGAAAACTGTGGCGCCCGCACAAAAGAAAGCTGGTCCGCAAAAATAGAAGTTGACGCCCGCACCAAATTTGACGTTGTCCCCGCCACAGTGGAAATTACCCGCATGGAGGATCATTATGAATGAAGCCATTATTGAGAAAATTGCCCGGATGCGCCCGCTGCTGTACCATTTTACCCGTGTGGCCAATCTACCTTCCATCATCAGCTCGGACAGGCTTCTGTCGGCAAACTCGCTGCATCCCTGCGGTCCAGATAACCGCCGGACTCAACCGGTGGAGATCCTTCACCCGGCCGGGATCGCGATCCTCAACCCCCACCTGCGCATTGCCGACAGCATGATGGCCGAAGGGGTTAGCCAGGAGGACTTCCGCTCATGGCTGAACCGACATGTTTTTTTCTGGCCCACCGTCCGGGATTGCCTACAGATGCTGGAGGTTTACCGGCGGCGTGAACCAAACAGCCGATTCTGCGTGTTGGCGCTGGATACCCGGCTCCTTCTGGCTGCCCATTATGCCAACATCCGGCTCACCCGCTACGATTCGGGGAGCTCGCCGCGGTTTCCCCACCGGTGCTCCTACCGCAAAAGCCCGGAGCTTTTTTTGCCGCTCCACCAATTCGGCAGCAGCACCCGGGCGGATACACCAGCCTCCGTCCCGGAGATCAAGGAGGTGCTGGCCGACGGCCGGGTAACCGGAATTGCACAGCTGCTCCGGGTCATCTACATTCAACCGGGCGAGGAGCTGCCGGACAGCTGGAGCCGCCTGCGGAGACCATTGGAGGATTTGCAGCCGCCAACCCGCCCTTAACCGGCGCAATACACTATATTTACGGGTTTTTGACACTCCTGCAAGAAGTGGGAGTGTTTTTTGGCGTGAAGTCGGATGCACAGACAGAAGGATTGGCCTACAATGAAAGCGGATAAGTACAGCAGAAGAGACGCATAAGAGACTGCAACGAAATAAAGCTTATGCTTACGAAGTAGCGTTTGCTTACGCAAACGCTCAAGTACCGCTAATTTGATGACAAAGCTCCTAAACCCACGGAGACTTTGTCATCAAAAGTGGTACTAATTTCCTTGCAGCTCATAAGGGGAGAAAAAAATGAAGCGAAAATTTGCCTATTCGGTATCCGTCCGCATGAAATTCCTCATCTATCTGGCCCTGCTGTCCAGCGTGCCTGTTGCCTTGATGGGCTGGTTCGCGGCGGCATACGGCAGCAGCACCGTAACGGAAATGACCTTTGCCAACAATGCCGCCATCCTCAAAAATCTGGAGAAGGAAATGAACGGCGAGTTCAAAAAAATCGACAATCTGCTCCTGCAATATTCCTATCAGAATTCGATTTTTAACCAAATCGTACAATCCGACCTGAGCTACGAGAATTATTCCATGATTTGGGACCTGTACAATACCCTGAATAATCTGCGCAGCGGGCTGGAGCATGTGGCGGAGATCGACTTCTATAATATCGCCTACGGAAAGGTGCTCACCCCTACCCAAGGGGTTCTGAGCGAGGAGGCGTTTATGGACCCTACCGTTCTAAGGAGCGCCCGGAATGCCGTAAACGGAACCTGGGTCAACACCAGAACCAATATCAACAGCCGGCTGCCGGGGCGTCTCCTGGCGTATACCCGCCCCATCCAGAACAAACAAACCTGGAAGATCGAAGGAGCCATCATTGTGTATCTGGATGCGGAGGCCATCAGCCGGACCATGCTCAGCGCCAAGGACCCCCGGACGGAATATTTTGTGCTGGACCGGGAAGGAACCGTCCTGATGGATTCCCGGACAAGCCGGATCGGAAAAGCCTTGGAGACCTCCAGCCTGCTGAACCGGCTGTCCTTCGGAGGGCGTGTACAGGAAGCTGAGTTCGAATCCGAGCTGAACGGAACCAAATTGCTGATCAACGGGCAATATTCCCCGTATCGGGACTGGTTTTACGTTTCGGCGGTGCCGCTGGAGCTCCTGACCCAGCCCTCCGTACATCTGCGGAATCTCCTGCTCACCATCAGTCTAGGCTTGGTAATCCTGGCGCTGGCTCTGGCGGTGGCCGCCAGCAAAAGCTTGTATTCGCCAATTCAGCGGCTGACCAAGCGGATTTTCAGCCACGGCAATACGTGGAAGTACAAGAACGAATTCAGCCTCATTGCCAGTTACATCGATTCGGTGGAGGAGGACAACGAGGCTTTGCAGGAACGGTTTCGGACTGCCATGGCCGACATGCAAAACCACGCGCTGTTCCAGCTCCTGTTGGGCAACCTCAGGGACACCCACTACCAAGGGGAGCTGGATTTTGGCAGCGGGGAAATTGCACTCCTGCTGGTGGAGCTGGACCAGCTGCAATTGGAGCGCCAGTTCTCCAGGAGCGATCAGTTTCTCTACTATTTTGCCGTACAAAATATTACAGAGGAGGTTCTCGGTAACGGGGGCCGGGTGAAAATACTGATGATGCGGCCGGGTCTGTTTGCCGTCATTCATGAGACGGAGGGCGCCTCTGGGACAGAGGCTCTCCGCAGCAGGGGGGAAGCAGTGTTGAACGCCATCCGCACCTACCTTAAGCTGTCCTGTGTCATTTCCGCCAGCTATTCCCCCGGAGGGCTGACGGGCTTAAGCGACGCTTATTCAGAAGGAATGAGAGCGCTAACCTACAGCTTTATTTACGGACATAACCAGGTGATCCTGTGCAATGAATTGGATCCGTCATATTCGGCGGAGGCGGATGAGCTGGAGGCTTATGAGGCGGAGATTCTGCTGCAGCTGGAGTCCGGCCACCCCGAGGCTTCCGAGGAATGCTTCGGGCAGCTGATGGAGCTGATCCGGGACAATTATTCCCTGGTGCCCGAGGAGATGTTCGGTTATTTCGCCAGCCTCTCCGGCAAGCTGTGGAATGCGGCGGATAAGCAATACGGGCGAGCTTTGGCGGAGACGCCAGTGAAAGAGTGGATTCTGGAGTTGGCCAAACAACGGACACTTCTGGAGGTGGAGACCTACTTCTGCACCGGCTTGTTCCAGCGCCTCCGCGACAACGCGAGCAAGGCCAACAAACAAAGCCATGAGGAGCAGCTGATCGCCACAGTGACAGACTATATCCATGGCCATTATGACGAGGACCTTTCCCTCCAGCTGTGTGCGGACCTGGTTTCCCTGAATACCTTCCAGCTCAGCCGAATGTTCAAAAAGATCAAAGGTGTCAATTTCGTCGATTACGTCATCGATTACCGGGTGGGCATAGCCAAGGAGCTGCTGGCCAATCCGGAGCTGAAGGTGCTGGATATCTCCGACAAGCTCCGGTACGGCTCGGTGAAGAGCTTCATTCGCCTCTTCAAAAAAGTCACCGGCCTCACACCGGGCAGCTACCGGAAGCAGCTTTTGCAGGAAAAGGAATAACGGTTGCAAAACAAGCGACCTACTCAGCTGCCAAACACCCTTTTTTTGCAGGGGGCTCCCCCAAAAATACCCGGAATCCGCTTCAGAGCCTCGCTTCACTTTTGAGGGAATGCAGTAAATATGGTGTATTGAACGCCTCCTCTTCCGTCCGTTACGATGAGTCCACGGAAAGGGGGGAGAAAACATGGAAGCACAAACTCAGGCCGGTTATCCGGCCGCAAGCAGGACCGCCAACCGGCATAAACGCCTTTTGCGCAGGGTGGTAAAGGAACGGTATCTATGGCTGATGGCTCTGCCCGGCATCCTGTTTCTGGTGATTTACAAGTACGTGCCTATGCTGGGTGTGGTCATCGCCTTCCAGAAGTACGTGCCTGCCAAGGGGATTCTGGGAAGCGATTGGGTAGGGCTGGACAATTTCCGGCGTATTGTGGAAAGCCCGGATATCGGACGTTATTTTATGAACACCATTATTATCAGCTCGTATCAGATTGTATTCGCCTTCACCATTCCTATCGTGCTGGCCATTATGCTCAATGAAATTGCCAGCCCCATTATCAAGCGGTTTATCCAGACGGCGCTGTACCTGCCGCATTTTCTGTCGTGGGTGGTGGTGGGCGGCATCTTCTACATGCTGTTCAAAAGCGACGGGTCCGTCAATACGCTGCTGGCTGCCTGGGGCCTGGATCCCATCAACATTTTATCCAATAAGGATACGTTCCGGGGCATGCTGGTGCTGCAGGTGATCTGGAAGGAATCCGGGTGGGGCACCATCATTTATCTGGCGGCGCTCACCGGGATCGACCCGGAGCTGTATGAAGCGGCCAAAATCGACGGCGCCGGACGCCTCCGCCAAATTTGGAACATTACGCTGCCGGGTATCAAATCCACCATTGTGATGCTGTTTATTCTGCGGCTGGGCAGTGTGCTGGACGTAGGCTTCGAGCAGGTATACCTGATGCTGAATTCCTCGGTTTCCGAGGTGGGCGAGGTGCTGGAAACCTATGTGTACCGGGTGGGTGTGGTCAACGGCAACTTCAGCTTTACCACGGCGGTAGGGCTTCTGAAGGGTGTTGTGGGCATGGTGCTCATCGTATCGGCTAACTATTTGGCCCGCCGGGTGGGAGAGAAGGGCATTTATTGACAGGCTGGATAATCGGATCGGAAGATATTACCTGAAGAAGGCGGGTGTATGGATTTGAATAAAAAGTTAACGGTTGGTCTTAGTGCAGTATTGTCCTTGTCCCTTCTGGCAGCCTGCTCCGGCAATAGCGGCGGGAGTGCAGACAGCGGCGCCTCCCAGGCCGGGGAGAAGAAGCTCAAGATCCGGGCCATGAACATTCTCTACGGCGCAGCCCCTCCGGAGAACGGCTCCGGCAAAAAAGCGCTGGAGGAGCGTTACAACATCGACTATGAATTTATGCCTGTGGCATCGGGAGAGTACAACAACAAGCTGGGGGTTACCCTGGCCTCCGGGGATATCCCGGATACCCTGCTGTTTCCCGGTTTGGACCAGATCTACTTCAACGCCATCGATAACAGCCAGTTTATCCCTCTGGAGAAATACATGGCTGATTCGAAGGAATATCCCAACCTGGCCAAAATTCCGGAGGATCTGAAGAAAATTCTCACCTACAAGGGCCATATCTACGGCATTCCGCGGCTGCGGGGGGTACCCGGACACACCATCGTCATGCGCAAGGATTGGCTGGATAAGCTGGGACTGGACGTGCCGACAACCTACGACGAGCTGTATACGGTGTTGAAGGCTTTTAAGGAGAAGGACCCGGACGGCAACGGCAAGGACGATACCTACGGCTTGGCTGTGGGTATGAGCGATGCGGGGTTAATCGGCGTCAATGCGGTGTCCTCGGGTATGCGCGCCTTGGCGGGCAATTGGGTGGAGGACGGCAAAGGCGGGCTCATTCCCATGGAATTTACCCCGAAGGCGAAGGAGGCGTTCAGCTTCTATGCCAAGCTGTACAAGGAGGGCATCATTGCCAAGGACTTCGCCATCAAGAAGGACCAGCAGGTGGAGGATGATTTCCTGTTGGGCAAGGCGGGCGTGTATGGAAACAGCGCCTATACCTTCTTCACAGCGGCCCGTTACGAAAAAGCCAGGGCGGTCAATCCGAAGTTTGAGCTGGTGGCGCTGCCACCGCTGAAGAATGCGGACGGCTCCCAGGGATATATGAAGTTCTCCGGGTATTTCGGAATTTTCGCCATCTCGGCGGATGCGGGCAAGGACGAGGCCAAGGTGAAAAAGATTCTGAAGATCCTGGATGACCAGATTGGGGAGGAAGGCGCCACCTTCGTCCGCTGGGGTGTGGAAGGTACCCACCACAAGGTGGAGAATGGCGTGAAAACCCTGACCGACCTTGGCAAAACGGAAGGACCCAGCCTGTACAGCCTCACCAATCCCCCGGCTACAAGCCAATGGATCTATGGAAGCACCGATTCGGAGGAGATCCGCAGGATGAAGGATATTTCCTACAAGGTGGCGCTGGAGGGCAAGCCGTATCTGAATGAAGTGGAGGGCCTGATCTCCAAAACCATGGCGGAAAAAGGCTCCGACCTGAGCAAATTTGTTTCCGACGGCATCGCCAAAATTGTGATGGGCCAAGCGCCCGTGGACAGCATCGATAAGCTGTTCGAGGATTGGAAGGCGCGGGGCGGCAGCAAGGTGATGCAGGAATACACCGATGCCTGGAAGGCCAGGTGAGGTCCATGCCGCAGTCCAGACGGTTTGACCTGATCTTCAACAGCCTCATCTACCTGGTGCTGGGCTTCGCCTCTCTACTGACGCTGCTGCCCTTCGTCAATGTAGTGGCCCAATCCCTGGCCAGCACCAAGGAGGTAGTGTCGGGCAAGCTGATTTTATGGCCGGAAACCTTCGATTTGTCATCGTATAAGTATATATTTAACACGGGGATCTTCTTCACCTCGCTGAAAAATACCCTATGGATCACGGTGGTGGGCACAACGGTGAATATGGCCGTCACCTCCCTAACCGCTTATGTATGCTCCCGGGGCAGCTTCAGCGGCAGGCGGCCGCTTCTCCTGATGATTCTCTTCACCATGCTGTTCTCCGGGGGCATGATCCCCACCTTCCTGGTTGTCAAAGCTACGGGGCTGATGAACTCCCTGTGGGCGCTGGTGATTCCCTCCGCCGCCTCCGCCTTCAACATTCTGGTCATGCGGGAGTTCTTCGAATCCATTCACGAAAGCATCATCGAGTCAGCCACCATCGACGGCTGCAATGACTTCGGCATTTTTGTGCGGATCGTGCTGCCCTTGTCCCTGCCGGCCCTGGCTACCTTTACCCTGTTCTACGCCGTCGGCAATTGGAACCAATACTTCTCCGCCATCCTGTATCTCAACAAATCCGGCCTGTGGCCACTGCAGATCCTGCTGCGCCAGGTGGTGCTGGTGGGCCAGGCGGACATCTATTCCGCTATGGCCAATGAAGAGATTATGCCCCAGCCGGTAACCATTCAGATGGCTACGGTGGTGCTGGCCTCCCTGCCCATCGTGATTTTGTATCCTTTCCTGCAAAAATATTTCGTGAAGGGTTTGACGTTGGGCTCGGTGAAGGGGTAACGGCTGCCGGGGGCAACCGGATGGAATCGGGAGAAATCAGGGGCAACCGGAAAGAACCTGGCGAACCGAACACAACCGGGCTGTAAACGAAAAAAATCCGCCCCCTGCCTGGATGGCTGGAGCGGATGGAGGGTCGGGCTGCTGTTACTTGGACTTGCTTTGTACGGAAGCGTAATAGTCTGCGAACACGTCGGCGAAGGCTGCTGCTGTCCGTTTATTTTCCTCCAGAGTGTTATTGACACCCCCGAATTCCAGAAGCAGGCTGGTGGGGGACAGGGACTGGTTGTATTCCCCGTTCCCCTGATGCGCACTCTTCACCAGAATGCCCCGGGACAGCCCGGGGTATTTCTTTTCCAGGAGCTCTTTCAGGGTTTCGGCAAAAACAGCATTGTCCTCATAGCCGGGATTGCCTGTCCCGACGACGAACATGATCCGGGCATACGCCTTGCCGTTAATGGTGACGGTCGTTTGGCTGCGCGGCACGTCGGCATCCCTGTGGATGTCGAACAAGTAGGATAAGGCCGGATTGGTATTTTTGGCCTCCAGAATGGTCTTGCGGGACTCGGAATAAGATTGGGTAAAGGAAAGGTTCTTGAGCACCAGCCGTCCGGCAATATCGTCGTTGGCGGTAATGGCGGGGACCCCCTTCTGCTGGAGAACCCGGCCCAATTCCTGGCCCACGAGGGTAATGTTAGTTTTGGCGTCGTCCACCGAGCTTCCGGATTTACTGCCGGCTACATTCTTCCAGGACTCCCGGTTGTGGGTATGGTAGATAAACACCTGGCCGCCTGCGCTTTGACCTGCACTTTGGCCCGCGCTGCCGGATAAAGTGGTAGCCGTCACCACCCAGCTGGCAATGTAGGCGGTTTTTCCGTTGGCCATGCTTACCTTATACCAGGCTCCTTCCGTGCCGGTGGCGGTATAGGTTTGCCCCGGCTGGGCTTTGGCTACAACGGCGCTCTCCAGATCGGGCTCCGCCCTCACATTGGTAACGTCGATAATGTTCAGAATCGTGCGGGACGGCTCCGGCTGCTTCCCGCCGGTTGAAGGTTTCTCCTGGCCGGTTGAAGATTTCCCCGGTTTGTTCTCGGCTGTTTCTACAACCCAACTGGCCACGTAGGCTGTTTTATCCTCGCCCAATACGACCTTGTGCCAGTCGCCGCCGGGACCTGCCACGGTTTCAACAATTGCGTAGGTTTGCCCGGGCTGGGCTTTTTTGACCACGGGGGCGTCCAAGCTGGGGGTTTGCCGTATGTTGGTGACGTCTGTAATTTTGACCAGCTGTTGGGGCACCGAGGCAGCAGCGGCTGCGCCGGAGGAGACGGTGGCGGCGGATGGCAGCCGGACCGGGCCTGCGGCGAATGCCGGATGGGCGCTGCCGAACAACAATCCGCTAACGACAATTCCACACAGAACATGATACCGCAATTGCAAGAATCCCCTCTCACTGATAATTGTTGGCTGAGAACAACAATTCGACAGCGTGTGTGGTATTCCTGCCTGTAATGGGAGAAAAAGTCGCTTTCCGCTGGAAAGAGGGGACCTGCGGGGGCAGCCGGTTGAATCCGTTCATGTCCCCCGCGATTCTAACGGAAGCTACAGCCGCTATTCCGCCCCAATAAGCCGAATAAAAAATCTAACGGAAGTGAGCGCCGCTATTTGTTCCATTTTGCCGGTTTACGGCCCCAATGTGATCCAATAGCGGCTCCTGCTTCCGTTAGATTTTTTGGAATGACGTTTTGGGCAAAATAGCGGCGCTCACCGCCGTTAGAAAATGCCGCTCTCCACCAACAACTTCCGCACGCCTCACCTTCAAGTGCTCCTCGCAGACTTGCCCGTGCTAACCAATACTCTGCCTCTCACCGTCTGCTCTCTTAAACAAAACTGAGCAGGCGCCAAGCACCACAAGAGCCAGCGCCAATGACGAGCAAAACACCGGCAGCACCCCTAAACCCGCGGAGAACGCCGTCCCGCCGGCCTCAAACCGGGAAAGCGCCCCGCCGTGGAAGGTAATCTCCAGCTCGGAGACAAACGCCAGAAAGGCCAGGCTCAGCGCATATACCAGGCTGAACGGAATCGCCTGGGCCAGCTTCTCCCGCAGCGTCCCCGGCTGTGCAGCCAGCTTCTTCCCCGGCAACACCAGCACGGCCAGCGCAATCACCAGCACCAGCCGGGCCACAATGGGGTATCCGGCCCCGGAGAGCAGCGGGTCCGGGCCGCCGCCGGCAGTGCCGGTGACACCCGCCCACACGCTGGCTGTTGTTTGTCCGCTGCGGGTTACCAGGGCCAGCTCTCCCAGGTTGGCCACACCCCAGGCATACCCGCCCAGCTGCGGCATCAGCTGCAATCCCGTCCGCAGCGTCCCATTCTCCCCTGCTTGGGCCAGCCACATGATCAGCATGAGCGCAGAAGCAGCCGCCCACCCCCAGCCTGTAGCCAGCAGCGCGGATGTCACCGGACGGAAGGCTCCCTTCGCCAACTGGCTCCGGTGCCTTCTGCCGTGGAGCGTCTGCCCCAGCAAGCTGAACAGCGTGCCAAATAGCAGCCCGTGAAGGAAGGCCTCCCCAGGGGAAAAGGAGTAGTCCACCGTTCCCTTCAAAGAGGTAAAAAGCACCTGGGTGGATACTTGGCTGTGGAACCCGGCGAAGGAAGCGGCCGCCAGCAGAAACAGCCCGTACATCCCTCCGATAGCCAGGGAAACCGGCAAGGCTCCCCGCGGCTTGGAATGGCCAAACCAGCGGGCCGCTCCATACCCTCCCGCGGTCAGCGATACCAACGGGAACAGGAGGAGGGGCAGCCATTTCAGATGGAGCCCCATACCGCCGGATACCAGGTCAGACAAGCCCGAGACAGCAAGCTTGGCGTGTACCAGATTCATATACATAATGATTTCAGGCATACCGATCATGTCCAGCTGCTCCAGCCAATTTTGAAACAGCGGTATCTCTCCCAGCCGGGCCAACAGGGGAAATTGCTCATTCATTTGCCGCGCCAAGGAAACATCCGCCAACAGCACCAACAGTAGCATCAAAGCCACAGCTATAACCGCACCCAGCACAGCACCTGTAAGCAGCCGGAGAATACCCGGAGCCTTTTTTTCAAAGTCCGGATGAGACACATCGCCTTTCCTGGAATAAAGCCCGTTCAATTTGCAGCACGTCCTTTCAGATGGAACATACCTGCCTCATGGTTCAAAGTTTACCTGATTGCTTGTCTTTTTGCTACCGCCCGGAAAATTGAGTCTTTACCATACATTGGATAAGGCAGTACACTCTGTATATCAGGTTAATTCCCATATGAAAGGACATCCTCCTATGAAAATAGTCATAACCGGCGCAACCGGCGCGCTTGGCGGCCATGTCATCCGTCATCTGCTGCAAACCGTTCCGGCCGCTCATATTGTTGCCGTTGCCCGCCATCCGGAGAAGGCCGCTGCCCTTGCGGAGCTTGGAGTTGAAATCCGGCAGGGGGACTACGATGATCCTTCGTCCCTTGCGTCAGCATTCCAGGGCGGAACCAAGCTTTTGTTCATTTCCAGCCCCTCCATGGACGATGCCTTACGGGTGGTCCAGCATGCCCAGGTGGTGAAGGCTGCCCGGGATGCAGGTGTCCGGCATATCGCTTATACCGGCTTTGCTTTTGCCGAGGACAACCCCTTCGCTCTTGTTCACCTGGCCACCGAATATGCCATACGCGCTGCCGGAATTCCCTATACCTTTCTTCGCAACGCCGGTTATCTGGAGTTTTTCGTGAACCCTGCCGCCGTCCAGGCCAATCTCCGCTCCGGGCGTATCATCACCAATTCCGGTCAAGGCAGAGTGAATGCGGTAAGCCGGTATGACCTGGCATTAGCCGCGGCAACGGTGCTCACAGGAGAGGGCCACGAAAACAAAACCTACACCCTTGTCTCCGGCGCACCCTGGAGCTTCGATGAGTTGGCCGGTTTGCTGACTGAGCTTTCCGGCACAACGGTGGCCCACCAGGCAGTTTCCTTCGAGGAAGAGAAGCGTATGCTCGTTCAGGCCGGATTGCCTGAAGCCGTGGCCCAGATGACGGCCTATATCTACAGCACGGTATCCGAAGGCAAAATGGAGCGGGGCGGCAGCGACCTGGCACGGTTGATCGGCTCCGAAACACCCCTCCGCGAGCATATCAGAGGGGCTCTGCAGGAATAAAATACGACATGATTTACGAAAAAGGAGTTATGCAATATGAGCAGAAAGATCACGATTTTCATTGCGGGGGATTCCACCGCAGCCACCAAGCTGCCGGACAAAAAACCGGAAACGGGATGGGGGGAGCGTCTGCCGGATTTTTTTACCGATCAAGTGGAGTTCGACAATAAAGCCGCCAATGGCCGCAGCTCCAAAAGCTTCATAAACGAGGGCCGTCTGCAGCAGGTGGCCGATGCGATCCGCGAGGGCGATTTTTTCTTCATCCAGTTCGGGCATAACGACGAAAAGCCCAAGGAGGATTTATATACAGAACCTTCCACAACCTATAAGGACTACTTGAAGCAATATATCGAGGTGGCCACGAATGCCGGGGCCCATCCCGTGCTGCTCAACTCCATACATAGACGGGCTTTTGACGAAGGCGGGCGGATCAAGGACAGCCATGGAAGCTATCCGTCCGCAGTTCGGGAGCTGGCTGCCGAGCTTTCGGTGCCGTTTATTGATATGACGGAGCGGAGCCGGAGGCTTCTGGAGGAGACGGGGGAGGAGCCCTCCCAAGCCTTTTTCCTGTGGCTGCAGCCTGGTGAACACCCCAATTACCCGGAAGGCGTCCAGGATAACACCCACTTCTCGGAAAAAGGCGCGTTGGAGATGGCCCGACTGGTTGCGGAGGGCATCAGGGAGCTGCAGCTGCAGCCGTTGGTTAGCTTGATGAAATGATTTCATACGTTACACGAAGGGAAGAACCCATCTCACCCATGAAAATTATCGTGACCGCAGGAGCGATCATTAAAGATACAGCGGGCAGAATCCTGCTTCAAAGAAGGTCGGATTACGGAAACTGGGGATTGCCCGGTGGGGGCATGGTGCCTGGCGAAGCAGTTGAGGAGACGATGAAGCGGGAGGTTCTTGAAGAAACGGGGTTGGAGGTTATCAAGTCCGAATTTTATGCTGTCTATAGCGGAGAGAGAATGCAGTATACCTACCCGGATGGAAATCAGGTTGTGTTCGTCATGTTTTTGTTCCATGCGGAAGCGAACTTGGAAGGAAAGCTGGGCCAGGACGGGCAAACCCTGCTGTTTCAGGATGAAGCTCGAGAATCCCTGCAGCTTCAATTTTTCCATTTAGAGGACATGGAATTGGAGCAAATCAGTTCTGTCCAACGGCCGGTATTTGAAGACCTTCGGAAGAATCTCACATCCACTTTGAGGACATAAAAGGAGAAAATATGCCCTACCCTTTTGACTGCATTACAGAGTTTATGTTTGTAGAAACTGCGCTTGAACCCGCGGATGTGATTCTGATTCCGGGCGGAAGCCATCCTCAGCTTATGGAAAGAGCGGCTGACTTGTACCATCAGGGATTGGCCCCTTATATTTTGCCGTCAGGGGGGCCGACCAAGAATGTTGCGTCTACGGAATGGGAGTTTCTCCGGGAGGTTGGAGTCGGACGTGGCGTTCCACAAGAGGTCATCCTCAGGGAAGACCAGGCTTCCAATACTTTCGAAAACGCCAGGTTTTCCTGGAAGGTCCTTCAACAACATGGCATTCTTGTCCAAAGGGTAATCCTGGTCTGCAAATCCTACCATGCCCGGAGGTCCTTGTTGACCTATCAGACCGTTTTCCCGCAGTCAACCACGTTTATGGTATGTCCGGTTGCGGACAAAACAGGCATAACCAAGGACAACTGGTATCTGGAGGAGCATAACATCAAAAAGGTCATGGGTGAGCTTACCAAAGTGGGCCAATATTTCGCCCATCACATTCCTAATTGGGTCAGAAAATAAAAGATCCCGCCAGCTCTAGGCTGACGGGGAAGTGTTCAATCCATTGCTTTATAGTACATACAAAAGCCGCTGTTTGCTCCATCATAGACATAACCGTTGTCTGCATAAAAGGAATTGAGGGTGCTGTTGTCCGCGATGCAGTCCAGGCGCATCCATGTTTTACCTGGGAAGTGGATGCCGGAGGTGCACCAGTTCAGAATCGTCCGGCCCAGCCTGGTGCGGGCGTATTTCCGGCGTACCGCTAACCGATGCAGATACACAGCTCCGTCGCCGTCAAAGGCTTTATCTCCCCAGAGCTCCCGGTCCCATTGACTTGGTTTGCTTAACAGCAGAACCATACCGGCGATTTCACTATCCCGCTTGAACACCAAAACATCCCCGCGCCGAATAGCGTCTGCCGTATGATGGGAGTCCTTGCCCTCAAGCAATCCTGCCCATTGCGTCGACCCGCGGCTTTTCAGCCATTCTGCGATCTCTACCAATAGAGCCATCACATCCTCCGTATCCCGGAACTGGGCAATGGCCACTTCAAACCCGTCGGTTGTGGCGGGTTGCGTTATTCGATAAGGCTGTACCATGGTTTTCCTCCTCAGGCACTTATAAGCTTTTAGCGATAATCAGGGTGGGGTTGTCCGCCAGGGATACTTCCTCCCCGGAGGAGAGATAACGGATGACGGGGCGCTGCATGTGCTCGGTGATTTTGATGACGATGGCCTCTTGGCCGTCCTGCATCCCGATCTTCGTGCCCGGCGGGTAGGACGGGACGGAATTGACGAAGGCGCGCACGATATCCATACGATAGGCGGTATCGCTTAAGGTCATGATGTGCTCCATCGCCATATGCGGGGGCATGTCCTTGTCGGAAATCAGCTCCTCATACAAACTGCAGATGCCGCAGATCTGCGCATATTCATGGAAGGTATCTCCCGATAGTCTGCGGGGATAGCCGGTGCCGTCCATTTTTTCCCGGTGTTGAAAAATGACGTGAGCCGAAAGCAGACTGAATTCGCGGATGCTCCGGATCAAATTAAAGCCAACCTCCGGGTATTCGGCCGGGTCCTTCACGATGACCGATCCGATATTGTGCAGCAGGCAGCCAACGGCCACATCCCGCATCATGATTTCATTGTAGCCCAGGTTCCGTGCTACCTGTAAGGCCAGCAAGGCCACATTCACCGCATGGGCATAGGGCCGCAGCGGGTCCGGCAGGGTTTGCTCGGGAACCGGAAGCAGCACGGGATGGTTACGGATTTCCATTAACAGCCTGCCCACGGCGGCCAGCAAATTTTTGATGGGGAAGGAAACGCCTTTTTTGGGGGAGTTAAAAAATTCCTCCACCACCGCCACCACATCCATCCAGGTGGGGACATCGATCATCTCTTCCAAGGTGATGCCGCGGGTTTCGAAATCCTCCACGATCAGTTGGCGGACGCCGATCTGCAGCAGCTTCTCCAGATATTTGGGGTGAATGACATGATGCGCTGCCAGCAGCACCCGGCGGTGGTGGTCAAAAATCGGCTTGGCCAGTTGCATCGTATTGTGGTCATATTTGGATATATGAATGATTCTCATGCGGCGACTCCTTGTACTCAACATTCAATAGGGTAAACATCCAATGAATACTATATCAAAAACCCCGCACCGAATGCGAGGCTATTTTCCTCTTGTTATATAGTCCCAAATTAACATGCGGATGGGCCTCATTCCATCTCTGGATGACGCAAAGCCTCTATAATAGGGTTATGATAAGGGGAAAGGACAAAAGGAGGAGAATCGATGAACCCCAAACAGGTGGCCGCTGAAAAAGCGGTGGAGTTTGTGGAGGACGGAATGATCGTGGGGCTGGGCACCGGTTCGACGGCATTTTGGGCTACGCAAAAAATCGCGCAGCGGATTTCGGAAGGACTAACGATCCGGGCGGTTGCCAGTTCAGCAAGCACGGAGGCGTTGGCCGGACAGCTGGGAATTCCGCTGGTTCCCTTCTCCGGTATTGACCATATCGATATCACCATTGACGGAGCGGATGAAGTGGATGATCAATTAAACTTGATCAAAGGCGGGGGAGGGGCCCTCCTGAGAGAAAAGATTCTGGCCCGCAACAGCAGCAGATTCTATGTGGTGGTGGACGAAACAAAGCGGGTGCACCGTCTTGGCCGTTTTCCGCTGCCGGTTGAAATCGTACCGTTTGCTTCGAATTTAACCATTCACCGGTTACAGGAATTGAACTGTGAGCCCGTTGTACGGATGGTGCAGGGCAGTCCGTTTATAACGGATAACGGCAACCTGATCGTGGATTGTAGCTTTAAGGAGATTCTAAACCCGGTGGAGCTCCAGCAGCAGATCAACCTTATTCCGGGAGTGGTGGAGAACGGTTTGTTTGTGGGTATGCCAACAGCTGTGGTTGTTGGTTATGGGGATGGGACAATTCAAATTTTGGAACCGCAAAATAGGAGTGGACATTCATGAAAGCCTTAATTCTGGCCGCCGGCTACGCCACACGTTTATACCCGCTGACGCTGAATAAATCGAAGGCATTACTGCCCATTTTCGGTGAAAAAACAGTAGTGGATTTTATTATTGAACAGCTAGAGAATATTGACCGGATCTCACAAATCATCATCGTGACCAATGATAAATACATACATGCTTTTGAGGAATGGCTTGGGGCGCGCCGGTTCAAAAAAGAAATCAGGCTTGTTAATGACGGAACAGCATCCCTTGAAGACAAATTAGGAGCAATAGGCGACATGCAGTTTGCCATCGAACAGGAGTACATTGAAGAAGACCTGCTCGTATTGGCGGGGGATAATATCTTTACCTTGGATTTGAGCGGATTTATTGCGTTTTTTGACCAATCAGAACGGGATTGTGTCTTGGTCAAGCAGACGGATAACCTTCAGGAGCTGCAGAGCATTGGTGTGGTTGAATTGGATGCCGGCCAACACATCCTGTCGTTTGAGGAAAAACCTCTTGTCCCACAGTCGAATATTGGGGTTTACGCCATCTATCTGTATAAGAAGGAAACCCTGCCGCTGATCAAGGACTACCTGAGTGCGGGCCATAATCCGGATTCTCCAAGCCGTTTTCCGGAATGGCTCATCCATCACAGGGACGTAAGGGCTTATTTCGGCGAAGGGGAGATATACGATATCGGGACCCATGAGGCTTTAGATGAAGTGAGGCACATCTTCAGGACAAACAGCTAGGCCGTGTTTGCAAACCCGCTTGAGGGCATCTTTCACCGCCTTTTCGCCCCATCCTGCGTTACTTTCGCTTGACGTACCCCCCGGTACGCCTTCACGAAAGTGCCTTGTTTGGAACGAAAATTCGGCAAAATCTGCTCCCCTCGGAGTTTGCAAACACACCCTTGGAAAAAATAGAGATCATGAGGAGCGGGATTATGAATACGCGCAAAGAAGCAGAGGCCGCTTTAGCGGAATTTATGGATTCGAACGAAAAAGTTGCTCTATTGACGGGCACCAATGAATACCGGAAGCGTGTGCTGGCGCTGGAAACCTTCGTTAAGCAGGAGGCGGGGCTAAACATTTTATTCAGAGCCAATTACATCGATAATTTTCAAGTGTATTATGCACATTTCGATATCAAATTCAAGGTGGGCAAACCCTATCGGCTGGAAAACCATACCTTGTACATAGACACCATCCGGGAAAACTCGTGGGATAAAAGTCCGCTCGAAGTGGATCATGCCGTGTTGTATCCTTTGGAAGGGGCTTCTCTTCTTAAAGAACGGGCAAGGCTCAAGCTCATGGACGACCTGCTTCGCAGAGTTTCGGGAAAAATTATTCTTGTGGATCATGGCAGCACGGGCGAAAATGCGTGGTTATCGGATTTTGTAGATAGACGTGTGTCGTATGATGTGGAGGAGGATGATCCGGTGTTCAGCCAATTGAAGAAGGAATTTGATATGGATTATATAGAATAGCCGTACTCCAATGATCCAATAGGAATCAAAAAATCGAAATAGAGAAGCTCCTGTCAACCGCCGGGGCTTTTTTTGTCGGAAATAAAATGTGCGAAATACAGGAAATCCCATCTTTTTGTATTAGGTATACATAATACCCTAATACGAGGTGGAACCCATGTCGTCATACTGCTTTATTTGTCATGGCAACATCAGATTAATTGGCCCGTTAACTCTTGAGGAGGCCACCAAGGAGCTATTCGAATTAAAGCGGACGTTCGAGGGACTATACATTGAGATCATAGATGAAAAAACAGGAAGGGTGGTGGGGCGGATCCCGAGGAGGGGGTAGGGGGCAGGTGAGAATAAGTTGGTGGAAAATTTGGATATTACGAAACCAGCAGAAACTGTAAAACCAGCTATTACAAGGATGTAGATGCGAGAGATAGTTCAAGAGTGCTTCGTGAAGGGTATCATAATATTCATAACTCAGTCGTGGCTGAGAAAAACCTAAACCCCAGGAATAATATGAATCAAATTTCGATCCGACATAAAATCATTAACAACCCCACCAGCAGATACTTTGTCAGTGGGGTTAAGTCCCCCTTCACTCCAGCCGTGGAATTCGACCAATCGTTTCTAATGTTTGCTTGAACGCTTCCTTGTACACACAGGAGCTGCACAGCTTCCAGGTCCAGTATCTTCCCGAATGCACCAGTTTGGCCGCTATTTTCACCAGATGGGTGCGAATCGTTTCCATGTGACTGAGTTTCAAGCTCTCCGTCAAGCAAAGATGGCGAAACCAGTTATTGAAATTGTACGCCAACATGGCGATTTGCAGTTTGACTTCATTGGTTTTAATCACGACACGACGTTGGCGGTTCCAGCTTTTAGCTGATACAGAACCTCCGCCATATAGACCTGGCGCTGACCCAGGCGAGTGGATGGCCTGGGCAAGAGCTTGAAGTCGGGCATTGGCTTTCAGACGAATGACGTAGTGCTTCTTCAGGGCTTCAATCAACTCGTACAGCTCCGGGACGGAAAAGCCACTATCCCCTCGAATCAGGATGAATGCGCCTGACGCCAAAGCTTCATAGCGGTAAAACAGCGGCTTTATAAACGAGACGATATCACGAGAGGTGTATACATTGCCGGGACGCAGTTGGGCCTTCAGGTAATCGCCTGTCAACCCGTCAAAGCAAAACTGGCATGATCATCGGTATGATATCCGCTCACGTGTTGATATTTTTTTGAAGGACTACCTCAGAGTTGGGATGATCCCGGTGGACCACGTGATCATTGACGATCAGTCTCTCTTTTACGGTTTGGCACAAACCCAGCTTATGATCGAAAGACTTGTATAAAAGCAATCTGGAATCGGAAGTGAGGTCACCGCCCTTAAAGTTCACTTTCACCAGGGGGTTGAAATTCATCTGGTACTCCTGTAACTAGGGCGTGTCTGAAAACTCCGAGGGGAGCAGCTAATAGCCAAATTTTTGTTCATGGCAAGGCACTTTTGCGCAGGCGTACCGGGGGTACGTCAAGCGAAAGTAACGCTAGCTCGGGACGAAAAAGCGCTAAAAGGTCATCCTGGTGGGGGACGGCTGCAAACAAGGCAAGGAAGCCAACCGGATGCCCGGAGTCAAAAAGCTCCACCAGGAATCAGAGAATTCCGCCAAGGGGGAGTACATCTTCGGCCATCTGTTCGGCGCTATCGGCATTCTGATGGGCACGCCCCGGAAAGGGTTCTGCCTGCCCCTGTTTGTGAATCTTCAGGATGGGGGTGAAGAGGATTTTTGGATGGAGCGAGCAGTCGGATCGACAGGAGTCCCATGTGGTTCAGATGATCGACCAAGGCTATGCCGCAGCCCGTGCCTTCGGTCAAGCGTTGTTGCTCCTAGATCGGTACTTTTTTTTGACGGTTCCCGCTTTGCAGCGGTTGAACCAGTGGAACCGATCCGGCAGTGCCCGGATGGATCTGGTGACCAAGGCCAAATCCAACGCCGTTGCCTATGAACCTCCCGGTACACCTGCCACAGGCCGGGGCCGTCCCCGAAAAAAAGGGGCAAAGGTGGCACTGGCCGAGCTGTTTCAAAGCCGCGCTGCCGCGTTGCAATCCGCTACCGTGAGCGTGTATGGCAAAGAAGAAGCGGTAAGCTACCTGTATCTGAATTTGCTGTGGGGTCAAAGGGGGTACCAGGAGCTGCGGTTTGTGCTGGTCAAAATGAACGGGCGATGCTCCATTCTGGTCAGCACCGATCTGACCCTGGACCCGGTCGAGATCATCGAACTGTATGCCGCCCGGTTCAAGATCGAATGTACCTTCCGGGCGCTGAAGCAGTCCATCGGCGGATTCAACTACCATTTCTGGAGCAAGTCCATGCCGAAGCTCAACCGGTATTTGAAGAAGGACGAGGTTCATCCGTTGGAGCTGGTGGAAGATGAGAAAGTGCAACGGGACATTTGCCTGACGGTCAAAGCGATTGAAGGGTATGTGATGTGCAGTTGTATCGCCATGAAAGTGCTTCAGTTGATAGCGATCCGGTATTCCTCGCGGGAGTCTGGGCGGTTCTTTCGATATCTGCGGACACCCAGTACCGGTATCGTTTCGGAGGCAACGGTCATGGCGTATTTGCGCAAATCCATTTTCCGCCTGTTTGCTCAAAACCCGCATCTGAGCATAACGAAAATAATCCTGTCCCAGCAGCAGCGCCTTGATGATGATGCCGATTTTCTGGCTTCTTAGCCATTAGAACTTTTCACTGTCTAGTAATTTAGTGGATACAACTTTTGTGATTTTAGATAAAGTATTGAAATGTTCGTATAGTAACTCATGATCATCAAATGAAATTTCAAACTTAGTTTCTAATGCAACAATAAGTATTATCGTTTTCATAGAATCTAGTCCGACTAAGCTCAAATTCATACAGCTGGTTATTGACTCAGGCTGGATCGAGAGAACAGATCCAATTATTTTACTTATTGTGGGAATTATCTCATTTTTCATACTATTCAGCCTCGAATTTTTTTGAATAGTAAGGGTGTAATTCCGTTATGTCGTTTGAATAAATCAGAGAATTGTGAAGCGGATACATAACCTAACCGATTGGATATTTCTTTTATGCTCATATTAGTTGTTTCCAACAGGATCTTTGCTTTATCCATCTTCATCTTCTGGAGATGCTTCATTGGTGAAATTTGAAAAACTTTTGAGTATACGTTGCTCAAATAAACAGGATTACATTTTGTAAATTCAGCCAATTGTTGTAGGGTGATTATCTCCTCACAATGGTGGCGCAAGTAACGATTAACTTTAATTAATCGTGCATCAATTGATCCATGGGGCTTGGGTTGTGAATGAATTAACTCTTGGGAGGGGGGGGCTGACCATTGTTCCAGCAGTTGGGATGCCATTTTCTCAATTTCTGTTATTCGTGAATAATCCTGAAACAGGGGAGAGAACAGATCTCGTAATAAGGCTCCTTTAATAGGGTAAAATTGAGAAATGAAGGGTGTATGGCTAAAAGAAATCTTGGTGTCAATGTGGAGCTTGACAACTCTTATAAACGTAGGATTTGGGCCACAGTTATGTAAATCTAGGCGTTGTGTAAGCACACAATCACCGACATCAAGCCTCGCATGACATTTTCCCCAGATCACGCGAAGGGAATTTAATGTTTCAATGTAAACGAAATCGGTATCAGTAATAAAGAATTGCAACGTTCGGCCAGCTGGGAGGCATTCATTGGGGACAATGGAAATAATATTAACCATTAACACCATATCCTGTTTTTGTATTTTTAAATACTATAGCAAGATTTTCTGTCAATAACAATACATCGATGATGAAACAATATGGAGATATTGCTAGCTTTTGTAGGTTAAGATTACACAATTGACCACGTGAATGACAATACCAAAATTCACGTTACAATAACAATGTCTAATGGGGAGGATTAATTTTGCCTTAATCTACAGACATACACCTGGATTTACAGATTTCAACAATTTTTATTGAAAATAGTATAGTTCCGAATTAGAATATATAAAAAGTGAGTTTTTGACTCGAATTATTTAACAAAAATTGAAGAAAACTGACCTGATTGCAGGAGGATCATGATATGGCATTTTATTATGCGGAACCGTCGAGAACATTTAATGAGTTTCTCCTTCTTCCCAATTTGACTAAAAAGGATTGTGTACCTGACAACATTAATTTAATGACACCAGTCACGAAATATAAACAAGGGGAAGAATCGGAACTACGGTTAAACATCCCGCTGGTCTCTTCGATTATGCAAGCGGTATCGAATGATAGTATGGCTGTTGCTCTAGCTAGAAATGGCGGTCTATCCTTTATTTTTGTGTCTCAATCAATTGAAGCCCAGGCTGAGATGGTCAGTAAAGTGAAAAAGTTCAAAGCTGGTTTTGTTGTTAGTGACGCCAATGTAAGGCCTGAGGATAGCTTGATTGATGTAGTTAAGTTAAAGGAACAAACAGGGCATTCAACCATTGCAGTAACGGATGATGGTACTTCTCATGGAAGGCTGCTTGGAATGGTAACAAGTAGTGATTACAGAATCAGCAGAGCGGATTATTCTCAGAAGGTCAAGGAATTTATGACCCCATTTCATAAACTAGTTGTAGGTAAAGAAGGGATAGCTCTGTCGGAAGCCAATGATTTGGTATGGGCGCATAAGCTAAATTGTTTGCCGGTCATTGACAAAGAACAGCGACTGTTGCACTTGGTATTCCGTAAGGACTATGAACTGCATAAAGCAAACCCCTATGAGCTATCTGATGATAAGAAACGATTGCTGGTAGGTGCAGGCATCAATACAAGGGATTATACCGAGAGAGTACCAGCATTACTGAAAGCGGGAGCTGATGTTCTATGCATCGATTCCTCAGATGGATTTACGGAATGGCAGAGTGATACGTTATCGTGGATTAAAAACACATATGGGGAAAAGGTTAAAGTTGGTGCAGGGAATATTGTGGATAAGGAAGGTTTTTTATTTCTAGCCGAGGCGGGAGCCGACTTTATTAAGGTGGGTGTTGGACCCGGCTCAATCTGTATTACGAGAGAGCAGAAAGGAATCGGAAGAGGGCAGGCCTCTGCACTTATTGAAGTTGCGCAGGCAAGAAATGAATACTTTATCAAAACAGGAGTTTACATCCCCCTTTGCTCCGATGGTGGAATTGTTCATGATTATCAGATTGTTTTGGCACTGGCAATGGGGGCTGACTTTGTTATGATGGGGCGTTATTTTGCACGCTTTGACGAAAGTCCAACCAAAAAGCTGATGATTGGTTCTAATTTTGTGAAAGAATACTGGGCAGAAGGTTCGAACAAAGCGAGAAATTGGCAGCGTTATGATCTTGGAGGAAATAAGGAGCTGGAGTTTGAAGAAGGCGTGGATAGCTATGTTCCATATGCAGGAGCATTAAAGGAAAATGTAAACCTCACAATTAATAAAATGAAGTCTACCATGTGCAATTGTGGTGCCAAATCGATTCCTGAACTCCAGCAGAAGGCGAGAATAACGTTGGTCTCTTCCACAAGTATAAGAGAAGGTGGCGCCCATGATGTAATTCTTAAGGAAAATAATCTAAAGGAAATTTAACAGGTGACAACAATGCTGGATATAAAGGCTCACAATGTTAACGAACTGATCGATATGGTTAAGCAAAGCATTTTGTTTGACCAGTTTAAGAGGAAATCTGGAGGAAGCTGTGACTATTATGTCCATGGCAGACGGATGGTTCTGGATTCGGGTGTCCTCCTGGCCTGTTCGAATCGAATGCTTGACCTTGCTATCAGGCTTAAGGTATCTCATGTCGGTGGAGAAGTAGCTTCAGCATTACCTTTAGTTGGTTCAATGATTACTCTAGCGGCAATGAAAGGGTATGCATTGGATGGTTTTTTCATCCGGGAGGCAGTGAAAGATCATGGCTTCAGCCATATGGTGGAAGGCGAATTAAACAATAATTCCACCGTACTACTTGTAGACGATGTAATCGGCAAGGGAAGTGTTGCGCTGAGAACCAGCAGACTTTTACGCCAGCAAGGGGTAGCCGTAAAAGGGTTTTGTGCAATAGTGGACCGATGTGAAGGTGCCAGTGAACTGCTTCAGGCCGAGGGTTTGGAGTTGTTTTCGTTATGTACAACTGATCTTCTGAAGGAATGGATCGATCATAATATTCTTTTGAAGAGGAAGCTGCTCCATGCTGAATAGATATAAGGTAAGCGGGCTCAGAATTGCAGTAATTGGCGGCTCCGGATTTTATCATATGAACGGTTCGAGTAAAAAAGTTTTAATTGAAACTCCTTACGGGGCTCCAAGCGCACCCATTACCATCGCTGAGATAAACGGGTTTCCAGTGGCATTTCTCCCAAGACACGGAGATGATCATCAAATTCCTCCTCATAAGATCAATTATAAAGCGAATTTGTGGGCATTGAAGCAAGTAGGAGTAGAACGAATTATTTCTACCGGTGCGGTCGGCAGTCTTAGAGCAGAATGGAATGTTGGAGATATTGTCATTTGTGATCAATTTGTTAACAAAACTTGGAATCGTGCGGATACCTATTACGACGGACCCGTAACCACACATATTTCCGTATCCGACCCCTATTGTTCAGAAATGAGAGAAGCACTTATCGAATCAGGGCGTGTGCTTCAATTAAATGTGCGAGAAGATGGAGTATTGCTTGTAATTGAAGGTCCAAGATTCTCCACGCGGGCTGAAAACAGAGATTGGTTTCGTTCAGGGTATGATCTGATCAGCATGACTCATTATCCTGAGGTTGTATTAGCAAGAGAGTTAGGAATGTGCTACACCTCTGCCTGCCTGATTACAGATTACGCCAATATATTGGGTGCCGCGCATGGTATGAATAGCCATTCAGGGCATAAGGATGTCATTGAAGCATACGCCAAGCATAAAGAAAATTTGGTTAGGTTGATTGAGTGGACGATAGCTGCCATCCCTAAGCAAAAAGGTTGCCAATGTAGTGTGGGTCTCGAATCAGCCAGAGCAGACTCCGAGCTTGTTGCAAGCTCCAACAAAGTGCAGCTATTCGATGAACAGAGTGAAAAGCAGTTGCGCTATGGGCATAACCCCCATCAGGTCGCAAGATGGAATGATTCAGGTTTGCCCAGATGGACTCTCGTATCGTCTTCCCATGAGAAACAGAATATGTTGTCTTTAACCGACCTTCAAAACATAGATAAGGCATCCAGAATTCTTAAATATCAGCTGAATCCGGCTGTAGTGATCATCAAGCATGGCTTAGTGACAGGGGCTAGCTATGGTGAAGAACCACTTGAAATGCTCTACATGAAGGCTTTACAGGCGGATCCTGCAGCTGCCCGTACAGGCACAGTTGCTATAAACCGCAAGATGAATGCAAGCCTTCTCCAAGTTATCTTGCAACATGGGTTTGATGTGATTGCTGCAGCGGAATGGGAGCCTGATGCCTTGGCATTCATGACTAATAGCAATACTGTATCGCGGGCAACTCCAAGACTAGTCTCGATAAGCAGTACGCAGGAAATATCGACTTTCAGAGATACGCCTGCTACCTACTTGGAACGGTATACATTTTGCAATGGTTCTTATGCTGAGGAGGATCCGTTCACCAGCAGAGTGCAAACTATTGGGGATTTTAGCTTTTATTGTACCGGTGATGAGACCATCCTCACCGGAGAACAAAAGAGCGATATGTTGTTTGCATGGTATTTGACTGTTAACAGCCGAACTAACAGCGCTGTCATTGTTAACAGCAAACATGTACTTGCTGTTAGCGCAGGTAATCAAGATGGAATTTCTGCTGTAGAGCTTGCTCTCTATAGAGCAAGCTCTCGTTACAGGGATTTTACGAATATAAAAGGTAGTATTATGGCTACAGATGGTAATTTTCCTTTCGAAAATCCATCTCAATTGCTAGCCGATCATCAGATAGAATGGATTATTATGCCCGGTGGTGCAACCAATGATATGGAGATTATCAAAACATTCAATTCATTGCACATTAATGTAGCTTTATCCGGCGAAAGATGTTTTTGCCATTTTTAAACGTACTAAGATAAGAGGTGACCATATTTGTTTGAAAAATTTATCAATAATCTATCTGTCTTGAGTTCAGAGCTCCGGCATGTATCTTGTCGTTCCCGAAAACTGATCGAAACAACCAACGAGGTCAATGCTTATGGGGAGATGTCGTTATACATTGACAAACTCTTTGAAGACATTATTATTAAGCATCTTGCCAAGGAGCCGTTTGTTCAATCTATCTATAGTGAAGAATCAGGTATTATCCAGTTGAGAAATGAGGGTTATATTGTGATTGTTGACCCTTTAGACGGCACACAAAATTTTAAGATGGGCTTGTCTTATTATGCAGTTACGATAGCTGTGTTAAATCCACATCTGGAAGTAGAAGCAGCTTATGTGGTTAACCTGGTCTCCGGTAATTACTACAGCGCCGTAAAGGGTAAGGGTGCCTTATGTAACGGCTCCAGATTCTATACCAGGAAGCAATCAAGTATACGGGAAGTTGATGCTATTTACGTTGGCCTATCTCGGAATGTGACCGAATTAAACTGCTTGTCTGCCATCACGCAGCGAATAAAGAGTTTTCGGGCTATGGGCTGTGCCTCACTTGATTTGTGTTGTTTGGCTATTGGGAATTGTGGATTATTTCTTGACTTGAGCTATACCGCAAAATTAGTGGACGTGCTGGCATCTTCGTTCATCGCTGAGGAAGCTGGGGCATTGGTTACCAGCTTGATAGGTATCCCGATTACGGATATACCGTCTAAAAGTACAAGCTTAAGCGATGCCGTTTTTAAAAGCAAATTTCAGGTGCTGGGAGCGGCTAATACAAGTATCTACGATTTTGCATACAATACCTGTATGGATATGGAGATGCGTTATAATGAAGAGCTGGTTTAATTCAAGATCACTTGTGAACAAAGCAGATTTGGATCGTATTTACAAATATGAGAAGTTTTCTGACAGTTTGTGGCTTTACCCGGAACACGTATTGAGCCATTGGGAAAGCACGGATAAGTATATCGATATCCCAGAAGAAGTAAACCGGGTCTACAACATGTTGGGAAGGCCCACTCCTATCACGAGGGCAAAGGAACTGGAAGAGTATTTGGGTACGGATTGTAAAATTTTTTTCAAACGAGAAGATTTACTACCAAACGGGAGCTTCAAAATTAGCTCGGCTATCCCACAAGCTTATTTTGGTTCTATTGAAGGCCGAAAGGAAGTTATAACGGAAACAGGGGCTGGGCAAACAGGAGTTGCTGCTTCATTGGCAAGTTGTTTATTTCACATGAAATCAACGATTTTTATGGTGCGTTCAAGCTTTAATCAAAAGCCGCTGCGACGCAAGCTTATGGAGGTATATGGATCTAAGGTCTATCCTTCTCCATCAGAGATTACTCAATATGGAAAGCAGCAACTGGCAATGGGGAATGACTCAGGATCCATTGCCAAAGCAACCTCAGAGGTTTTTGAGGTTCTCTCAAAGATTGATAACGGAATGAATATAGCGGGCAGCTTGTTGGATTTTACATTGACTTATAACAGCGTTATCGGATTGGAAAGTATTGCTCAACTGAAAGAGATGGGCATAAAGGCAGACACTGTGATAGGTTGTGTTGGTGGTGGCAGTTCATTTGGAGGTTTGGCTGTACCCTTTATTGATTTGTGCGATTCTACCGAAATCATCGCTACCGAATCGGCCGCCATTCCTACCTTAACTAAAGGTGAATACAAGTATGATTATGCTGATGGTGAAGGAGAGAGCAATCCGTTGTTAATGTATTCGCTGGGACACCAATATCAACCCTCGCATATGCATGCTTCGGGACTCCGATATCATGCTGCATCACCCATTATTTCTTACTTAGTTCATAAAAAGCGGATTCGCCCCGTTGCTTATGACGAGGAAATTTCCATGAAATCAGCGATACAGTTATCCAGACTGGAGTCATTTCTTGTCTCACCGGAATCCAGCTATACGATCCAAGCAGTCATGGAAACAGCGAAAACCTATCATGGAACAGGAAAAGTCATATTGGCCCTTGTTACCGGTTGCGGGCATCTTGATCTTGATGCATATGGAAAATTTATCAGGGATGAAGATTAATCATGACAACCAGATTGCATTTGAACGAAAATCTGTTTACATATGCTGATTCTCCTGTTCTCGCCGGACTGGTAAATCATATTAATGAGACAAGCCTTTATTCAGATATGGAATATAAAGAATTAAAGGAAGTATTGGCAGATTGGCTGGGCTTCCATGAGAATCAGCTAGTGTTGGGCAACGGTTCCTCCGAATTGATTCAACGCATTTATATGGATTATTTGGGTGAAAACGGAAAGGCAATTTACCCATGGCCCTCCTACGTTCTGTACAGCGAGTTGGAAAACATTCATGGCTCACCTGCTTGCAGAGTGCCATTGGACCGAAATTACAAAGTGGATTTACAGGCTATTGTAGATCATATTAACAGGGAAACCATGCTGATTATACTTTGTAACCCTAATAATCCGACAGGTACTGTTTTTACAAGCAAAGAATTAAATGAATTTATGTCCAAGGTTCCAGACAATGTTTTAGTGTTGGTCGATGAGGCATATATGGACTATGTTCCCAATAATAAGGAATATACTGCTTTGACCCTTGTCAATCAATGGAGCAACTTATTGGTGGTCAGGTCATTTTCCAAGCTTTATGGCTTGGCTTCTTTACGGATGGGATTTGCCGTTGGTACGGAGGAAACAGCCTCATGGCTTCAAAGCAAGCTCCCCAACTGGAACATTAACCGGATCGCTGAGGCAGCAGCAAAAAGTTGTCTGGAGCATCTCACCTATTTTAACCAAGTTCGTGATCAGGTCCATCTTGAAAGAGTATGGGTCTATGAACAACTGAGCCAGTTAGGTTACAAAGCAGTGCCGACTTTAACTAATTTTATTTATGTGTGGGATACGGAAAGTTGGCTGCAGAGTATGCTAGAACAGCATGGAATCAAAGTAAAGAGGTTAATAGAATCCGATTGTGAGGCTATTCGAATTACGATCGGCAGAAGACAAGAAAATGAATTGCTGATCAATGCACTGAAACTACTGGTATCCCGGAGGTAGAAAAATGCAAATCACATTTAAGAAACACAATTTACCCGGTAAGCTAATCGCTGTTTGCGGTACTGACGGTACAGGTAAGACGACGCAAATTGACTTGATGCAGCAGTATTTATCATCAAAGGGCCTGCCAGTCTTGCTAACCAAGCAGCCTACACAAGAGAGTCGGGAGTTACCTTTGTTCGAACGCTATATCTTTCACCCGGAAGAGCGTAGCAAGATAGATTACAGAGCGTTGATGTGCCTGCTAATGGGAGACCGATTGCAGCACATTCATGAAATTATCCTTCCTGCACTGGAAGCTGGGAAGATCGTAATAACAGACAGGTATATATTTACAATGATTGCTACTATGCGAGCCCGGGGGTACAGAGATGAAGGCTGGGTTTTTGATCTTTGCAGGCATATTGTTGAGCCGGATATTACCTTTTTGTTCGATGCTCCATATGAATTGGTCGAAAAAAGGATTAGAGTCCGTAAGGAATGGAAGGATGCTTATGTGGAGCGGGAGCATTTGACCAAATACCAGAATGAGTTCAGAGGACTTCTGAATGAGGCGGATATAAAACGGATAGATACTTCGAAACAGGATCCGCAGGTGGCTTTTGGACAAATCCAACTGGTCATTAACCAGAAGTTAGATTTGGTCAAAACAGGAGGAATAAAATGAAATGTATGCCAAAAAATCATTATGCTGAGCTGACACAAGAACAAGAGTTAGTCATGCAATTGGTCAATTTTCGTAATCCTGCAATTGAGCGGATTTGTGAATTAAAAGATAACAGAACCGACTGGGCAGCAGTTATGGGCCACTTGACGTATAACAGGGTTGCTGGAATCGCTTATGATGTGGTCAAAATGTGCATCTCTCAAGTTGGAGCTGTATTCAATAGAGAGTTCCGTTTTGGATTGTACATGATTCAAGAGATGCAAAGCATTAGAACAACTGTTTGTAGACAGGTATTGTGCGAAGTAGCAGAAAAGCTGGTCGCCAATGGCTTACCTCATGCATTTCTTAAGGGATCCATTCTAGCCCACTCTATTTATGCACCCGGTTGTAGAGTTTCCAATGATATCGATTTGCTGGTAAATTCAGATGATCTGACACAATGCGGAAACATACTAAAAGAGTTGGGCTTTATTCAAGGCTTCTTCGATCGTACAAGAAACGAGATTAGGTCTGCCACCCGAAAAGAAATCTTGAACTATCGCATGAATTATGGGGAGATTGTACCGTTTCTCAAAAAAACGGACGAACCAGGGCTGAATGTTATTGAAATTGATATTAATTTCTCTCTGGATTGGGTGTCTGAAGGTACAGGTGAAGCTGTTGCTGCTTTTTTGAACCAGACGGAAGATTATAGTCTGGATGTGGGGCAAAGTATTAAATCGCTAAAAACTGAATTTTTCCTTGCGCATCTATGTGTTCACTTATACAAGGAAGCATATGTTCTGGAATGGGTCCAAGGACAAAGGGACTTGAGTTTGTATAAGTTTACAGATATCTATGGCTTTATTACAGCCCCTGATTTAATGATCGACTGGGGTCAGTTTGTTCGAATTGCAGTAAACTATGAAATTAGTAAGGAATGCTATTATGCACTGGAGTATACCCGATTATTCTTTCCGGTTTTGAATGATGATGTTGGTTTTATAGGAGCGCTGCAGCTAATCAAGCCTGATGATCTTTCATATCTCAATGAAATTGTAGATGCTGCTAATCCAGGTATTCGATACAGATGGGAAAAGAACTTATTAGACCGTTTCTTTGATATGAAGCGGGCTGATAGTCTTATACGTGTCTGATTCTAGAAGGAGCTGCTATGAGCCGCCTCAACTATTCTATAGACTTACTGCAGAATACTTATGGAATAACGTGTATAGAAAATCAGTTTATCTCTGCACTTAAGTATTTGAATGCACCCTATCAGGCTGCTTATGTCGAAAGTTATATCGACTTGTATGATACCGTTTTGTCCTTTTATAAATTACAAATAGAATATTCCTACTATAAAGGTTTGGACCGTGTTCAGGTTGTTAGCAGCAAATTGGATTTTGCTGAGATAAACAGTCAGGAAGAAAGTTTTAGCAACATGTTAATTACACTGGAACATTCTATTCACCGAGGGTGTCCTATCTTTATTCATGTTGATCCCAAAAAACTACCTCGCAGTGGCGAAATAATACCATGGAGAGAGGATCATTTTATAGCTCTTTATGGATTAGAGCAAAAGACAATATATGCACTTGATGATGTACCGCGGCGATTAATTGAACTCTCCTATGAAGCTGTTCATGAGGCCTATCAAGGTACCGTGATTGAACTCAAGCTACTTGCCGGCTTGAATAGATCTTCGTATTTAGAAAAGTGCAGAGATCAAATGAAATTCATTGCAAGCCAAAGTAAACGCCTACCTTACTGGAACATAGACGATATGCTTCAATTTGATGAAAAGAGTATTGTTTATCTTCGTGACGCTTTAGGTATTGTCAGAATATCCAGAAGGCGAATAATAGCGTGGCTTCATTGGCTTGCCGGTGAATACGGTATAAGAATCGTTGGGATACAAGAGGATCTGGCTACAGTAATTAATAGTCTTGACCGGTTGTATGCCATGGTTGAAATGTACAGATTAAGAAACAAGATTAATTACAAATTCATAAATGACCAATTCGAGGAAATGGTGAACTTGGAAATGGCCTGGATTATAAAGTTAAATGAGGAGGGTATACATGGCTAATATAGAGCAAGTAGTAGAAGTGATTGAAAGTCGAGCTATCGGAGCAAAGGGACTCCAAGTTGGAGCAAGCACTTCCTTAAGGAATGAATTGGGACTGGATTCACTTAGACTTGTGGATATCATGATTTCACTAGAAGAACGGTTTGATATTACATTTGATGAATCTGATTTAAATCCAAGTGGACTACAAAATGTAGGAGATCTTCTATTACTGATTAACAAGTCGCTGGAGGGGGCATAAGTGAGTTTATGGACGGTCCTGAAGGAGAGACTTAAGCTTTATGAATACAGAGAAGCTTTAATTTTGGATAAGGGGGAGGTACTGCTTTATGGGGAGATATTGAATAAGGCTGAATCATTAGCAATTCAGATTTCCATGACCACCTCGCCGCGCAGCAGGATTGGCTTCTTACATTCACGCTCCTACACCGATGCTATTAGCACCTTAGGAATTCTGGCAGCCCACTGCACAGTAGTTCCCATGTCTTTGCATTACGGAATCTTGAACTGTTGCCAAGTCATTGATAAGGCAGAGTTAGATCTTATCTTATCGGATTTGGCTGTTTTACCACCTGAAATCATAAAATTAACAGCCAAAAAGGAAATTAAGATCCTCTCTTTTCATGATGATGCTGTATCCACACCATCTAAGTTATTAGCACAACCGGAGGAAGAAATGGCTGAAAACGAACTGGCTATGATTATGTTTACATCGGGCACAACCGGTTCGCCTAAAGGAGTCATGTTAAGTCATCATAATATCATTTCCAATTTAGCTGATATTGCGGACTACTTTTGTTTGAATGAGGATGACTTAATCTTAATTTGCCGACCTCTCTATCATGCGGCAGTCATGACTGGTGAATTTTTACATGCATTGCTATCCGGATGTAAAGTAACCTTTTACGATGATGGGTTTAATCCAAAACGGTTATTATCTGTAATGAAGCAGAGAAAGTGCACAGTCATGTGCGGAACACCAACCATGCTGTATAATTTGTCCGTTTTTAGGAAACAGCAAGACGAAATATCTATAAATAAGATTGTGGTCAGTGGGGAGAGTCTTCTTCCACAAATTGCTGATAGGCTGCTAGAATGCTTTCCAGGTGTCGACTTTTATAATGTCTTTGGACTTACTGAAGCTTCGCCAAGAGTGGCTTATCTAGAGCCGGCTTTGTTTCAAAGCAAGCAAGGTTCAGTTGGATTACCTTTAAAAAGTGTAACTGTAAATATCTGTAGCGAGGATGGCAGTACTGCTGAGACAGGCCAGATAGGGGAATTAATGGTGGCGGGGCCAAACGTTATGTTGGAATATTGGAGAGACAAGCAACTAACACATTCTAAATTGGTTAACGGATACTTGCGTACGGGTGATTTAGCCTATAAAGATGAGGATGGCTTTTTGTTCATTGTCGGTAGAATGGATCAAATGATCATACGTGGAGGAATGAATATTTATCCTCAGGAAATTGAAAATGCATTGTTGGAATGTGCAGAGATCAAGGAGATTGCAGCATGGGGACGTTCCAATCCGAAGTATGGCCAACAGGTTTGTATAGCATGTGTACCGCAAGTAAAAGGCCAGTTGAATAATGGTGATATTTTAGCAATATGCCGTAAAAAACTGGAGCCTTATCAGTGGCCAGATGAAATTGCTATTGTAGACCATCTTCCCCGGAATGCCTCAGGCAAGCTTTTACGGAAGGAACTATATTCTGCCATGTGTGATTTGGAGGATCGGCATGAAAAGCTCCATTAATTGTCTGATTGTCGGATGTAATGAAATGGACGTAGCCAGACATTTAAGTTATATCCGGCTTAAAGGTGGCAGCACTAGCGAGTATGAATATAATTTAAAAAACTGTGCTTATATTGAAAACAATCCCTATTCATTGGGAGAATTCAGCAGTAGATATTTAGGTATGCCATACAGTGAATGCGATAGTATTCCTAGAGAAATAGCTTCTATAGCTACCTATCTCTATGAAAAAGAGTTTCAGATTGAAATGATTGATTCCTTCCAACGTCAAAAACAATATATTATCGATATCCTTGCTAAAAAGCATGTTCATACGATCCTCATTCCTACCGACATGTATCATTCGATCATTCCGATTCGTGATATGATTTCCTTCTTTAAAACCCATTCGTTTCATGTGCCGATTATTTTATCCGGGAATGTAATTATTAATGAAACCAATCATAGTCAGCCTGATCACTATGTGCAATCGGTACTAAACAGTTTAGGGGGAGATTATTATGTTGCGGAACATTCTCCTGAAAGAGCTATCGGTGAAATTATAGAGCATGTCGTACAACAAAAGGCATTAGGTCATGGTAACAATGTCTTCTACAAAGAAAATGGGCACTTTGTCAAATCCTCTTTAGTGAATATAGAAAATGAGACTTATTCTCGCAGAGTCGATTGGAGATTGTTTACGGACCAATTGCATGGACCGATTTTTACTATGGCATCGGCATCCTGTTCCTTCTCCTGTTCATTTTGCTCACACCCTCGAAGGAAGAGCTCCCATCGATCGCTCAGCATAAAAAATGTTGAAGATGAACTGAATAGTATAGCAGCATGCAACAATGTTAATACTGTGTTTTTCTCTGATGATACATTTAATGTCCCTCTATCAAGGTTTAAGGAGATATTACAATTAATAATTCAAAAAAAGTACAAATTCCACTGGTTTTCCTTTATTAGATGCCAATATCTAGATGAAGAAACCGTTAAGCTCATGAAGGAAGCTCGGTGCAGAGGGGTTTACTTGGGCATAGAATCAGGAGATCAGGACATGCTCGACAGAATGAATAAGGGAGTAAGTGTGAGTGATTACAGACAAGGAATTCAGCTATTAAAGCAATATGATATTATGACAATTGCTTCACTAATTATTGGATTTCCGGGTGAGGATCATTGCTCTATAGATCATACCATCAATTTTATTAATGAGACGAAGCCGGATTTTGTTATTCCTTTGCTGTGGTTTTATTCTTCATTAGCACCTGTCGAACGTGACAAAAGGAAATTGGCTATTCAAGGAGCAGGGTACAATTGGAAGCATTGCAGTATGGACGTACAAGAAGCTTTAAAATGTATAGATAAGTTGCTTTTTGGTATATACGAAAGTGTTTGCGTGCCCGATTTTAGGTTTTCTTATAAAGGGTTAATTACTTTGCTTGATAAGGGATTGTCTATAATGGAGCTTAAATCTTTGGTAACGAAATTTAATGAATACAGAAAAAATCGACAATTGGAAAGGAATCATAATTATGAGCATCTCGGATGCAATCCTAAAACTGCAAAAACGTGACAATGAGCTTTCTGTCGATCAATATAATGCAGAGATCGAAAGGTTGGTAAGGAATGATCAAAGAGTTAGAGTTATTCCGTATTGGTACCCCTATTATGTATATAACTATCAAACAAAAAGCAATAATATCAATGAATTGGTAAAAAGTGCATGGCTGGAGAGACGGTATGAATCGGATACGATGGCTATTTATCTCCATGTTCCTTTCTGTAAACAGAAATGCGGCTTTTGCCAGTGGTATACGATCGTTAAACCGGAAGAGGAATATGAGGTTTATACCAACTATATTATCAAGGAAATTGAAATGTACTCCCAAGTTATTAATATGAGCGGAAAAAAAGTGAAAAGCATATTTTTTGGTGGGGGAACTCCGAATTTACTGACTATTGACCAGATTGGGAGGATTGCCAGAACGTTGCATAAGCATTTTGATACATCTGCTGTTGAGGAATTTTCCATTGAAGTATTCCCAGATGCTTTAACAGAAGAGTATGTGGCGGGGTTAAGGAGCCTTGGATTTAACCGGGTGAGCATGGGAGTGCAGACATTTGACACTGATGCTCTCCAAAATGATTATAAACGAAGAGCGATAGATGCAAAAGCCAGGTACTTGGATATTATTTCTAACATTAAAAAGAATAATATGATATTGTGTATCGATATGCTGGCTGATTTGCCGAACCAAACCTTCGGAAGAATCAGAAAAGATTTGGATGAAATTATATCGATATCACCTGAACAAATTGCGTATGCCTATGTTGAATACAGAAACGCGTTAATAAAAAAGGATTTAGACTATATCCCTACTTATACAAATCGAAAAGCATGTTATTTTCATACTGCGAACAGATTGACAGTTGATGGTTATGCACAAATCGATGATATGATGTTTTCAAAAAAACATGTGCCCCTGTTTTGGGTGGATTTAAGATCTATCGCCTCTGTTGAAATTGCTTTTGGTCCCCACGGGAGAGGGTACACTTTCAATGGTTCTGCTTATATGAACGGAGACTATGATTTCTGGAAAGAAAACCTCGAAAAAGGGCAGTTCCCCGTTTTTTCGATAGAAAAGCTTAATGATGAAGATCTGATATTGAAGTATCTGACAACAGGCACTTACTATGGACGTATTGATATCGATGAATTTAAAAGCCGATTTTCTTGTTCTCCCCAAGATATTTTCCCTAATTTTTTTAAGGCCTGTGAGCAATCTGGACTTATCGAAACAAGAGACTATGAGAAGGTGCATGACTATTATAATTATATGAATAAAGAAAAGCAGAAGATCGATATGATAGAGCTTACTGAGATGGGAAAACATTATATGGAAGTTATGCGATTATTGCTAATCGATAAAAAATACAAAAGACGGCTAAAGATTGAGCAGCTTTCTGACTACAGCAACAGCTTCTATAAAGAGATTTGTAAAGATATCTTGTAAATCCAAATACCATCTCTGGAGGGATATCGATGTTAAGCGATGCTATTGCATTTTTTAAGAAGCGTGATAGGGAGATGTCTGTTGACGAATATAGCATCGAGATCGAGAGATTAATTAGAAATGAACAAAAAATTCGTGTAATTCCATATTGGTATCCGTACTATATATTTAATCAGCCTTCGGATCATTCCAATGACACAATTCTTAACAGTTGGAAGGAAGGACACTGCGAATCGGAAGAACTATCCATCTATATTCATGTTCCATTTTGCAAAACAAAATGTGGATATTGCCAGTATTACACCATAATTAGACCTGAAGCTGAAACAGACGTTTATACTGAATATTTGATGAAAGAAATAAAAATGTACTCCAGAGCAGTGAATTTGAGCGGAAAAACACTGAAGAGCATTTACTTCGGTGGAGGTACCCCCAACTTATTGAGTTCGCAGAATCTTGCTGACATCATGAAAACGATCAAGCAATGTTTTGATATGACAGCAATTGAGCAGATTTCACTAGAGGCATTTCCTGATTTTCTTACAGACGACTATATTAATACATTAAAAGCATTAGGGTTTAACCGGGTTAGTATGGGAATACAAACTTTTGATGAAGATGCTTTGAAATATGATTACAAGCGTAAAGTCAAATATATTGACAGGTACAAGCAGATTGTTAACAGCCTAAAAGAAAAAAATATAGTATGTTGTATTGATTTGCTGGGGGATCTTCCTAATCAGTCATATGTCAGAACGAGAAACGACATCAGTGAAATTATTAGTCTCGATCCAGACCAAATTGCTTATTCTTATGCGGAATACCGGAATGCGGCAATCAGAAAAAAAATAAATCAGTTTCCAAGCTACACTAATAGAAGGTCATGCTACTATCATGCTGTTGGCAAGTTAAATTCTGCAGGTTACGTGCAAATTGAGGATACCACATTTACAAAACCGCAAACACCTCTATGGTACGCGGATTTACGGACTATATCATCGATCGAGTTGGCATTTGGTCCAGGAGCAAGAGGGTATACTAAAAATTCATCGGCATATGTTAATGAAGAGTATGAGCAATGGAAATCAAAACTTGATGGCGGCAGCTTTCCTGTAAAATCAATAAAAAATCTAGACACAGTTGATGTGATAATGAGATATGTTGTGACCTCAATTATTTGGGGAAGATTTGATGCAGACGAGTTTAAGAAAAGATTTACGATTGATGCAGATGAACTATTTCACAATTTGTTCGCCGCGCTGCAACAATCTGGATTAATGGAATTACGAGTGCCTAACGGAATGTATTATAGTTACAGGGGAAACAAAAGTGGTGATAGAAAAATATTTGAGCTTACCGATATGGGAAAGCACTATTTGGAAGTCGTTAGACTCTTATTGGTAGACAAACCATATAAGAGACGGTTAAGGCTCGAACAGGTTGCTGATCAAGATGATGAATTTTATAAACATGTTTGCAAGGAAATATTAAGTTGATGTCCATGAATAGGGAGGAACCAATGAGCGCTATTAAAGTGGTTTTATTGGATATAGGAGGTGTCTTGGTTGAACTTGTCGGGGCACCAAAAATTTTAGGCTGGATGGGCGGCTCAGTGGCAATGGAGGAGTTAAATCATAAATGGGGCAACAGTGAAGCGGTAACCCGGTTTGAGACAGGGCGTTGTGAACCGATTCATTTTGCAGAGGCTATTGTGACTGAATTAAAGCTTTCTGTACAGCCTGATCAATTCCTTAAAGAGTTTGTCCATTTTCCAAAGGATTTTTTCCCCGAAGCAAAGGATATACTCAAGAAGATAGTTTCCAATTATACGGTTGCCAGCTTCTCCAATACTAACAGTTTGCAATGGGATCGCCTCAATCTCGATTATGGAATTGAACAATTATTCCATAACAATTTTTTATCCTATCAAATTGGTCTAATGAAGCCGGATAAACAAGCCTATGAGTATGTTGTCCGGCAGCTTGGATGTGAAGCGGAGGAGATTTTGTTCTTTGATGATAGTCAGGCAAATGTCAATATGGGAAATGAAATAGGCATGAAAGCATACAAAGTTTCCGGGGCACGTGAGTTATTGGAGAAGTTAACCGAATTAAATATAATTTTGGAACAATAGAAGGTGGATTTATGATCTACTCAAAGTCGCAGCAAGCTTTAATGGAAGCTATGGACGGAATGCAGATCATTGACAGCCATGAACATTTACTCCCGGAAAAATGCAGGACCATGTATAAGCCGGATATCTTTATACTTTTCTCCCACTTTATCGATCTGGATTTGTTTAGTTCTGGTATGGACCGAGATAGCTTTAGTACCGAGCCTATTTATAATGTTCCAAAGCCAATGTTTCGTAAGCTATTTGATACCAATATTCCGCTGGAAGATAGATGGAATCTTTTTAGGCCTTACTGGAACAACATCAGGTTCGGTTCCTATGCCAAGGCAGTTGAACACGCTGTTCGTATAGTTTATGGAATAAACAAGATTGATGATAGTACGTATTACGAATTATCTGAAAAAATTCGAGATGCCAATAAACCTGGTCTCTATAAATCTGTTTTGCAGGATAAATGTAATATCAAGGCAGTATTTTCCCAGATTGATAGTTTCGTAAAACTGGAACATCCGCTAATACCGGTGATGCCTGGGTTTATGCTATGCAGAATCCACTCGTTAAGCGAGTTAAAGAGAATTGTTCAAATATGCAAAGAAGATATACCACAAACACTAGATGGTTATTTGTCGCTGATTGACAGAGTCATTGCCATGTGGGCCACTCAGGGCGCAGTTGGCATCAAAATAACATCGATTTACAACAGACCACCGGATTATCCATGTGCGCGGGAGCAATACGATCGGCTTCTTGCTGGAGAAAACGTTATGGATGTACCAGTCACAAATTCGTATGGTGCGACGTTTTTGATGAATATCCCAAAGTTCAATCATCTATACAATTATTTGCTCCATTATATGATTGATTCTGCTGCGAAACATCACCTGACTATAGCAGTCCATACGGGGATTTGGGATGACTTTCGTGAAATGGATCCTAAATATCTGCTTAATCTTGCGCCTGAACATCCGACAGCTAACTTTGACCTTTTTCATCTGGGTATGCCTTTTATCCGGGACGCAATAATGATCGCTAAGAATTACCCGAATGTTTTTCTTAATCTATGCTGGAGTCATATTATTTCTCCGATGCAGACTCGTTCTGCAATTGATGAAATAATTGATATGGTTCCTATGAACAAAATTTTAGCCTTTGGTGGAGACTATAAACTGCAAGTTGAAAATATCGCGGGTCATTTGTATATGGCAAAGGAAAACCTCGCATACAGCTTTGCAAAGCGCGTTGACAGCGGATATATGAGTCTCTCAGAGGCATTGGAAATTTTACAACAATGGTTTTATTCCAATCCACTATCAATCTATAGTCGTGTCAAAATACCGGAATGAAAGGGGTTTATGTAAATGATCCTCTTACAAGAGTTGACGGTTAAGGAATATCAAGCGGAAACACATATACGATATTACATCACTTTGGATCTCAATCAAGTTCATTCATTGGAAGAGACGATTCATCTTTATCGCTATTTGTATGATTATATAGAAGAACTCCAGTTACAAATCGTATATGAAAAAGTTTTTGGCAGATTAGCCGTTAAAGAAAGCCTATTGCATGCAAGAGCAGCATGGTCCCGAGGAGCTGAAGTGGCTCCGGTATCATATATTGACGGGATGCCGATTACAGATTCTCCTCTATCAAGCATTACAGTTTACGGGGTGAAGCAGCATAAGTCCCAAATACATATAAAGTACATTAAAGACATCGAGGGAGACAGCACAGGGACATTTTTGAGTTTTGGAGATGTAAATTATTTGTATCTTATCAATATTTCGGAGTCTGCTCTTTTATCAGACAGATATAGTGAGTTTAGAAGAATGTTTGAAGTTTGTCACTCGTACATGGAGCAATATCGCTTTTCATCTAGTGATATTGTGAGAACATGGATTTATCTTGATGATATCAAACAAGATTACATCGTCCTAAACGAGGCCAGAAGAGATTTCTTTGACAAGGCGAGGATCGATTACTCTGCTTATTCTGATCAGTTGCCGGCTAGTACATGTATTGAAGGAAGATCCTCACAGAGACACAATAGCGTGATAGATTTGGTTTGCATTGACAAAAGCGCGGCTAGTATTTCTGTCAAAAGAGTGTTTAATCAAAACCAGAATGAAGCGGAAGGTAATTCCTATCTATACAAACCTACTTTTGCTAGAGCCATTTCTATATGCAGCCACGACTGGACAGAACTTCAAATCTCGGGAACGGCAAGTATAAACGAAGCAGGAAAAACTGTATTTGTCAACGATCCATATAATCAAATTAAAAAAACAATGCTGAATGTATTAGCTATATTAAATCAATTCAATATGAGCTTTGAAAATATTGCATTGTCTACATGTTTTTTTAAGAAGCCTCATCACTACTCATATTATCAGGCTGTTTTGAAGGAACTTTGTTTGGGCGAGTTCCCGGCGTCACTAGTAAAGGGACATGTTTGCCGTGATGATCTTCTTTTTGAATTTGATGCTGTCGCATTTCGTATAAATGAAAGGACAAACCCGAAATATGAAGGAACTCATTAAAGTGAAGAAGGAAAAATATCATTTTCCTGATCATATGAATGTCCCTCCTGAGTGCGACCGGAGCATATTCATCCCTGCCTATGGAACGGACGGAAAACAATATTATTATCTGGTCGATTTCAAGAGCAAAACAATAATATGCTGGGATATTGATACGGAGGAAATGAAGAATTACTTGATTAACAAAATTCAAAAGGATGATATTGCAGGAGTTCCTTGGAACAAAAATTTTGAAAATTACCTACAAACAATCCTTTTGGGGCATTCTGCACAATATGATAACGGAAAACTATACGTAAGCTCAAATTATGGGACCTTCATATTATGTCTGAGTATAGTAGATGACTCTTGGAGCCTCATTGGTGAAGACATTGAAGGAGATCCGGTAAAAGTGTATTCTGCTACAAATGATATTTATAATAACAATTTATATTTTACAAGATGGGAGATGGAGGAGGGCTTCCGGCATATTGAGAATAGAAACTTGCCGGTTCGGCTAGAGATTGGAAGATACAGTCTGGAAGCCGATTCGTTTGAGATAATAGATACGATCGATGGACCCGATGATGTTCATTATACATCTATTACACCTGATGGGAAGAATTTGATTATTATTGAGATGGCACAGGACCCAGTGCACCGCTTCCCTAAACAAGGGGAGGAAACAAATGATGATTATTTGTTAAAAACATTGGAAAATGGTCTTTGTGATTCCCAATTTATAGTATATAATTTAGAAAAAAAACAGTATCATGTTCACCATCTCAAAGATGGACCTGCACATATTGAGTATGATCTGTCCGCCCCCGGTATTTGTTATGTCTCCATGCATAATCTGTGCACGAACAACACGGATAATTGCTGCTTTGGCACAGCAAGAATCGAAAAAATAAGAATTGATTCTGAAGTTGCTTCCCTTGGTTTTTATACTGATGATGATTTCATTAGAATTCCCTCCCATAAACCTTTTGATTACGACGGACAAAAGTTGCTGGCAGTATCGGTGTATCCGAATCAACTGCATATCATTGATGCTGATGAGATGAAGCTTTATAAAAAAGTATATCTTTCCAAAACTAAACAAGGAGTGGATTTCTCACGAGGGCCATACATCTATCCCCGAATCGATAAGACTCCGTATTCGATCGAATACCAAAGGGGGTCTTCCTACATTTATTTATGTAGCATCTGGAATATCATTTTGTTTAATTTTGTTGGAGAATCTAAATATTCTAGCCTTATTTACAATGTAAACAACAAACCATTGATTGCAATGGGGCATGCCATCTCTTTTGTTATGGAGAGATGATCATGCAAGGAGAGTGTTAACGTGAAACGACGAAGCCGTTCCTGGGTCCGAATCTATATGCTTTTAACTGTAAAAACGCCTGTAGCCATATTATCGGTAATTGCAATTGGCTTCATTTCGCTTCTGTACCTATTAACGGCCACCGATACAGATATGTATCGAACCTTCTCTGCTGAAGTGGTAATGGACAATAGAGGAGAACCGTATATTGAGGTTGTGCTTGATGGTGTCTATGAGTCTTTGGATAACAACGCTTTGATTTACTGGTATACCGACAGGCAAGATACGTTGTATAGGGCACAGGACTATGAATGTATTGTAAAGGACGAAGGAACGGTTATTAGAATTAGGGATAATGTACGATCGGACAAACTTCTTCAAAATATCGGACAAAGTGGAATTAGCGTAGATATCGCAGTAGGCAACGCGACTATTGCAGATCGTGTTCTCGGGAAAGGAAAGAGTTCGAGTGTCTGGTGAAGATAACCAATTTTCATTGTTCGAAGGCATCCGTTTTTTGTGGCAATTCGCCAGGAAATTCAAGCGAAATTTCGTGCTTTTTTACTTGGGGTGGCTGACCCAAACATTGCTGGAATCCATCATGCCTATTTTCCTTGCCCTAATGATAGACGAAGTTGTCTATTACCGGAATACGACCTTTTTTCTGAGGATTAGCTTGATTTTCGTTATCACAGCATTGTTTGCCTGTATTCTATATGTTGTACTGTACACGATATGGAGTTATTTAATGTCTATGTACACCTTTGAAATTAAGTCCAAAGTATACAGGCATGCTATTCATGCCCGAGCCTCCTATCTGTCAGGTGCCAGAATGGGAGACTTGATGACACTTATGTTTAAGGATGCGGATCATGGTATGCACTTACTGGTCCGCAACATCATTCACTTCGTGAACGGGTCATTACGGTTGGTATTCTATGTATTATTTGTATGGTTGAGCAACTGGAAGATGGGCGCTCTTATGGTAGTATCTCTACCCCTTACGCTGGCTGTTGTTCGGTATTTCGGTAGACAAACACGGAAACAATCTATTGTTTACAGGCAAGTGTATGGTGGCTATATCAGTTGGGTTCTTGAGGCGTTGAAAGGGTTACGGGAAATTCGGCTTCTGGCAGCAGAGAAAAGTTCTGAGATATATTTCGTAAAGTATTTCAAAGAAATGATTCATGTCAAGATAAGAACCTCGATCATTAACTTGAAAGCGTCTCAGTTCATCTCAATGATTAATTTGATCGTATTGATCAGCATGTACCTACTTTCTGGTTTTCTTGCAGTTCGTGGGGAAATCACAATTGGTATTTTTATTGCGATGATGGAGTACTTTAGCCTAGCTAATTCACAGTTGAAGTTTCTTAGTGAGAATAATATGGATATGCATAATAGACTCGGAAATATTAAGAGAATCCATGATTTCCTGCAGGTTGAGACAGAGGATGCTTGGCCTGGCACCGCTTCTCTCAACATCCATAGTGGAGAAATCCGGTTTTCTCATGTATCCTTTCATTATTCCGACACGAAGCCAATTCTCTCCGATATTCATCTGCATATCCGGCCAGGCGAGCATATCGCTGTGGTAGGAACAAGCGGCTCCGGCAAAACCACGATGGTCAATATGATCCTGGGTTTTTACGAACCCAAGGAAGGTGTTATATCCATTGATGGTACGAACATTGGAGAAACCTCGTTGAAATCTTTGCGTAAACAGATCGGTGCAGTTCAGCAGGAGGTACTGATGTTTGAGGGAACCATCCGCATGAACGTGTCGCTGGGCAATCCCCGCGCTTCAGATGAGGAGCTTTGGGCCGCTTGCGACCACGCGGCAATCGGTGGCTTTATTCGGCAGCTTCCTGACGGTCTCGATACTGTCATTGGGAAGGAGGGCATTGAGCTATCCGGTGGTCAGAAGCAGCGGTTATCGATTGCTAGAATCTACTTGAAAAATCCTAAAATCTTAATATTCGATGAAGCCACCTCTGCTTTGGACAACGAGTCGGAAAAGATAATACATGAGGCTTGGCAGCAAATAAGCCAGGGCAGAACAAGCATCACCATAGCCCATCGCTTAAGCAGCATTATGATTTGTGATAAGGTAGCAGTCTTACATGAGGGCAGAATCGTTTCCTATGACAGTCATACAAAGCTATTCGAGACTTGCCCCTATTATCAAAAGCTGTTCAAGAATGAAAACAAAAGCCGCGAGGAAGGAGTCGTATGTTAAACAACATCAATACTCGCTTGCAAATATTTAGAAGGCTGATGCCATTTACCTATAAACTAAAAAAATTCTTCTGGCTGTTGGCTCTAGTAAACCTATGTAACATGCTCATTTCGTTGGCAACGCCATTGCTGTTCCGAATTATGGTGGATGATGTCATGATAAACAAGAGGATCATGATGTTGATTCCCGTATGTGCCGGATATGCCGGTTTGTTTCTGATCGGCTTTCTGCTTGACTCATTGTCTAATTATTCGTCTAACAAGCTGTTGAACAGAATGTCTTTTAACATTCGGCTGGAGTTATGGAGACGATACAGCCGAATGGATTTTGCAGCATATGAACGTTATGGAGTTGGTGACCTAAAGCTTCGTTTGGATGAAGACGTGGAGAAGCTTAATGATTTTGCCAAATTGCAGACAAGTGATTGGGTCATTGCCTATTTAACAATGATGGTTACAGGAATCGCACTTTTCGTGATGAATTGGCAGCTTGCTTTGATGTCTATGGCCATCGTTCCCATCACCTTTTTTATGGGCCGCGCTATTGGTAAAGGCGAACGGGCATTAAACGAGCAACGCAGAAAAGTGAACGGGGAACGAGATAACTGGCTAAGCAGCTCTCTGGCGGGCTGGAAGGAAGTAAAGGCACTAAATCTAGAGAAGCATGAGCATATCTCTTTCGTTCGCTACATTCATAAAACAGCGCTGATCGACGCCAAATGGGTTTATTATTGGGTCATGCAAGCCCTTGTTATCCCAATAATCAAGGATAAATTTCTAATGAAATTCTCTTTGTACTTTATCGGAGGCTTACTGATTATGCAGGGGCACTTTACGATTGGGACTCTATTGGTATTTATGCGATATTTCGATGTGTTCTGCAACAGTATCAACAAAGTGAATGACCGTAATATCGCATTGCAGGAAAATATGCCCTCATATGAACGTGTATTCGAATTAATTGCGTTAGAACTAGTGCAGGTAGGCAAGGGTCAAAGTAGATCCAAGCTATCAGGTGGAATCCGCTTTGAGCAGGTTTCTTTTCAATATAACAATGATCTAGGCGATGTGCTCAGGAACATCAACTTCGAAATCAAGCAGGGGGAAACAATTGCTATCGTCGGCAAGAGCGGTGCAGGTAAGACAACAATTTTAAAGCTGCTGCTAAATATGATTTCATGTACTAAGGGTAGGATTTTAATCGATACACGGGATATCAGTAAGTGTTCGCCAGTGATTTTACACAGAAGCATTGGAGTAGTGATGCAAGATAGTATTCTGTTTAATCTCAGTATTAGGGAGAATCTGAAGTTGGCCAGAATGAGTGCAACGGATGAAGAGATTGTAGAGGCTTGTGAATTGGCCGGTATTTGCAATTTCATTGATGCTCTTCCTGATGGCTATAACACAATCATTGGAGAAAGAGGCGTCAAGTTGTCCGGAGGACAAAGACAGCGTCTGGCTATTGCCAGAGTATTCCTGCAACAGCCTGAAATGATTGTGTTGGACGAAGCTACGTCTGCACTTGATCAGGAATCTGAAGCACTCATACATGATTCTATACAGAAGTTGAGTAGGAGCAAGACAGTATTGATTATTGCCCACCGCTTGTCTTCCGTGTTGATTGCTAATCGGGTACTGGTCTTGGAAAGTGGAAAGATTGCTGGAATGGCGCATCATCTGGATTTGCTCGGTCATTGTGCTGCTTATGATGAGTTGTTTGCTGAACAACATTTATCTTACTTGAGTGAGAGAGGGGGAGCAATATGGAACAAACCATAATGGATATTGTTGGAGAAATAAGTGGTTGCAGCAAGGAAAGGTTGCATAGTGGTTCTTTAATTATTGATTTAGGGATTAACTCACTGACAATTATTCAAATCATGGTAAGAATAGAAGAAGAGCTCGGGATCGAAATTAGCGACGAAGATTTGGATCTTTCAAAAATAATAAAATTAGAAGACTTATTTGTTTTAGCCAAAAGCTTACGTCTTTTATAGCCAGTGTGATTGTTAGTAAGGATATGTAAGATTTTAGGGGGAATATAATGGCTAAGAATGTGTTAAAGATAATTAATCCTCCAATAAATGTGCAAATGATGTATAGCTATCACCTTACAATCACCTTAATGAATGAAAAAACATACCCTTGGTTTTATTCGAACTTTATCCAGCTTAAAGCATATCCTTCTGATTTAATCACAAACAATACGAATTCAATAAAATTTTTCCAAGGAAAAGTTGATTTTAATCCATGGTTAAATAAACATACCACAATTGATGGAAATAACATGGAAATAATCCGGGATTTAATGGAGAGTATTGATAATAAGTTTTATGTAGAGTGCTCTCTAGACGAGTTTTATTTATCTAATTTAAGAATGGGAGGTTTGAATCATTACTATCATAAGGTAATGGTATACGGTTATGATGCTCTTGATGAAATATTTTATATAGTCGGATACAGGAAGAATCAAACTTATGGTGAAACTACATGCACTTTTAACGAATTGGAGAGTGCATTTTATTCTGATATTCCGTTAAATATAAACCACAAAGAAGGAATCAAACGATTTTGTGTTCCCGATATAAAATACAAACCTGGGGTTGATATTGAACGAATAGTTTTACTTATGAATGACTATATAAATGGAATTAACAGTTTAGGAGCTGAAAAAAAATCTGATGAAGTGGAAAATATACCAACATACGGGGTGGATGTATATCGATTTCTTCAAAATTCTTTGAAACTATTATTAAATGGGATAGGTAAAGTTGACATAAGAGGATATCATGCATTAATGGAACATAAGAAAGTGATGTCTCAAAGATTGAAGTTTCTTGAATCAAAAAACTATCTGATTGAATCGGCTGAACTGATCAGAGATTATTATAATATTGAGAAATCCACTGAAAAATTGAGAAGTCTTGCAATCATGTATACAATAAAAAAAAGTGAAGCTACACTCAAAGCAATGATTGAATATTTACTGCATATTGAAAAACAGGAGATTAGCTTACTAAAAGAAATCAAGGTAAGATTAGAGAGAAACTTGATATAACAACCCAATGACAGAATACTGGACAGTGAAAAGTTTAAACAATTAAGAAACCAGCGTATCCGCGCTGGTCAAGCCCCATTTTTGTGGACAGTAGAAAAAGCCCATGGTTGTGTAAGCTGGCGCCGGAACTCAACCGGTGTCAGCCTTTTTCATTTTTCGTTGGATTCGTTCATGGTTATAAAAATGTAAAAATTCCTCTATTCTCCGTTGTGCCTCGTCCAAAGTACGGATATCACAGGGATAGAGCGCTTCTGTTTTCAGATGGGAGAAGAAGCTCTCCATGGCGGCATTGTCTAAACAATTGCCCCGTCTGGACATGCTGATTTGGGCGCCAACCGTAGGCAGTATGTCGTGGTAGGCATGAGACGTGTACTGGAAGCCTTGGTCGCTGTGAACGATCAATCCAGCTAGTTGTCCAGTCGCGTCTTTTTGCGCTTCAAATGCGGTTTTAAACGTTTCCAGGACCAGGTTGTTGTCATTGCGACCACTGATCTCGTAGGCCACGATTTCGGTACTGCACAGATCCTAAAGAGAGGCCACAATGATGGTGACACAATAATTTTAAGTTTGTCACTTATTCTTTTTATTAATTTGTTGCCGGAATCCTTCTGAGGGAGTCAGGTTAAGGTGACAGTTATTGTGGCTCTTCTGTCACCTGACTGTCACCGGAACCTCAAGGCACACTGTATTGAATACGAACGTACGTTCTGGACCTTTTGCTGCTTTGAGGCCGTTCTTTAAACTGTCCGGTTCTCCCTCGACTGTTTCAGCAGCTTACGGTCCAAGACTTTAAGGCCAGGTTTTCTGTGGTTTTGACAACATGTGTGCCGCGGCATACCAAGTATCCTAACCCATTGAATGTTTCCGATACGGTCAAAAGGGTTAGTTTACAGCGGATATTTTTACTACGAGGTTGCTTTTTCGACAATTAAAACGAAGGGGTGGTTCTTTTGATCTTAATCTGCTCCGAAGCCCGGGAGGGTATCTTCCTTGGCTTCTGATATTGCTTCGCTATGTTAATATTCCCGAATATTCCAAAGGTTAAGAGAAGTACCACGTCGTTTCTCGGATAATATTTCAGTATTGATTTATTCATACAACCATCAATATGATCAAAAGAATTTTTATGTAGAAATTTCCTTTTTTTAAATTAAACTGAAATTATTAGCTCAGTATTTGAAAATTTTTCATAAGAAAGCACCCCATGGAAGGTCAAACTAATCTAGAGCATTGCATAATTTTACCAGAAAAATAGGATTGCAGTAGTTCTACACAGAAGCAAAAATACAGATAATCTCAAATCAATACATATTAGATTATTGGACCCACACAAAATTGTAGATGGAGGGGTTAAAAATGGGCAATGCAAAGCTTTGGGTTCGAAATATGTACACAGGTCCCGGCGGTGGACTTTACACAGGCCCAGGCGGAGGTATGTACACATTTAATTAATTCCAATCTAGCTAATTAAGATGTATCCTGTGAAATTTTTAGCGGGAGGAATGGCATGGGACAGGACAATAAAGATCAGGGAGTAAATGATCAACAAGTTTTGATGGAAAAAAAACAAATATCCCGCGGCAAAAACTATGTTAAGCATTGCTCAAAAGGAATATGAATATGAGGTTGATCGAAGAAGACGTTTGAAACTCGGTCAGGGATTTATGTTGCCTTTATAGGTGTTATGCTTACATTTGCTACTAAGAACGTAGATATATCTAAGCTTACAAATGATCTCAAAATCGCTTTACCCTCTATGCCCTTTTATTTGGAATATTTTATTTAGCTCCTGTGATCTTATTGTCAATTGCATTTTATTGTTTCACTCACGTTATTATTAGTAAAACATATGCCCGTTTAGATATGAAGAATTTTACGGAGGGTAGAGCGCAGTCGGAAGAAGATGCAATTGCTTACAAAATATTGAATTACTATAAAGAGACGGTTGCCATTAATACGGAACAAAATGATAAGAAAAGCAAATACTTTAATATTGGAGTTAAGTGCACAGGTATCGCATCAGCTCTTTTACTACTATTATTTATAATTTCCATAACTTTATAAGGAGGGCATTTATTATGGTAAAAAGTATCGATCCATTTGAGGATGATAATGATCAAGAGGAATCTGAAATTCGGCTTTTAAATGAAGGGGCCAACGAAGGCATTCGTTTGGAGCAATTCACAAAGGGTAAGAATGAAAATGACAATGAAAGAAATAAGTAATTTTATTCGCTGTTAAATAATATTCTTTTCCACCCCTGTTGTCTCTCTGTTGTCCTCCTGTTGCCAACAGGACAACCACCATTGCCGCGCGGCGCGATATGCGGTCTCGTGACAAAGCAAAAGACCCGCGTCATACGCGGGTCTTTGCATTTTCACTAAACGTCCCAGGAGGGATTCGAACCCCCGACCGACGGCTTAGAAGGCCGTTGCTCTATCCAGCTGAGCTACTGGAACATAGGTGGCGGCGCGAGATGCTTCGTAATGCCGACAAGTAATGATTATAGCCGAAGGCGCCTTATAAATCAAGAGTTAGTTGTATGGGGGACGGGTCGGTTTTTTTCTCATCCTCGTTGGGCTGGTAAGGGCGGATGAGCTCCGGGCCTTCGTTACGCACATTTCCGACGGTGGGTGCGACGGGATACAGGTCCATCCGCGAGGATTCGTAAGGAACCAGCAGGCTCATCAGAGCAGCGGGGGAAGCAGTGCTGTCCAGCCAGTTCTGCTGCAGTTCTCGCGGCAGAATAACGGGCATCCGGGGATGCAGCTTTTCCGTAAGGCTGTTGGCCACGGTGGTGATGATGGTGTAGGTGGAGATTTTTTTGCCGTCGGGGGAAACCCAGGTGTCGTAGAGGCCCGCGAAGGCAAATACCGGGCGGTCCTTCAGCACGATGCGGTAGGGCTGTTTGGTTTTGTCCTGCGTCTGCCATTCATAATAGCCGTCAGCCGGAATCAAGCAGCGCTTCTTCTGAAAGGACGTACGGAAGGCGGGTTTGTCTTGGACGGTTTCGGCCTTGGCGTTGATAGTTTGGAAGCCGATTTTCTCATCCTTGGCCCAAGAAGGGATCAAGCCCCAGCGGAGCTGCCCCATCCGGTTGTGCCCGCCATGGGAGATAATGGCCGGACCGGGTTGGGTGGGAGCAATATTGAAGCGGGGAAGCAGAAGACCGTCCCCCGTGGCGTCTTCCGCGTCGAACATCTCCATCAGTTCCTCCAGCGTTACGGTTATGGTATACCTGCCGCACATATGCTGCTCCTCCTTCCTCGGGAAACCCGTGATCCGTTAAGCGGACTGCTGATCCGCGCTCCAGTCCTTGCAGACATCCACCCAGCTTGTCCCGCCCGAGTATTGGTACATTTCCTCGCAGGTTAGCTCGATGGCAGAATTCAGGCTGCCACAGGCAGGAAACACGGTATCGAAGCGTTTCATGGATACATCCAGATAGACGTTCAACTGCTGGACCAAGCCAAAGGGGCACACCCCGCCAATCTCATGTCCGGTAAAATGAACAACCTCCTCTGGGGTCAGCATCCTTGCTTTGTAGCCAAAAGCCTCGCGGAATTTTTTGTTGTCGATCCTTGCGTCTCCCGCTGCAACTACTAGGATGGCTCCCCCGTCATCGTTGCGGAAGGAGAGGGTTTTGGCGATCCGCGCCGGAATGGTGCCAACAGCCTGGGCGGCCAGCTCCACGGTGGCGCTGGAGGTGTCGAACTCCAGGATATCCTGCTCCTTATTATACGAACGGAAGTGGGCCTTTACATTATCAAGGGACACAATAATAACCTCCTTATGCTTTCCACCGGAAAGCCTTATATTTGTTGAAGCAACATCGGGAATCCGTTCCCATTCTGCCGGTGATTCCAACGGACTCAGGATACCTTATTTGCAGCAAAAATCGCCTTTTCCCCTTCGATCGGACCACAGATCCGTTATCTCTCGAATATTGACATATTTCCGGGGAAATAACGGTGAATAACGGATCGTCTGTCCGTGAAATTGGCGAAAAAGCCACTTTTGCCTAAATAGCGGAATGTGGGTCCGTTACGCAATCCGTGCCCGCCGCATCACTTCGGCAACCGCCTCGGGCTCCCTCTAGGCATCTCTGCCGGACTTCTCCCGGCCCCAGCTCAGGCATCCCTTCGGTTGAAACTCTCTCCCGGCTCTGCCCATGCCTATCAGCGGGGCCTCCCGCCAGAAAATTCTGCCGTTCCCGCAGCTGTGCTTTGCCGATTCACTTGATTAAAGATATTTTAGCATAGGCTGTTCCCGCACATCAATGGTCGTGGGACAGCACTCCAATCTCCCTCCAACCACATCCGCACGCAAAAAAAGCCTGCCCCGCAAACAATGCGGAAAACAGGCTCTCCCTATCCTCTCACTCATCCTTCTAGCGGAACACCTTCAGACGCAGGTCAAGCGGCTTAAACTCCTTGGTGGTTGCATCCTTGCCGATGGCGCCGAAGGGCATCTGGGCCTTCAGGCTCCATTCCGCCGGAATATTCCAGGTGCGCCGCACCTCATCGTCGATGAGGGGATTGTAATGCTGGAGCGATGCGCCCAGCCCCTCCAGCCGGAGGGCGGTCCAGATCACATGCTGGAGCATGCCATTGGACTGCTCAGACCACACCGGAAACTGGTTCTTGTACAGCTCGTATTGCGCCTGCATGGCTTCGATCACAGATTGGTCCTCGAAGAACAGCACCGTCCCGTACCCGTTGGCGAAGGACTTCAGCTTGTCCTCGGTTTTGGAGAATTGATCCTCCGGCACAACCGGGCGCAGTGCTTCCTTGGTCAGATCCCACAGCTGCAGATGCTCCTGCCCGAACAAGAGCACAATCCGGGCGCTTTGGGAGTTGAAGGCGGAGGGGGTGTGCAGCAGGGCCTCTCCCACAATCTCCTCAATTTCCTCCTGGGACAAGGGGGAATGGTTCTGGATGGCATAAATCGTCCTACGGGCTTTGACGGCGGTCAGATACTCGCGGCTTCTTATTCGTTCCACTTGGCTCATCAGCTTCGCCTCCTTGGGAATAGTTGCCGGATTCACATCATGCAAAAAAGGGTAGCGTTCCCGCCCGGCCCCGGGTAAAATAGGAGAAATAATCTGAATATACAGGAGATCCCGCATGGAAAAGCTTGTCCCGCAAAGCCGGAATGATCCGGCATGGAGGCTGGGTCCATTTACCGAAGGGGTGAAGGACTGTCTTCCGACGGTATTGGGTTATCTAAGCATTGGCTTCGCCGCAGGCGTCATCGGACGGACGTCGGGGTTAAGTATTCTGGAAATTGTCTGTATGTCATTATTCGTCTATGCCGGCTCCGCCCAGTTTATTATGTCGGGGATGCTGTTGGCCGGCAGCTCAGGCATTGCGGTAGTACTGACGGTATTTCTCGTCAACCTCCGGCATCTGCTCATGAGTGCTGCCCTGGCTCCTTACTTCAAGCATTTGCCCATGTGGAAAAATGCCGTTCTCGGCTCACAGCTGACGGATGAAACCTTCGGTGTCGCTGTCACCAGATTGGAGCGGGAGGGTAAGGGGAACGGCTGGTGGATGCTGGGCCTCAATATGACGGCGCAGGCCAACTGGGTTCTGGCCACCGTAATCGGCGCGCTGTTTGGCCAATGGATTGACAACCCGCAGGAGTTCGGACTGGATTTTGCCCTGCCCGGCATGTTCATCGGCCTCTTGGCCCTTCAATTATTATCCCGGCGCAAATGGCGGGTGGACATCCTTGTATTGACAGTTGCTGTGCTGTGCACCCTGGTATGCAGCCTGTGGTTTTCCCCCAGCGTCAGTGTTTTGATCGCAGTCGTAGTTGCAGCCACAGCCGGGCTTCTGGCGGAGGTGCGCCGATGAGATGGGACGTGATGCTCATTATTGCAGGCGCCTCCCTGGTTACGCTGGTGCCCCGGGTGCTGCCGTTGTCTCTCCTCAGCCGGGTAGAGCTGCCGGAGTGGAGTATGCGCTGGCTACGTCATATTCCAGTGGCGGTGATGGCCGCCTTGCTGGCCCAGGCACTGTTTGTGCCCGACGGAAGCCTGGAGTTCCGGCCCAACAATCTGCTGGCGGCGATTCCGGCTTTTGCGGCGGCATTTTTTACCCGCAGCCTGCTGTTGGCCGTTATGGTCGGCATCGGCACTATGTTCCTCCTGATGAGGCTGGGATAGCGGGACCTGTACGAGTTTTTACCCGGCTGGCTGGTGCTTCAAACCTGTCTTCCACGCATACGGCGATGCCGAACATACAAAAACAACCTTAGCCCGCCGGAAGGGACTAAGGTTGTTTTGTGTGCGTTCATACTGCTTCACGGCCGGGCGGGATTAGAACCAGCCGCTTTTCAGAATGATCACCAGGAGAATATACAATACGAGAATGATGGCAGTGGAAGTACCGAAACCGCCGATTCCTCCGCAAGGATTACAAGCGCCCATTGTTGTACACCCCTCTTTCCTGACCCTGTAGGTCATTTACAATAGCAGTATATGCGGAGGCCCTCCACCAGACTGTGCGCTTACCCATGGGCATCCAACCAACCTATGGGAAGCTGTCCCGGTGTCAAACGCCTGCGTAAGAGGGGAGAGGCGGGTGTGCGAAGGCGCTTACTGCGATTGGAGGGAGCGTATTAGTGGCGCAGGAGAGGGGGGCGATTGGAGGCGGCGTATTAGTGGGGAGGGAGAGTGCGGCGATTGCAGGAGGCATATTAACGTCGTGAAGGTACCGCAGATCGTGGATATCTCGTAGGGATGCAGCAAGTCGTGAGGATGCCGCAATTTGTAACGGACCCCAGAAACCTTATTTCGCCAAATAGCTCTTTCTCGGAAACTAACGGACCCAGCAGCGCTTATTCGCCCCCGAAGATGCTGAAAACCGGCATATTGGTGTGAATAGCGGCGCTAGGGTCCGTTAGAAAGTAGAAAGTGCCATTTTGGTCCAAATAGCGTCTGTGGAGTCCGTTAGCGTAGGCACTGCCCTCGTCAGTGTGGAATCCAGCTCCTGTAGTGCGGAATCCGCTCCCGTAGCGCAGAATCCAGCTCTTGTATTGTGGAATCCAGCTCCTGTAGTGAAGAATCCGCCCCCGTCAGCGTAGAACGCTGCCCCCACCCGGAAGCCGATGGAGGAGGCTACGGCCCCGGAGGCTCCAGCTTGGCGGATTGCCAGTGCAGCCGGTCCAGCGGAAGGAAGCAGAGTCCGGCCATCAGCACGGAAAAAGCGATGAAGTACGGCGAAACAACCCCGCGCCACTGTCCCGCCGCTACCGGCCCGATAAACGAACCCAGCGAATAAGCGATGGACAGGATGGAATAGGCCCGCCCGTAGCGGGTGGAGCTGGTGGAGGCAGCCAGGAGGCTGGCGATGGCCGGGAAGATCACTCCTTTGGCCATGCCGATGAAGAAGAGCAGCACATACAGGGATACGGGAGCATGGACCGCCATGGCAAAAAACGCTGCAGCCAGCATCAGGCACCCGGCCATGGTGCGCAGGAGGGGGGACACCCGGTTGAGAAACACCATGCTCAAGGACAGAAGCGCTCCCAGGCTCACCAGGGAAAAGAGCATCCCCGAGTTCAGCACGGCGCCTGTAAGCTCCGTGGCGGAGGCGTGACCGTGGCCGTGATGGTTCAGCATAGGCAGCTCAAAGTACAGAATGCCCTGGGAGCAGGAAATGGCCATAGGCAGCATAAAAAACAGCCATGGCAATCCGGAAGTCTGTCCGGAGGAGGCGGACTGCTTCACACCCGCAGCTCCGCTGCCGCTTTTCCCAGTATGGACGCCATGTCCGGTATGATGCCCGTGCCCTGTATGCCCCGTGTGTCCGCCCTTACCCGCTGCCGTCGATAGACTCTCGCCCGCCTGAATCGGGACATCCCGGATGCCGAAAATAGCCAGAATACCGGTGACCACCAGCCCCCAGCCCAGTACGGTAAAGGAGGTGGAAAACCCGATTTTGGCCACCAGATAAGCGCCTGCGGCGGGAGACACAACAGATGCCAGGGTATGGACCAGACCGTTGCCGGACATCAGCTTGCTCTGATGGACCCTGTCCCGGGCCAGCTTGGCCAGCAGAGTCATACAGGCGGGTGAGAGGAAAGCCAGCACGAACCCACTGACGGAGCGGATCACCAGGAGCTGCCAGGGATTCTCCACCTGGGCCTGGAGAAGAAGCAGAATGCCTCCGGCCATCAGGCTGATGCAGATAAACACCTTGCTGCCGTAACGGTCAACGCCCACCCCGGCCAGCAGATTGCCTGGCAGATGGGTGATGGAATACAAGCCCAGAATCAGGCCGATGAAGGACGGGGCGGCGCCCAGCGAAACGGCGAACGGGGAGAGGATCGGATATTGGGCGTGCAAATCGAAGAAGGCGACGAACATAAACAGGTACAGCCATATAGCGGTTTTCACCGGCCACCCTTCCTTTCGTGACAAGCATTGCTTATGTACATGTCTACGCCGGTTGTCCATCTGTTATGCACGTGTCCCCCTACACAAGTTGGTCCTGTACAGGACAGTCCGATATGGTAAAATAGGCGTGCATGCACTGCTGTTGGAAAAATGGATAGGGAAGGGCGGGAACAGTGAGAATGGAGCAGCTTCAAGGGTTTTTGCAGGAGCAATGGATGATCATCGCCATCGCGCTGGTGGTATTGATTGTAGTGGTCAAGCTGGTAAAGACGGCGATCAAATGGGCTATTATTCTGCTTATTGTAGCGGGCATATTCGTTTATGGCGCCAATTACAAGGATACACTGACCAGTATCAAGGATGCGGTAGTGGAAAATGCGGGAGGAGCCTTGACCGATGCGGTGAAGGAGCAGGCGGCCAACGCCATCCGCAATGAAGCCAAGGATGCCGTCTATACCGCCAATGCGGACGGCAGCTTTACCGTCAAGAGCAAAACCATTCAAGTGGACGGTAAACCCGGCTCGGATACGGTCAAGGTAACCATCGCGGGACAATCCTTCAATATGAAGACGGTGGATGCGGTGAATGCTTATCTGGAGGCGGCGCGCAAAAGCCAATAACCAACCATCGGACGGCTGGGGCCAACCGGCGCGGATGCCCGGCATGTGATGAATGAGGAGGGAGAGCCATGGACGGCTGGAACTGGATTACGGTATTGTTGATTGCTGTCCTGGTGCTCTCGGTGCTGCAAGGGGCCAAACGGGGAGCGGCAGGCTCCTCCCGCCAGCTGCTGGCATTGGGCTTGGAGGGGGCAGGGACAGCCATCTCTATTTTGTTGGCTTGGAGGGTGACCCAATGGGCGTCTCCCTTGGCCGGGGACTGGCTGGTATCCTTGGGCATTGTCATCCCCTCCGGAGAGCTGAATGTGTGGCAGCAGCTGTATTATACCTTCATTACTAGTCTGAGGGATTTTTCGCTGATGCGGAGCGCCATTCTGTTTGTGATTGCGTACAGCTCCATCAAGGGGCTGCTGAACCGGATCGCGCTGCCGCTTCTGAATATCCGGCTGGGCGATGCTATGCGCAGTCCCGACCAGGCGTCCGCCTCCCAGTGGGCCAGCGCCGCCGTGGGCGGAGCCATTGGTGTGGCGACGGGCGCTGTGCGCGGGCTTCTTTTGATCGCGGGGCTGATGGTGGTGGGGGCCTTGTTCCCCGACTCGCCCGTCAGTGCACAGGCGGCCAATTCGCCGCTGTACCGCCAGGGGGCGGAGCGGGTGATTACCCCGTTGACGGGTAACATGCTCTCCAGGCTGCCCGTATTTACACAATCCGTACAAACCGAGATGGACCAAATCCTCAAGCGCAAGTATGAGGTGCTGGACGCCCATGTGCCGGAGGATGTGGCCAGCGCCGCGCTGGAGATTACAGCCGGTAAGGAGACGGATGAGGAAAAGGCCAAGGCTTTGTATCAATGGGTCGGCACCCGGGTGAAGTACGACTGGGAGAAGGTCCGGCTGTATGAGGAAAAGCGGATCTGGAAGGAGCAGACGCCGGAGGATACCTTTCTCACCCGGACGGGCGTCTGTATCGACTATTCCCGGCTGTACGCCGCTATGGCCCGGACGGTGGGATTAGACGTGAAGGTAGTAACGGGCCTTGGCTCCGACGGACGAGGCGGCACCGGCTCCCATGCCTGGAACGAGGTGTATTTGGGTGAAAAGCAGACCTGGGTGCCTTTGGATTCTACGTGGGTATCCAGCGGAGGCAACTGGTTTAATCCGGCCGATTTCTATAAGACGCATATTAAGGAAGCCTAACCTATCCGACGGATAAAACGCGATTGGTTTCATTCATTCGGGGGCTCCCCCAAAAGGTATCGGAATTCACTCCGGAGCTTCACGTCACTTTTGGGGGATTAACTATAAAGGAGCGTGCGCAATGCTGTTGTCACCCGGCCGTTACCAGGCCGTTTTTTTCGATGTGGGGGATACCCTGATGTACATTCCCGCCGCCCAGGCAGTCATCTGCCGTCATCTGGCGGAGAAGGCCCTGGTCCGCGAGGAGGAAGAGGTGGGGCAGCTGTTCCAGCAGGCCTTCCGCCAGTTTTATGTGGATCGGGAGCTGAACCCGGAGGAATGCTGCTCGCCGGAATCCGACCGGCAGTTCTGGACGGGGGTGTACCGGTTTATGCTGGATGAGCTGGGCGCCGGGGGAGAATGGGCGGAGGAGGAAATCCACCATTGCTGCCATGAGCTGTACGAGATGTTCACCAGTCCGGCCAACTACCGGCTGTTTGACGATGTGGTGGAAACCCTGGAGGCACTGCGGGAGCGCGGCTTCCGCCTGGGGGTGGTCTCCAATTTTTCCCCGACCTTGAAGGACATTCTGCAGGATAAAGGAATTCTTCATTATTTCGATCCGGTGATCGTATCCACCGAAGTAGGACTGGAAAAGCCCAATCCTGCTATTTTCCGGCTGGCTTTGGCTGAAGCGGGGCTTGAGGCCTCCGAGGTGCTGTATGTGGGGGATCATGATCTGAATGATCTGTGGGCGCCGCGGCAGATCGGGATGGACGCCGTGAAGATCCTCCGTTACGACTATATGACAGGCGAAGGCTTTACCGGTTTACAGGAACTTTTAAAGTGAGGCTAGAGCATGAAGCGCTTCTTCTCGTATGAGACTGAAGAGGTAAAGGAAATCCGGGAGCGGTCCAGGAGGACCCATTTTTCCATCCGGATCAATATGTTTTTTTTCAGCACCTTCCTGCTGTTTTCCCTGCTGATTGTGAAGCTGGCTTTCCTCCAGTTTGTGCAGGGGGAGGAGCTGTCGGCTATGGAAGACCGCCAGACCAAGGAGAAAATCACCATTTCTCCCATCCGTGGGAATATCTACGATCTGGACGGTTACCCGATCGCGTATACTACCTCCGCTGAATCGCTGTTTTACCAGATTGTGCCGAAGCAGACCAAGGAGGAGAAAATCGCCCTGGCCCATAAAATCGCCGAACTGGCGGCTACCCACGGCGATCCCCAATACGGGGCGCTGGATGCGGCGGAAATTATCAAGCGGATGGACGTGGGTTTTGACATTGCGGGCAATTCCGCCAAGGAACCCAGCTATACCTTCCAGCCCAGACGGGTGAAGGCGGGGCTGACCAAACAGGAGATTGCCTATGTGGTGGAGCATCAGGACGAACTGCCCGGCGTGAGCATTGTGGAGGAAAGCGCCCGGGTGTATGACGAGAATACCATTGCGTCCCAGCTGGTGGGGTACCTGCGCCCCTTCTCCACCGCCCGCAACCAGACCCAGTCCTATCTGAACTTCTATAAGGATAACCCGGGGGAGTACCTGAATGAGGAGTTTGTAGGCTTCGACGGGCTTGAATTTCTGTATCAGGATGAGCTCCGGGGCAAAAACGGCAGTAAATCCTATCCGGTCAATTCCCGCTCCCAGATTATCGGACAGGTGACCATTACCCCGCCGGATAAAGGGCATAACCTGTATCTGACGCTCAAAAAGGATGTCCAGCTGGCGACGGAGAATGCCATCCTCAAGCAACTGGAGTACATGAAAAGCCGGGAAGCGGAGCAGCTGAAGTACCCCGCTCTGGGCAAAAACGCTCTGGCCGGTTATGCCGTGGCCATGGAGGTAGATACGGGCCGGGTGGTGGCCATGGCCAGCATGCCCGACTACAACACCAACATTTGGTCCAAGGAACGGATTCCCACCGAGGAGTACAACAGCATCCAGTTCCGGTACATTAACGGCACCATCCGGGAGCGGTATGCCGATATCCTGGATAACAAGGAGCGGGGAAAGCATCCCAGCTCCCTGGTTCCCCTGGGCTCCACAATCAAGCCGCTGACTGTGCTTTTGGGAATGAACGAGGGCATTATCGGGCCCAATGAGCGGTATGCGGACCCGACCACCTTTGTGTTCGGCAAGGACAAAAGCTCCATCAGCAACTCGGACAAGCACAACTATGGCATTCTGACACCCGCCTTGGCGCTCCAGTATTCGGCTAATACCTTCATGGGGGAAATGGTGGGCAACCGGCTGTACATGAGCTCCAAGTACCCCTCGTTTCCCAAGGCGGGCAACGCCATCGAGGTTTGGGACTCCTACATGAAAAAGTTCGGTCTGGGCCAGCTGACGGGCAGTCAGCTCCCGGGGGAATATGCGGGGGACCCCTATTACTTCGAAACGGCCAAGCGGGAATCCGCCCAGTCCGTGCTGATCTATGCCTCCTTCGGGCAGCAGGGCCGCTACACCACTCTGCAGCTGGCTCAATACGCCTCCATGCTGGCCAATCACGGGAAACGGTACCGGCCGATCTTTGTGGACCGGGTCACCACCTATGACGGACAGCTTGTCCGCCATGTGGAGCCGGAGCTGCTGGCCCAGGAGGATTATCCTGCAGCTTACTGGAAAGTGCTGGAGGATGGCATGAAGCAGGTATTCGTTACCGGCTTCGATGGCGTCAGCTATTCCGTCGTGCGCAAAACCGGAACCTCCCAGCAGCAGGTGGCCGGCCAGTTTGTGGAGAATGCGGTGTTCATCGCCTATGCTCCGGCGGACAAGCCCAAGCTGGCGGTAGCGGTGGTCGTGCCGGAGGGCGGCTTCGGCTCCTGGGGAGCGGCTCCCATCGCACGGCAGATTTTCGACGCATATGATGAGCACTACGGTCTGTATGGTGTACCGAAAAACAGCCAATAAAGCCTAAAGCCCTATAGAGGACCCGTCTTCCCACCGGAAGGCAGGTCCTTCTTGCAGTTGGCATCCTTCCGCGAAGTTGTTACACTAGATAGTGGAACATCACATTGAAGGAGGTCGAAGCATGAAAACCCCGCTCACCACAGGGGAGACAAACGACAATTTGGAGCAGCGCAAAAGACGCAACCAGTTTTCCATACGCATTAACATGTTCTTTTTTGCCACTTTTCTGCTGTTCTCCACTCTGCTGGGAAAGCTGGCCGTACTCCAGTTTGTACAGCATGAGCAGCTCTCCGCCCTGGAGAGGATCTGGCAGAACAAGGATGTCCCGATCGCTCCTATCCGGGGTAATATCTATGATGCAGACGGATACCCCATTGCATATTCCCTGTCTTCCCAGTCCTTATTCTACCAGCTGCGGCTGGATAAAAAGCCTGAAGAAACCATTGAGCTGGCCAAACGCCTGTCGGCTGCATTCCTGATGCTGGCTCCCGAGGACAAAAAAGCAGCGTCGCCCAGCGCAGAGGAGGTCCTGCTGCGTATGGACACCGGCTTCAAGCTGGACGGCAGCGCTGCGGACAAGAGCATGGGCTATTCCTTCAGCCCCCGCCGTCTCAAGGCGGATCTGACCCAGGCGGAGATTGCTTATTTCACGGAACACCGGGATGAATTCGACGGTGTGGAAATCACCGAGGAAAGCACCCGGAAGTATGATGACAAAACCATTGCTGTGCAAACCATCGGGTATCTCCGGCAGTTCTCCACCGCCATCAACCCCACCCTGCCCAAGTCCTTCCTGGACTATTACAAGGCCGACGGCATGAAGGACATTTATCAGAACGACGAGCTGGTGGGTTTTGACGGGTTGGAGTTTATGTACCAGGAGGAGCTTCGCGGCAAAGCCGGCAAAAAAACCTACCGCATCAACTCCAAGGCCCAAATTATGGAGCAGGTGGAGCTGGCGGCCCCGATAAAGGGGAACAATCTGCATCTGACCATCGACAAGGATGTGCAGCTTATCACCCAGCAGGCCATTGCCGATCAGCTGGCTGCCATGAAAAAAGCTCCTGCCGGCTCTTATGCCGCCAGAGGCGCCAAGGCGGTGGCAGGCTACGCCGTAGCCATGGAGGTGGATACCGGCAAGATCATTTCTGTAGGCAGCTATCCGGACTATGATCCCGGAATATGGGAAAGCGGGCGCATCTCTACGGAGAATATGGCGGCTATCAACTACCGTTACACTAACGGGGCTGTGCGGGAGCGCTTCGGAGAGTTTGCCGACCCGCTGGAGTTCCGCAAGCACCCCAGCTCACTGGTTTATCTGGGCTCCACCATGAAGCCCCTCAGTGTGCTGGTAGGCCTGAACGAAGGAATTATTACAGCCAATGAACGATATTCCGACCCGGTCACCTTCTACTTTGGGCGGGACCGTAAATCCAGTGTCAGCAATTCGGACGGGAGCAGCTTCGGCATTCTGACCGCCGCCACTGCCATTCAGAAATCCTCCAATACCTATATGGCGGAGATGATCGGAAGCAGGCTCTATTTCAGCAAAAATTATCCGGCTTACCCGCAAAGCGGAAATGCAATTGAGGTATGGGACAGCTATATGAAAAAATTCGGTCTGGGTGTGCTCACGGGAAGCGGGTTTCCCGGCGAAAGCGAAGGGCTTGCGGATTACATTCCCGCCGCCAAGCGGGACGGTCCGCAGCCGACGCTCATATATTCCTCCTTTGGACAACAGGGGAAGTATACGGCGCTTCAGCTTGCACAATACACAACCATGCTGGCCAACCACGGCAAACGCTACAAGCCCCAATTCGTCGACAGGATCACCACCTATGACCAGGAAGTGGTGAAGACCTTTCAGCCGGAGCTGCTGGATGAGGTGAAGTTTCCGGAGGCCTATTGGAATGTGCTGAAGGAAGGTATGCAGTCTAACGTACAAGGGTTTGAAGGCGTCAATTACACCTTCGTCCGCAAAACGGGCACCTCCGAGCAGTCCATCGCCGGAGGCAAAGTGGACAATGCCGTGCTGATCGCCTACGCGCCGGCGGAGAAGCCCAAGCTGGCTGTAGCGGTGGTTGTACCCGAAGGAGGCTTTGGCTCCTGGGGAGCCGCTCCCATCGCCCGCAAGATATTCGATGCTTATGATGCAAAAATAGGGCTGGACGGCGTTCCCAAGGGATTGCCCCAGCAATAAGCCATTCAGACAGGCCGGAGGACGCTCCGGCCTGTTTTTTGCCGTGTTGAAGCCTTTGGTGTATGCCCCCAACTGTGGTATACTTATGTATCATTATGGATACCGGTCCTAGGGTTTTTTTTCAGACACGCCCTAATTAAAGAGACGGTACAATAGTTTGGAGTGGAAGCATAAATGTGCGGTATTGCCGGTATGATGCTGTTCGATGGTAGTGTTCCCGATATGAGCGTGCTGCGCCGGATGAGCGATGTAATCGTGCACCGGGGTCCCGATGATGTGGGATTTTGGACCGACCCGGGAATCGGGCTGGCCTTCAGACGCCTGTCCATCATCGATTTGAAGGAAGGCCATCAGCCGTTGGCCAATGAAGATGAGTCTGTGTGGATCACCTTTAACGGTGAAATCTATAACTATAAAAGCCTGCGCGCCCAGCTGGTGGCCCGGGGCCATATCTTCCGGACCAATACGGACACGGAGATTATTGTCCATCTCTACGAGGACCATGGCGAGGATTGTGTGAAGCTGCTCCGGGGTATGTTTACCTTTGCCATTTGGGACCGGAACCGCAAGCAGCTGTTTATTGCCCGTGACCATTTCGGCATCAAACCCTTGTATTATCATATTTCCGGCGGGAAGTTTCTGTACGGCTCGGAGATCAAGAGCATTCTGGCTACCGGCGAGGTCCGCCGCAGCATCCGCCCGGAGAGCTTCCTGAACTATCTGACCTTCCAGTATGTGCCAGACCCGGACACCATGTTCGACGGCATCTCCAAGCTGCCTCCGGCCACAACCATTACCGTTAATCCCGACGGCACTTACCGTCTGAACAAATATTGGGACCCCATGTTCGAGCCGGTTAAACGAACGCTTACTGAGGATATTGAGGAGCTGCGGGAGCGGCTGAAGGATTCTGTAACGCACCATATGGTCAGTGACGTGGAACGCGGCTGCTTCTTGTCCAGCGGCATTGACTCCACTGCCATTGCCGCCCATATGCGCGCCATTGAGCCGATCCGCACCTTCTCCGTCGGCTTCGAGGGGAACAACAACGAAACCATCATCGCCCGGGAAACGGCTGCTGCTTTGGGGACGGAGCATTATTCCAAGGTCATCACCGAGAAGGAATTCTTCGACGCCATCCCCTCGGCGGTGTGGCATCAGGATGAGCCTGTTGCCGACCCTTCGGCCATTGCCCTGTACCATGTGGCCGAGCTGGCCAGCGAGCATGTGACCGTTGTGCTTTCCGGTGAAGGGGCGGACGAGCTGTTCGGAGGTTACCGGATCTACAGGGAGCCGCAGGCGCTGCGGGCGATGGAGTGGATGCCGCTCTCCATGAAGCGTTCCCTGCACCGGATGTTCGCCATGCTGCCTGCAGGGATGAAGGGCCGCAACTATCTGCTGCGGGGAACGACGCCGTTGGAGGAGCGGTTTTTGGGGAATGCCAAAATCTACTCCGAGGATATGAAGGCGGAGCTTGTGAGCATGAACCGCGAGCTTTTGCGCAGCTACCGGAATCCGGTACAGATTGCCGGCGATTATTACAATAAAACGGCCCATCTGGACCCGGTGAGCCGGATGCAGTATATCGACTTGAACCTGTGGATGCCCGGAGATATTCTCATGAAGGCAGACAAAATGACCATGGCCCATTCCCTGGAGCTGCGGGTTCCGTTCCTGGATAAGGAGCTGTTCGAGCTGGCCCGGCGGATTCAAGTAAATCACCGCATTGCCGGGGGCACCACCAAGTACGTCTTCCGCAAAGCCATGGAGGGTGTTATTCCCGACTTTATCCTGAACCGCCCCAAGCTGGGGTTCCCGGTTCCGCTGCGCGACTGGCTGAAGGGCCCCAATGCGGGCCGGATGCTGGAGGAAATCAAAGCCAGCGGCATCGACACCCTGGTGCATATGGGTGAGGTGGAGCAGCTGTTTAAGCTCCATCGCGACGGTGTGCAGGATTCCGCCAGACGGCTGTGGGTAATCTATATGTTCGCCCTCTGGCATGCCACATATATCCAGGAACAGCCCAAGGCTTCTTTTGCCGCTGTGTAAGAGAGGAACAGATGCCAGGAGTCTGTCCGACGAAACAAAGGGTGAATTAATATTCATGTGGAAGGACTGGGAGGGAAGGAGTTGAAAGTTTTCCGTGAGGAAAACTGGCTTCGGAAGCATATGCTTTGAGGGCGAGTTTTTTGGCGGCTTTGAACCCTTATGAAATCCATTCAATCAAGGCCGACAAAACGTGTTTGAGCATCCAAGGCACTCCTTTCCCGGTAAGGAATGAAACCGGATGAATATTAATTCAACTAAGCCCCGTCGGACAGACTCCCCAGGAAGAAGGAGGCAGTATGGGAACAAATCATGGACCCTACCGGCTGATTGCGCTGGATTTGGACGGAACGCTGTTGAGTGAAGAGAAGGAAATCTCCCTCGAGAACAAAAAGTGGATTGCCGAAGCCCGGAAGGCGGGGGTAACCGTTATGTTTTCCACCGGGCGGGGACGCCAGAGCGCCATGAATTATGTGGAGGAGCTGGCTTTGAACAGCCCGTTGGTGCTGGTGAACGGCAGCGAGATTTGGGAGAACCCCGAAACGCTCCTGAAGCGCACGGAAATGCCTGTGGAGTGGGTAAGAACCTTCCGGCAGATGGCTCTGGACTACGATGTGTGGTACTGGGCCTACACGGTGGAGGGTATTCTGAACCGGGATAACTGGCCGGCCAAGGCGGAGACCGAGGATGGTCTGATCTGGCTGAAGTTCGGTTTTTATACGGAAAATGAGCGGAAGCTTACTGCCCTCCGGACTACCCTGGAAGCGCGGGGAGATCTGTCCATCACCAACTCCCATCCCTGCAACATCGAGCTGAACCCCCTTGGGGCGGACAAAGGCAGCGGCGTGCGTCAGGTGTGCGGTCTGTTGGGTATAGAAATGTCGCAGGTCATTGCCATGGGAGACAGCTTCAACGACCTGTCCATGATCCGGGAGGCCGGACTTGGGGTGGCGATGGGCAATGCCCAAGAGGAGATCAAAGCCCAGGCGGACGTGGTTACCTCCACGAATGAAGAGGACGGCGTAGCCGAAATTATCCGCAAATACATCTTCCATATGGAGTGATGCTTATGACCATGACAGTCATTGCGTGGATTCTGGTTGTGGCACTTTTTGCAGTAGGCCTGGCAGGGGCCATTTTCCCTGTGCTTCCGGGAGTGCTGGCGATTTATGCGGCGTTTTTCGTGTATGGGTTTATGATCCGGTTCAGTGATTTCGGATTTTGGTTCTGGCTGATCCAGACCACCATCGTGGTCGCGGTATTTGTGGCGGATTATGCCATAAGCGCCTGGGGTGTGAAGAAATTCGGGGGGACCCGGGCTTCGGTCATCGGCAGTACCATCGGGATCATTCTCGGCCCCTTCGTCATTCCTGCCTTCGGTTTGCTGCTCGGCCCGTTTCTCGGTGCGGCGATCGGGGAATTTATCGTGGTCAAGGATTGGAACGCGGCCTTCAAGGCAGGGCTTGGCGCGCTGGTCGGTTTTTTCTCCAGCACCGTAGCCAAGATTTTGCTGCAGCTTCTGATGATCATTGTTTTTATTATTGCAGTAATCTGGTAGGACGGGTTTTGCAAACACGGCCTGAGAAAGTGTGGAAGCCAACATGTCGAAGGATTCACTTGTAAAAGGCACCCTGATCCTGGCTCTGGCCGCTCTTGTGGCCAGGGTTCTTGGGGTTGTCCAGCGGATTCCCCTGGTTTATCTCATCGGAGATACAGGAATGGCAACCTTCGGGATTGCCTTTAATATTTATACGCCCCTGTTGACCATTGCCACAGCGGGCATTCCCAGTGCGCTCAGCAAGCTGGTTTCGGAAAAGATGGAGCTGGGCCAATACGCCGAGGCCGACCGGATTTATCAGGCGGCGGTACGGTTTGCGCTGGTGGCGGGTCTGGTCATGACCGCCCTCCTGATCGTGCTGGCCCCGTGGTACGGGGAGCAGATCTCCAAGGACCCGGACGCCGTGATGTCCATCCGGGCGCTTGCCCCGGCACTGCTGCTGTTCCCGCTCATCGCCATGATGCGCGGATACTTCCAGGGCCGCCAGATGATGATGCCCAACGGCATGTCTCAGATCATCGAGCAAATTGCCCGATTGATTACCGGAGTAGGCTTAGCATTCCTGCTGCTTGAGATCGGCTGGGGCCATGTGTGGGCCGTAGCCGGCGCCTCCTTCGGCGGGGTGATGGGCAGCGTAGGCGCTGTGGCTGTGCTGATGTGGTACATGCTGAAGCTCCGCCGCGAGGATGCCCGGGAGGGTATCATCCAAGCGGCCAAGGAAGGGCGTGCCGCCGCTGAAGCGGTGAGCTACAAGCGGATCTACGCCAATATTTTCCGGGTATCCGTGCCTATCGTGTTGTTTTCCATGACGGTTCCGCTGATTTACTTTATTGATTCGTCTACGGTCATTTCCCTGCTGGAAGGACAGATGGGGTACGGCTCAGCCAAGGAGCTCCTGGGCATTTTGGCCGGACGGGCCCAGTCTCTGGCGGGTATTCCGATTATTCTGGCCATCGCCCTGAGCCAATCCATCGTGCCGATTGTATCCTCGGCTTATGCCCGCAAGGATATGGCACAGGTCCGGCAGCAGGCGGCCAAGGCTCTCCAGCTGTCGGTGATTACCGGACTGCCTGTGGTGCTGGCTATTGCCATTGCCGCCCGTCCCATTAATACCATGCTGTTCCCCATGGACCAGTTTAAGTATCTGGTCAACGAAAACGGCAACGGCATTATCGCCTTCCTCACGGTTACTGCCATGTTCCAAATCGTGATGCAAACCTCCGGCTCCATCCTTATGGGGATGGGTCATATGCGGCCGTTGGTCGTTAATGTGTTCATCGGTCTGGCCTGCAAGCTGGTTGGCAGCTATCTTCTGGCTCCCTCCTTCGGGATTTATGGAATCATGTCCGCCACCGCATTGTGCTTTATTGTGATGATGGTGCTGAATCTGTGGGTTCTTCGCCGCAAGGTGGAATATGTGATTTATCCGCCGCGGAAGTGGCTGGGCATTGCTGCCACCACCTGCATTATTGTAGCGGTGTGTTTGCCCTTGGAATGGCTGACCCACCGGACCATTACCTGGTTCCCGGATAAGCTGGACGCTCTCGTAAGCGGTGCGATCACAGGTGGTGTGGCGATTCTTCTGTATCCGCTGCTGCTGATGGCAAGCCGGGTGTATACCCGGGAGAATGCGGAGGATCTGCCACCTGCTGTCCGCAAGCTGCTGGCGAAGCTGGGCCGTTTGGTTGGGATGGGGAAACGGGCTTAGCCCCGCCAAGGGTTTGGGGTATGGCTGCCTTAAGGATGGCCGCCAGCTCCAGCTTGTACAAGCCAAGACAAACCTCCCCGGTCATATCCATGGACCAGGGACCCTTGGCAGGGCCGAAGGGCCGGGTTTGGGCTTGCTCCACGAACCAGTCGGCACCGCCGGGAGCGGCAAAGGGCTGATCCGCCCACACCTCGGTGAGCCGCGGACTATAGAAGGGCCGGGCACCTGCCCGTACATCATATCCATGAAGCCTCTCTGCTGGCGGAACATCCGGTGGGGAGGCTTTTTGCGCGGCTGCGGTATAAAGGGCGGGATGGTAATCCGCTCTGGAGCCGGTGTGGGGACGGGCGGCGGCAAAAGCATGGACCCCATCACGGATGATGGGGTTGCCGAACAAAATGCCGTAGAGGGTTTTGCCCACCTCGATCCGCTCACGCAAATCGGAGAAACGCTCCAGGGTCAAGCCGCTGAGCCGCCACGGCTTGCAACTGTCCGTTCCGTCCTGCGTGATCCGCCGGTACGGAAATACCACCTGGGTTTCCTGGAGCTGGGCCTGGAAGCGGAAGGCCGGTCTCTCCAGCACATGCTGCCGAAAATAAGGATGCTGCACTACGCGGCCTTCGATATAATGCTGTTCATTCATGATAAGGCAGATGGTGAGGGAGGCGGGTTCGGGGCTGCTCCAGAAGTGCTCCCAAACCGGACGCATAAAACGGGAAACCCCCAGCTGTGGCAGCAGATGGAACAATGGCCTGCCGGCCAAACGGCTTTCCCGGTACAGCAGCAGCTGGGGATAGGCGTCATGGAAGATCAGGGCGTTGGAGCGCTCCAGAAACCCGAATATGTGCCCGCGCTCTTCCGGGGACAGGAGCTGTGCCATCAGCTCACCCGCCAAATCCGTCATGCTCCAGCCCCCGTTGCGGGAGACCATGTGGGCAAGAAAGGCCCAATGGATTTCGGGATGCTGCTGATAGAAGGCCCAATATGCAGCGGTCCGTGTGACATTGTTCCGGTTAGCTTCGCCGGTTTGCCTGCGGATCTCCAGGACCAGATTCATTTCCTTATTGGATAGGGCTTCTCTCACGCTATCCGCGTTTTCCATGCCGGAGCCCTGGGTAGATTCATGTTCACCCGCTCCTTGCAGCATCTCCTGCCAGGCGTGGCGGAGACCGAAGGTGGTCCCGGCAGAGGGTATCAGGGGGATGGACTGCCGACGCAGCACCTTGGAGTATCTCCGGCTGGAACGGGCTTCACGGAGGATGCCTGGTGCGGATTTGAGCCAATAGAGCAGCCTTTGGGTTAGAGACAGGGGACGGCGGGGAGTTGACAGTTTACCGGTTGGCATGGCGATTCTCCCTTCCTGGCATCACGGGTGGAAGGGGTTCGCTTTCATGCCCGCTTTTCCCATGGTAAGATAAAGGTGAATTAATTAAATATATTGTAAAGGAGCGGTTTATGTTGAAGCGTAAATTTGCGGCCTTGGGCTGTTCCATTGCCCTGGCCTCCTCTCTTGTGGCAGGCTGCGCGGCTGCCGGCGGTGTGGAACCGGACAAGGTGCTGCAGAATGCCTTTGGGGTAGTGTCTTATGAGGGTTCTGGCTCCCTATCCTTCCAGGTGACGGCAGGCACAGCGTCCAAGGGGTATCCCGATGCGGCGAAGCTGAATAATGCCGTGGTGGAATTGACTCATGTGAAGCAGCAGGACAAGACAAACAGCTCTGTGACCGGCGTTTTCAAAACCGGCTCCGGCAATATTCCTTTTGAAGCGGCCCAAGTGAACAAGGAGTGGGTAATCAAAGCCGAAGGCGCATCCAAGCCGCTGGTGCTTGAGGATGCCCATGGGCAAACCCAGAAGGAGAGCGCCGCTGCTCCCGGCTTTGGCCTGGACTTCTCCACCCTCAATATGGAAAAGCTGCAGAATCATCTTGGCTCTATTTTGAGCTATGCGCCGACGCTTGATTCGTTTGCCGTGTCCGACACCAATGCCACCATCAACGGTGAAAGCCTCGCTCTGAAGAAAATTCATGCGGAGCTGAAGGGTGGCGAGCTGATCGGCATCCTCCAGAAAACCCTGTCCAATCTTCTGGCTGACGGGGAAAAAGGGGATGCATTGATCCGCTCCATCATCGGCGATCTGGGTTATGACGGCAACAATGCGTTTATGTTCAGCATCGTGAAGGAATCGCTGAGAAGTTTGGCAACCGATGCTTCCGCGCTGGATGTTCTTTTCCCGGCGGGAGATTTCCTGAATAACAGCAATGTACTGAAACTGGATGTGTATGTGGATGGGGAATCCCAGATCCGCCGCACCGGCTTTGAGCTGGCGCTGAACGGTCTTCCCCACTTGGAGAATGGCGTAAGCGCGGTGACGATCACCGGCTCCTTCGACAGATGGAACATCAACGGTACTGTAACCGCCGACAAGCTGTCTGCTGAAGGCGGCATCAAGCTGTCCGAAGGCGGCGGGCTGGCCAAATATCTGCTTGCTCTGGACAAAAACTCCACTGCCTACAAGTTCCTGATGGAGGAGCTGAAGGTGAACCGCAAGCATATCGTGCTTCCCCCGGTAGGCTCCGAAACCCCCACAACCGAGGTGCGTCCGTACCTGCAAGGGGACACCACCATGGTGCCGGTCCGCTTGGTGACCGAGCAGCTGGATGCACAGGTAGGCTGGAATCCGGATACCTATGAGGTAACCGTAACCGACATCTGGTCCGGCAAGAAGGTGGAGTTCAAAATCGGCAGCACCACCGTGAAGGTGAATGGCGCCGAGCAAACACTGGACGCCAGCGCCGTGCTGGGCGGAGACACCACTTATGTGCCAGTCCGGATCATCGCCGAAACCTTCGGGGCGGAAGTGCTCTGGAACCAGGATACCTATGTAGTGACCATCGTCCGCAATTAATGCGGCGTTCCTCCTCCATGTGACGTATTCAACAGCAAAAGCCGGTGCACCGTCCCTCTCCAGGGATGGATGCACCGGCTTTTCTTTTATAACACAGAAATCTTGGACGTATTCAGCTGTCCGTATTCTCCTCTGGAGACGGCGGCTGGTTGGGAAGGCGCCCGGCCTTGCGCAGCGCTTCCCGCAGCACATACTCCAGGTGCCCGTTTACGCTTCGGAATTCGTCGGCGGCCCAACGCTCCAGCGCTTCATACAGCTTCGGATCAATACGCAGGGGGAAGCTTTTTTTCGGTGCCATGGCAGGGCCTTATGCCGCTCTCTAATAAACCGAGCCGGTATTGATCACGGGGGAGGCTGCTCTGTCCGAGACAATCGCCACCATGAGATTGTTGATCATCGCCGCCTTGCGTTCATCGTCCAGCTCAATGACACCTTGCTGCTGCAGCTGCTGGATGGCCATCTGCACCATACCTACCGCTCCCTCCACGATCATCTGCCGCGCGGAGATAATGGCGGCAGCCTGCTGGCGCTGGAGCATGGCGCTGGCAATTTCGGTGGAATAGGCCAGGTGGGTCAGGCGGGCTTCCAGAATCTCCACACCGGCAGCCTTCAGTCGCTCCTGCAGCTCGCGGAGCAGCTCGCCGCCAACCTCGTCGGCATTGCCCCGCAGGGAGTAGCCGGAGAGCTCGAAGTTATCGTAGGGGTATTTGCTGGCGACATGACGCAGGGCCGTTTCGCTTTGGATCTCCACAAATTGCTTGTAATTGTCCACATGGAACAGGGCTTTGGCGCTGTCAACCACCCGAAAGACGATTACAGCGGCAATCTCGATAGGGTTGCCCTCCACGTCATTGACCTTCAATTTCACGCTGTTGAAATTGCGGACCCGCAGGGACACCTTTTTCCTGCCGGAGAAGGGTACCGTAAGCCAGATGCCGCTGTCGCGGATGGTCCCCTTGTAGTCGCCGAACAGGGTAATCACCTTCGCCTCGTTGGGCTGCACCACCGTAAACATGGTGAGCAGCACTAGAGCCGCCGTTTCCGCCAGGATGCCCACTACAATCCACTCCACAACAAAGGCGTAGATGCCGCCTCCCGTCAGCAAAAGGAACAGCAACAGGCCGATAAAGCCATTTCCTTTCCAAGTCGTTTTCTCTGTCATCGATTGATTCCTCCCGTTCATGTTGGTTAAATCATTTTGATATATAAATGATATCACTATTTCTATATAATGTAAACTACCCAAATTTGACAATGCGGCTGTCCGGTGCTATAAAAGAAGCGTAAATACGCATACCATGCGGTCAGGAGGGAATTACGATGCAGCAGATTAAGGAAGAAGCACAATTCCGAAGCGTCATCAACGGATCGGTGCCGGTAGTAGCCGTTTTCAAAGCCGTCTGGTGCAAGGACTGCCATTATATAGAGCCCTTTATGCCCGACTTGATTCACCAATATGAAGGCCGGCTGGAATTTGTCCATGTGGACCGGGATGATCTGCCTGACCTGTGCGCCGAGCTGAATATTCTGGGCATTCCCAGCTTTATTGTGTTCCGGGAGGGCCAGGAGATTACCCGTTTCGTCTCCAAGCTCCGCAAAACCCGGGAGGAGATCGAGGAATTCCTGGACCGCTCCCTGCAGGTTGCGGATGCTTTGGGTAAGAACTAAGGGGGAGTGAACGCCCCCTGGAACCAGTCGGGTTGTCCTCGTGGGGCGGACCGGCCGGAGCACCAACGGGGTGTCCCCGCGCGGGTGGCTTGCCCGGATCCAGTCGGGTGACCCCGTGTGGTGGCTCACTCGACATCAGTCGGAGTGGGAGCCCATCCGTGCTCCCCTCCAGGTGGCCTTACGGACAGAGGATCCGCTATTTGCCCCATTTTAGCCTTTTGCAGTTTCTTACGGACCCAGGGTATGCTATTGCGGTCCCTAAGCTCCTAAACCAGCCGATTTTCGCCCAATAACTGATCCTCGGTCCGTTAGCTCGGCCAAGCCACGTTTTTTGCTGAAATAATGTCCCCTGTGTCCGTTACGTTAACCAACAACTGCCTGTCCCCCTTTTTGCGGAGACAGGCTTTTTGGTTCACGGCCAGAGCGGCCGAGGCAGACGGAGAAGGCTGAAAATTGGCTTCATCCTCCAAAAGCCGATATAATGGCTGTATACATAACCAGCAGGGAGGCCCTTGTCCGTGGTGTTTGAGAATTTGAGGCAATTCATTGAGGTTCTGCAAAAAGAAAAGGATGTTGCCGTAATCGACGCTCAGGTGGACCCCAATCTGGAGCTGGCGGAAATCCACCGCCGTGTTATCGATGAGGGAGGCCCGGCGCTTCTGTTCACCAATGTGAAAGGCAGCGCTTTCCCCGTAGCTACCAATTTGTTCGGCACGAAGCGCCGGGTGGATCTGGCCTTCGGCACTCGCCCCGAGCAGCTGATGCAGCAGGCGGTGGAGGCGATGCATACTCTGCTTCCCCCGAAGCCCGCAGCCTTGTGGAAAGAGCGTTCCTTGCTGCTGGACTTGGTCAAGGTAGGGACCAAGACCGTTAGCCAGGCCGCGGCCCCTGTGCTTCAGGTCTGCGACCGCAGAGACAGAATGTCCAAGCTGCCGGTGATCACCAGCTGGCAGGAGGACGGCGGCCCCTTCGTGACGCTGCCGCTGGTGTATACGGAGCATCCCGTCACCCATCAGCATAATTTGGGCATGTACCGGATGCAGGTGTTCGACAGCGAAACAACCGGGATGCACTGGCAAATCCACAAGGGCGGCGGCTTCCATTACCATGAAGCCGAGCTGCGTGGCGAAGCTCTGCCGGTGACGGTGTTCCTGGGCGGCCCGCCGGCCCTGATCGCCTCGGCCATTGCGCCGCTGCCGGAGCAGCTGCCGGAGCTTCTGGTGGCGTCCCTGATTCTGGGCGGCAAGCTGAAGCTGGCGGACAACCCCCTGGGCGGCCACAAGGTAGTGGCGGAGGCGGAGTTCGCCATCTCCGGGAGAGTGGAGCCGCATATCCGGCGTCCCGAGGGTCCGTTTGGCGACCATTACGGATATTATTCCCTGACGCATGATTTCCCGGTGTTTAACATAAACCATATTTGGCACCGTAAGGACGCCATTTATCCCGCTACTGTGGTGGGCAAGCCCCGGCAGGAGGATTATTACCTGGGTGAATTCCTCCAGCGGCTCCTGTCTCCGGCTTTCCCCATGGCCATGCCAGGGGTGAAGGACCTGTGGACTTACGCGGAGACGGGCTTCCATGCGCTGGCTGCTGCCGTGGTCCGGGAGAGCTACCGCCGGGAGGCGCTGGCTTCAGCCTTCGCCATCTTCGGCCAAGGCCAGCTGACGCTGACCAAATTCCTGGTGGTTACCGACCGCAGTGTGGAGCTGGAGCGGTTCGACCTGCTGCTGGAGACGGTGCTGGAGCGATTTAACCCCGCCACTGATCTGCTGATCTTCAACCATACCTCCCACGATACCCTGGACTATACAGGAGGGCGGCTGAACCATGGCAGCAAGGCGCTGCTGTTGGGGGTAGGGGAGCCTATCCGTTCTCTGCCGGGCTCCTACGACGGCGGCGTCATCCCCGGCATCCGGGATGCCCGGATGTACTGCAAGGGCTGCCTCGTGGTCGCCGGTGCTTCCTTCACGGAGGACCCGGAGCTGGCCACCCGTCTGGCCGAAACCGCTACAGATCAGCTGGCCCGCTGGCCGCTGGTGATCCTGGCAGACGATGCTGCCATTGTCGGGAACCAGACTGCCTTCCTGTGGACAGTGTTCACCCGCTTTAATCCGGCTACGGACATCCATGCCCAAAGCCGGGTGGAGAAGAACCACATCGCCTACCGCCTGCCCCTAATTATTGATGCTCGCATGAAGCCGGGGTATCCCGATGAGGTCATTCCCCGGGAGGATATTGTGAAGCTGGTGGACAGCCGCTGGAACGAATATTTTAAGTAGCACCGGGAAGGAGATTGGGCCTTTGCTTCGAGAACTGCTGAACGCTGCCCCGCGCGCTGAACAGGGCGATATGCAGAAGGCGCTGCGTGCGCTGGAGCTGTATCTGGAGAAGCTGGAGCGGGTTGGCCCCGGAGGCCGCGTCTCCCCAAGCCGCAGCGGGGAGGAGATTCCCCGGCTGGAGCTGTGGACCCGTGGCTTCGCCGATGCCCTGGATGAGCTGGAGGAGAGCAAATTCTGTGCGGAAACCTTCGGCCGCGGCATCCACGCTTCCTTTGTGGAGGAGATGTCCCCGGAGGAACGGCTGAAATACCGCCGCTATTTGTATTTTTATAAGAATGCGTTTATCCGGGTGTTTTCCATTCTGGACAAGCTGGGGTACTTCCTGGACGAGCTGTACAGCCTGGGAACAGGCAAGGTAAAAGCAAGGTTCTCCTACTTCACCGTGCTCCGCCAGATGCATGACCGGAAGGTAGAGGTCAAGCTGGAGGAGCGGCTTTATGAGCTGAAGCAGAAGTACCAGGAGCCCTTGAGGCGGCTGCGCAGCCAGCGGAATATGGAAATCCATCTGCTTAATGCGGAGATGGTGGATGACATGATCCGGGTGAAACGGCAGACCCATGCGGACGGCCGGCAAAAGGTGGAGAATGTGCTACAGAATCTGTCCGACCTGGCCTTAAGCTTCGAGATGGTCTGCCGCACCATTGCGGTGGTGTTCGATCATACGAAGGGCTCTGTCCGGACCAAAGGGTAGACCGTGCTTACGAAAAAAAAACCGTTCTCCGGATGCCAAACATCCGGGAACGGTTTTTGTTTTGAAAGTCAATTAAAATACCTGTACAACTTCCTTAATACCGTCAACCTCTTCCACCAAGGCGCGTTCGATGCCAGCCTTCAGGGTGATGGTGGAGCTGGGGCAGCTACCGCATGCGCCCATCAACCGGAGCTTTACGATGCCGTCTTCCACATCAACCAGCTCAACGTCTCCGCCATCCCGCTGCAGGAAGGGGCGAAGCTTATCCAGAACTTCCAGTACCTCATCATAGGCAACTTCTTTGTTCTCGCTCATTTGCTTCAACTCCTTTCTTTCCTTTATTATATTACAAGTAGCGCAAAAGTAAAAATAAGCTCCTGTATTTACATCAAAATGACCGGGGAGGAGTCATGATGAGACCTCTGATCGAATTCTGCAACAGCAACATGCATCATGGCACCGCACAGGTGATGAAGCTTCTGGAGGCCAACCCTGATTATGACGTCCTGGAATACGGCTGCTTGGGCAATTGCGGCGAATGCTACGCCGGCCCTTACGCCCTGCTGGACGGCCAATTTATCGGGGCGGCTACGGCGGAAGAGCTGCTCGCCCGCCTGGAGGAAGCCATTCTCGCCCTTTATCCGAAGTGATGGCGGGACTTCCACAGTACCCCGCTTTTTAATGTCCGCGGCACCTTGCCAACCACAACCGTGCTGTCGCCCATTAGGGCGAAGCCGTTTTTTTTGCCCAGAGAGCCCAGGGTTCCCCGGAGTCTCAAGGGGCTGATGTTGGGGGTCACTCCATCCCAGATAGCCCTGACCACCGTGGCAATTTGTTTGCCTTGGATAATAGCGGCCTGGGCGCTGGGGGAGAAGACCAGGCTGGCGCAGTCGCCCACCACAAAAACCTCGGGAAATTGGGGAATCCGGTGGAAGCTGTCCAGCCGGATGCGCCCCGCCTCGTCCTTGTTGACCTCCAGCGCCTTGACGGGATGGGCCGGCTGGATGCCGCCCGCCCACACAGTAGCCTCCGAACGAAGCACCTTGCCACCCTCGAGAATCTCCGTTTCCCGGATATCCTCCAGCTCCACCTGGGAGCGGATCTCCACATCATGCTCCAGAAACCATTCATGGACGAACAGCCGAAGCTTCTCCGGGAATGCAGCCAGAATTCCGCCGCCGCGGTCCAGTATCCGGATATGGAGATCAGGACGGCATTCCCGGAGCTCCGAGGCCATCTCCACGCCGCTCAAGCCCCCTCCGATAATCGTAACGTGCCCATAAGGACGCACTTCCTGGAGCGCCACATAGGTCTTCCTGGCGGCCCGCAGAGTTTGCAGGCTATGGGTGAACTCCGCCGCCCCGGGAATCCCGTAATACTGGTCTACACAGCCCAGCCCGATTACCAGCCAATCATAGGAGATGGGGTCCTGGTCCTGAAGATAAACCAGCTTCTCCTTGAGGCTAATTTCCGTCACTTCCCCGAAGAACAGAATGAGATGGGGGTGGACGGGAAATGCCACATGAAGCCTATGTTCAGCCGCCGAGCCCGCAGCCAGCGCGTAATATTCCGTTTTGAGCCCCTGGTACGGCATACGGTCAACCAGATAAATGACGGTGTCTGGCGGCAAATCCCTCTCCAGCAGCTGGCGGACAATGGCCATACCGCCATAACCGCCCCCTAGAATGACCAGTTTCTTCATGATTCCTCACACCCCTCTCTTCATCTGTAATCCGCATCTTTAGGAATCTGTCCGACGGACAGGCTCCTTCAGCGGTCCTGCCAGCGGAACGGCGTCCGGCCCAGCAGGCGGTCCGGGTTGGTGGCCGTATTCCCGATCCAAAAGGTGAAATGCAGATGCGGTCCCGTGGAAAAGCCGGTGCTGCCCACTTCGCCGATTTTATCTCCAGCCTTGACTTTGTCTCCTGTCTTGACATGGAGCTTGGACATATGGGCATATTGGGAAAATAAATTCATGCCGTGATCCAAATAAATGGAGTTGCCTGTCAAATACAGCTCCTCCGCCAACACCACAACCCCGTCATTCGTGGCCAAAACCGGCGTTCCGGTAGGCGCAGCAAGGTCAATGGCCCGGTGGATGCTGTTAAATACTCCATTAACATAACGGGTGTACCCGTAGGGAGTGGTAAGCCTGCCTGAAACAGGTATGACGAAAGGCTCCTTGAACAGGATCTCGGGCACGGATTTGCTGCGGGCCAGATCGATTTTCTTCTGGTCGGCATTGATCCGCTGCGTATTCTGCCACATGTTCTCCTGTTCCTTGGTTACCGTAAGCCGGTCCGTATCGAAGGCCTTGGACTTAACCGTAACCTTCGCCTTCCCTGCAGCTCCCTCTATGGTATAGTTACCCGGTTTGAGATCGGTTGGAACCGGAAGCAGGGCATAATAGCCGTTGCCCAGTTGGGTCAGAGGGTATTTTTTACCCCCAAAAGCCAGCTCTCCGCCTGTTTCCGACCGGACCATCACCGCGTCTCCCTGGAAAACGGAATCGGGCATCACCGTCACGGCTTCGGCCATGGCCATCTCGGCTGCCTGCTCCCCGCTGTAAAAGGAGGCTTCTATCCGGTAGGCCTCCTCCAGGGCGGCAGCCTGGGCATCCGCGGCGGAGCCCAGTGATTGTATTACAATCCAAAGTGCGATCAGCCATTCCATAAGGGCTGTTGACTCCTTTGCAGAAAACCTTAATAGGTTTCAATCACGTTATAAAAGGTATCCCGCTCCACCGGAATTTTGCCGGCGCCCTTCACCAGCCAGATCAGCTCGTCTCGGGTCAAACCAGCAGGGGTAAGCGCCCCGGCGGAATGGCTGATCCGCTCCCGCACCAGAGTACCGTGAACGTCGGATGCGCCGAAGCTCAGGGCCAGCTGGGTAAGCTGGGTGCCGATGTTGATGAAATACGCCTTGATGTGGGGGAAATTATCCACCATCAGGCGGGAAATAGCGATGGTCTTCAGATCATCGAAGGCCGAGGTGCGGCGTTTAATGCCTGCCTGCTGGCTGATGGGCTGGACGGCCAGAGGGATGAACACCATAAAGCCGTTCGTTTCATCCTGCAGCTCCCGAAGCAGCATCATATGCTCCAGCCGCTGCTGTTGGGATTCGATGGAGCCGTACAGCATGGTGGCATGGGTTTTGTAGCCCATTTGGTGTGCCGTCCGGTGGACGGTGAGCCATTCCTCCATGTTGGCCTTCTCCACCCGCATCTTCTGGCGGTAATGGTCGGAGAGGATCTCCGCTCCGCCGCCGGGCATGGTGTCGAGCCCCGCTTCCCGCAGCTCCTCCAGCACCTGCCGGTAGGACAGCCCGCTGATCCGCGAGAAAAAATCAATTTCCGCTGCGGTATATGCCTTGATGGCAATGTGCGGGTACTTATCCTTCAATGCTCGGATGCAGTCCTTGTAGTATTGAAAGGAAACCTTGTCATTATGCCCGCCGGTAATGTGGAACTCCCGCACGCCCGGGGTAATATGCTCCTCCACGTACCGGATCATATCCTCCCCGGTATGGGTGAAAGCCCCTTCCTGGCCTTCGTCCTTCCGGTAATTGCAGAAGGCGCAGTGAGCTTCACATACGTTGGTGAAATACAAGGTCATATTTTCGATAAAATAAACGTTTTTGCCGTTCTTCCGCAGATTAACCTCATTAGCTAATTGGCCGATGGTCAGAAGATCGTCGGACTGGTACAAAAACAGCCCGTCCTCCAGAGTCAGCCGCTCTTGATGATGCACCTTTTCCGCGATTGCCGCCATGCGGGTGTCAGGTGTGGGGATAATGATACTCATGACGCGACCCCTCCAATGGTTATCGAAGTGAAATGATATGACTTGTCATAAAAAATTCAAATTTATCTTTTCATTATAAACTTCCCCATAAGAAGGGGCAATACGAAATTGGCAAGGAACTAATCTCCCAATGAGGCAAATTCTGCAAATAAGTCGAATGGAATATTTCCATTGCGCTAACGTTGCTGTATACTATACTCTTGTGTGAACTTTCAAGCAGAATCTACCGGCGTATTCAGTCGAACCATATAGAAATACGATAGAGTATAAGGAGTATGGTTGAGAAATGTTAAGCATGAAATGTCCGAATACGGAAAAAAATATTCAAACCGAAATCGAATCCGCCCGTGCCCAGATGAACCGTCTTGCCGATGAATTGGGTGTGCGGCACCCTGCCGTGGTAAAGTCCAGCCAAATGCTGGACGAGCTCCTGCTTCAATATTATGCCCTGACCGGTGCGATGCGGATTAAACGCTCCTTGGGCCGCGGCTTCTAGGCTTTCCTCCGGTTCGCCTTGTAGGTGTGCCCCTGTTGGGGGTATACTGAAGCTAAAGGCGACAATTACAGGAGGGATCAACCATGATTCAAATCAGCGACTCGGCAGCCGGCCGCATTAAGGAATTACTGGAGGCGGAGGATACGCCGAACCTGTTCCTCCGGCTTGGCGTGCGCCCCGGCGGATGCAGCGGCTTTTCCTATTCCATGGGCTTCGACGATGAAGAGCATTCCGAGGACAAGATTCTTACCGTAAACGGCCTCAAGGTTGTAGTGGAGGAAAGCAGCGCCCATTACCTGGAGGGTGTAGAAATCGACTTTAAGGAAGAGGGCCTAAGCGGTGGGTTCACCATCGATAACCCCAACGCCATCGCTTCCTGCGGCTGCGGCAGCTCCTTCAAGATGAAGGACGAAGAGGGCCAAGTGGAGAATTGCGATCACTGATGCGGGATAATCAGTTCATGAAATGAAAAAAAGTAACCTTCCGGGACATGTGCAGCGTTGCACATATGTCTCGGAAGGTTTTATTTTGTTCCATTCATTCTGCTGCTTTGCCCAAATCGTCTTTGACATAAATCATGGTGGAATTCAGTCTGTCATGTCCCATGATTTGCGCTAAGCGCTCTAAAGGAAGACTGGCTGCCATGGTATAACCGAACCGGTGCCGCAAATCCTGGGTGCGCAATCCTTCAATTTGAGCAGCCCGCATATATTTGTGGACCAGGTGGCGCAATGCCCGCTCCGTTAATCGTCCGCCGGTTTTCTCCGATGAAAACAAATATATAGACTCGGATTGGGGTTGTGCCAGGTAATGTTCCAGGACTGCCCTGCAGTCTGCACTCAAGGGAACCTCCCGCGACTTATTACGCATTCCTGTACGGACAATAAGGCAATTGCCGCCAAAATGGATGTCGCCGGGAGTCAAATTACATACCTCCATAGGCCACAGCCCGGTCTGCAGCATGACGAAAACAAGGGTCTGATCCCGGAGGGAGCCCTGCTCCCTGGTTGCGGCAAGCAATGCCGCTTCCTCCTCTTCGGTCATCTGCCTGGGGCTTGATTTTTTTTCTGGCACCAGTTTTACCGGCTTGGAAGGGTCGAGGCTAACCTTGGCCTCGGATACCGCCCAATCAAAAAAACGCTTCAGCGTTACAAGCCGTCGGTTAATGGTCGAAGGTTTTAACACCATTGTTTCCTGCATGGCATTCCGGTAACGTACTAATGTGGGAGTAGCCACATCCTCAATTTGAAAGACTGCTGCTTCTTTCCCGGAAGGGCCGGCGGCTTCAAACCAGCCTATAAAATGCTTCAGATCACTGGCATATTCCTTCAAGGTTTTGGGGCTTAACGCTTCACGGGTGGAAAGAATACGAATGAACTGAGCAATCATCGTACCACCATGTTCAGAGATTGCTTCTTTCATCAGTAAACCTCCGAAGAATTCTTGACTTACATTAGCGGACATGTTATTCTAATACTAACCGAAACATTAGCGGACATCAACGATGAATTTTCAAAAAATCTAATGCTCGAGTTAATACATTTTTTTTGGAGGATTTTAATGCAAACAGGTACAGTGAAATGGTTCAATGCTGAAAAGGGCTTCGGTTTTATCGAAGTTGAAGGCGGTAGCGATGTGTTTGTCCACTTTAGCGCGATTGAAGGCGAAGGGTACAAATCATTGGATGAAGGACAACGCGTCCAGTTCAATGTGACCCAAGGCAACCGTGGTCCGCAAGCAGAGAACGTTTCTAAATTATATTAATTACGACGAAGCTGCTCGAGAGAGCAGCTTTTTTATATAAAATTATTGTGTTCACAGCCGGACTTGATATTGAAGCAAGCCTTAAAAAGGGCTTAACGGAAGGCAGGATGACTATGATTTGCAAGAAACTCGTAAGCGCGGCTAAGAAAAATTCGTGGCGGATCCTTTTTTCCGGTGTACTTACTTCATTGGTTTTCACTATTTGGGGAGGCTGTCTCTTGCTTGGCTGTTTGCTATACGTTGCCTTTTCGAACCGGATCGTTAAAGCAAGGATGCATTCGCTGAAAACATTGCTGCGGGTTTCTTCCAGATGAAACCCTTCTGTGGTGAAGCGGTTCCCCTATAGCCCCCGACGGTAGACGAAAGTGTCTGCTGTACGGGGGATATTTGCTCTTTTTCGGATGTTTTGTCTGACAGCCGGCAGCCCCATCTTTGAACGGGACCGATAATCTGATAGAATAATTGATATACTTCTAGAATCGGCAGAAAGAAGTCATAGATGAGACCGTGGGAGGGATAAACTCAAATGACCGTTTCCTTACTGGCACCGATTTTGACCGGGCTGCTCCTTATCTGGCGGCTGGCGCTTGACTACATACCTTTAGGCAGACTCAACGACTTATCCCGCAAGTCGGCCAGGAGCCGCCGCCGCGATTTCACGATCCATTACATACCCTTGGCGCTGATCTTCCTGCTTAGTTTACTCACATACCGCGCGGCATCGGCCGTGGCGCTGGTGCTGGCTCTGGCCTACGCGGCGGTCCAGATAATCAACTGGTGGCTGCCGTATTTCAGAGGGGGAACCGACAGCCAAAAGGCCAGATGGGAAGGGGCCTACGGCAGAACCCACCGGATTCTGCCCCGCATCAAGGACCACTCGGTGCCGGATACATCCCATTTGATTACGGGGATTCTGACTGTGGTGGTATTCATCACCTTGGGCAGCCACTTGCTGGCCGGCCCTTCCGTCAAGGAAACCTCCGCGAAGGCACCGGACAATAAAGCCGGAACCGGCGCTGCTGCCCCGACGCAGGCACCGCTGGTGGAAACAGCCTTTACCCAGGCAGGCCAAAAGCCGGACCAGCTGCTGATCACAGCCATCCAAAGTGCGAAAAAATCCATCGATATTGCCATCAATGCGATCAATCATGAGGAAATCGTGAAGGCCATCGTGCAAGCCCGGATCAACGGGGTGGAAATCCGGATCATCACCGACCGTTCCGAATCCACCAACACCCTGCAGGCGGAGAAGCTCAAAACCCTGCTGAATGCGGGAATTCCGGTGAAGGAGAATGCGCGCAAGGGGCTGATGAACCTGAAGCTGGCGGTGTTCGACGACCATACGGGAGCCACCGGATCCTTCAACTACACGGAAAATGCCAGTAACGCCAATGACGAGCTGCTGGTGCTGATCCATAACACGGAAACCGTGGCCGGGTGGAAAAAACGGTTTGAAGACATGTGGGCGGACAAGGAGAATTATAAGGATCTGCAAATCGGAGTGGTCCAGAAGAAATAAGCGGAGCAGGTGTGCGCTGCGCTTCGCATAACCGTAACGGAAAGCCCTGTCGTTTATCGACAGGGCTTTTTGGCGTAACCTGTTGAAAGAGCGGACCGAAAAAGAAATTATCCGACAGAAAACGACTTGTTCACAGAATGTGAATAACTTCTATCCACAAATCCACACCGAGAAATAGACAGGTTTTGCCCCTTATCAACAATATATCCACAGTGTATGCACAGGGTTTTGTGGATAACCGGAACGCTTGTTCTGCATACTCTATCATGTTAAGATGAATCTACTAAAAAGACCCGGAAGGTGATAGTAGATGAGGCTCCTAAGTAACGAGTTGCTGATCGAATCCTATCTCCGTGCTCTTGAACTGCAGTTGGATAAAGACTTCATTGAATTGCTGCGTACGGAAATCCAGGAACGCAATCTTGTTGTACCATCCCCCCATCCCAAGGCCAAGGCCAATTAAGCTCTTTATGTTTGTCCCTCCTGCAGAAGCTCACCAATGAGGAAGGCGATCCGGAAGCGGAGCGAATCATTGGAATCCCGGAGGCTGCGCCTGGTCAGCTGCTCATATTTGTTAAGCCGGTAGCTGACTGTATTGCGGTGCACGTACAAACGTTTTGCCGTTTCCCCGATTTGGCCCTGGGTATCCAGAAATACCCGGGCTGTAGCCATCAGCTCATCCCGCTCATGCGGCTCCTCCTCCAATACCGCGCGGAAGCTCTCCAGATAAAAGTCCGTCAACGCCCCCTCGGGAATCATCTTCAGGAGCTCTTCCGCCTCCTTCGTCCGGTAGCTTCGGATAAACCGGGTTTGCAAAGATTGGCAGCCATCCTGCAGCGCCGAGACCGCTTCATGGAAGGAAGCGGGAATATGGGTCAACTGCTCTACGGGATTGCCGATACCGAAGGAGAAGGAGAGGGCGTTCCAGCGGTACAGCTCCTCTTGAATGTCCCTGAGACACTCCGTCAGCTCCTTTTCCGTAAACGGGCGCTGCCACTCCCACTTGAGCAGAATGGCGAACAAATCCTTGTTGTTGAACATGACACATGGAAGTCCGTGGCGGTTAAGTGTCCGCTTCAGAATATCGTACAGCGCCTCGCGGCTGCTGTGCAGCAAACCTCTAAGCTCTCCCCGTTCCGGACTGTCGTCTGCTTTGCCCACAGCGCACCAATAGGTATATCCCTCTGTAATGCCATACCGTTTGCCTACCGTGGCGATCTCCGCAGCGGAAGCGAATCTTCCTTCAATTAAATCCCCGAAAAATTCATTCTTGTAGCGCCTCGACCTTTCCTTCAGCGCCTGCTGCTTCATCAGCTCAAACCCAATCACATTGATGGCCTGCTCCACAGCCAGACCCGGATAGGGGGAGTGGCTGTTTTGGCCGTTAACCAGAATCAGGAAGGCCGGCTGATAGGGCAGCTCGATGGCATAAACCAGGATCTCCGCCGAATTCGTGCCTCCCTCACCAGGCAAAAGGGAGAAGCTGGTGGAGCGTGCGGCGGTTTTTTTTAGGGTAGCTGCCGCTTCCGGGAGGGCGGCCAGCATACGTGCGGTCATAGGAGCCCCCTCATCCCCTGCTTGAGCCAGAATCCGCAGCTGTCCATCCGCCAGCAGCACCGTTCCTTCCACCAGATCCGACAGGATGCGGAGAATGGACTCATTTCCTTTTCCCTGCATGATGATGGTGGAGAAATCCCGGTGCATCTTCAGCGCATACCGCAGCTCTTCATTGTTCTTCTCCATCATGTAACGCAGGGATTCCTGGAGCAGCTCCCCTAAAGCGGGTTCCAGAGACAGCTCGATCAGCGGGAAATGAAGGGCATCCGCCAGCTCCAGCGCTTGTTTGGGAATCTCCTGAAGGAAACGTTTGGTTTTGATGCCCAACCCGGCACAATCCGCCTCTGCCATCTGCCCGATCAACAGCAGCAATTGGTCAGGCTGCTCCCGTATGGCGTAAGCCGTGGTCAGCAGAAGCTCATCGGGCTTCAGATAATGGATGATATCCGGCGCATCCATCATGTTGACGCTTTTGACCTGGCGATCCAGCCCCAATTCGCCGGCTCTGACCCGGACGTCCCGGTAGACGGGAAGCTGCAGCAGTTCTTTTAGCCGCATAAATCCGCCTCCTTAATGTTAGGAAACATAACGCAATTTATTATATATCATATGATTATTCCGTTAAATGTGCAAGATGCACAAAGGATACATGTAATATTGTTTACATGGTCTATTGATTCAGCTTGAAAATATGCTAATATGGAGGAAATCAACAAACGTTATGTAAAGAAATATAACATAAAGGAGGTTGGAGCATGAGCCTGGCTGTTCAAAACGTAGAAAAGGGGTACGGAGGAAGGAAGGTGCTTCAAAAGGTCAGCTTCACGGTGCAGCCCAATGAATTTATCTGCATTCTGGGCCACAGTGGCTGCGGCAAGTCCACCCTGCTGAATCTGATCGCAGGATTCCTCCAGCCTGACAGCGGCAGCATTACCGTCAACGGGGAAAACGTCAAGGGACCGTCCAAAGCGCGTTCCGTGGTTTTTCAGGAGCATGCCCTCTTCCCGTGGTACAACATCGTGGACAATGTGGCCTTCGGACCGATCGTGCAAGGGAAGGGAAAAACAGCAGCAAGGGAAACCGCCATGGAGTATCTCCGCCTGGTCGGGCTGGAGGATGTGGCAGAGAGTATGCCGGAGCAGCTGTCTGGCGGAATGAAGCAGCGTGTGGGCATCGCCCGTGCCTTGGCCAGCGGCCCGGATATTCTCCTGATGGATGAACCCTTCGGCGCTTTGGATGTCCTGACCCGGGAAATGATGCAGAAGGAGCTTCTGCGCATTTGGCTGGAGCTGAAGCCGTCCGTGTTGTTTATTACCCACAGCATATCAGAGGCGGTTTATCTGGCAGACCGGATTCTGGTGATGAAAAACGGGGAGGTAGCCAAGGTGTTCGAGGTTTCCATGAGCCGCCCCCGCTCCAATGCCCTGCCGGAATTCGCCCAATTGGTCCAGCGCATCCAGTCCGTCCTGACTCTGGAATAAGGAGACGAAAACCATGAACAAAACGGCTTCGACATTTGCCACCCCGGCAAAGCTGGCAGTCCCTGAGGCGAAGGTGCGCACCAAACCTGTTCTGCGGTGGAAGGATAAAACGGGACTTTTGCCCATCCTGGTGTTTTTTCTGGTGTGGGAGGCCATCAGCCGGCTGAATGAGCGTGTGGAGCTGTTCAATCCCACCTTCCTGCCCGCTCCCAGTGCCATTCTGCAGGAAATGTGGGCGTTGTCCAAAACCGGGCTGGTCCAGGAAAGCTTGCAGGCCAGCACCGTCCGCATTCTGCTTGGTTTCTCCATCGGCCTGATTCTGGCGGTTGCGGTGGGTGTGGTGATGAATAAATACAGAGCGGTGGATTATTGGCTGAGCCCGGTCCTGAATCTCCTGGGGCCCATTCCCGCCTTGGCCCTGCTGCCCATCTTCATCATCTGGTTCGGCATCGGCGAAATGCCCAAGGTGCTGCTGATTGCCTGGACCACCTTCATCCCGGTGCTGACCAATACCCTGGACGGCCTGAAATCCGTCAATCCGCTGTTGATCCGCTCTGCTCTGTGCCTGGGGGCCAAGGAGCGCCATATCTTCTGGCGGGTGGTGTTCCCCTCCGCCATTCCCAGTATTTTCGTGGGAGCGCAGGTGAGTCTGGGGCTGGGCTTCTCCTCCCTGATCGTCTCCGAAATGATGGGGGCCAAATCCGGTCTGGGGTACATCATTGTGGATGCCCGCAATTATTTCAAAATGGGCAATATGTTCGTGGCCATTATTCTTATCGGACTGGAATTCAGCATTTTCTCGTATCTCCTGAGGATTCTGGAGAGACGAATGGTGAGCTGGCGGCAAAACGGCGTGCGCAATGCAATAGAAAAATAAATCAATCCAAATCGGGGAGGAACCTACATGTTGAAATCGCGCTTGTCTCTTTTGTCCTTGTCCATGCTGCTTGTCCTGATGGTATTTGCTTCCGCTTGCGGAGCTGACGAGAAAACCGCTTCATCCCCCTCTGCAGCAGCTACAGCAGCACCAACCACAGCCTCCGGCGCTTCCACGGCTCCGTCTCCATCCACAGCGGCAGGCGGCGCCGTCGAAACCAAAAGCTTCACCCTGGTGGGGGTACGCGACGCTCAAATCTCCTCCCAGCAGATCATTGCCGACAAGCTGGGGTACTTTAAGGAAGCCGGGCTGGAGGTTACCAGCCAGCTGATCGAAAGCGGCCCGGACATCGGCCCCATGGTTGCCGGCGGCAGTGCGCCCATCAGCATCCAAACCAACTTCATGGATATTATTCTTACCTCCAATAAAGTAAAGGTGAAGATTGTAGCTCCTCTGGCCCAAATTGCCGGCACTCAGGCGGTAGTAGGGGGCAAGAACCTGGTGCTGAACAGCGCCAAGGATCTGGAGGGCAAAACCATCGGCGTTCCCAGTGGAGCCGACGTAGTCATTGCCATCAACAATATGGCCAAGGAGCTGGGTGTGGACGCAAGCAAGATCAAATATGTGAATCTGGCCCCTAGTGATGCGGTAACAGCGCTGCAAAAGGGCGATATTGACGCCATGGCCGCTTGGGAGCCGTTTATTACCAAGGCCATTCAAGGCGGCGGCAAGTTCCTGTTCAGCGGCACCAAGGCGGAGCTTCCCGAGAAGAAGGGGGATGTGAACTGGATGAGTGTACATACCACCATTCAGGTCACCGACGGCTTCCTGGAGAAGAACCCCAACACCATCAAGGCGGTTTTGGGCGCTCTCAAAAAAGCCACCGATTACATCAACAATAACCGTCAAGAGGCCATCAAGATTCTGGCGCCGGAGCTTCACTTGAGCGAGGCGGAGCTGACGGAGATTATGAACCGGAACAAGTACAGCATGGAGGTCAACAACAACTACCTGAACGACAGCAACGGTCCTGCCGTGGGCGAATACCTGAAGGGTGCGGGCAATATCAAGGAGCTTCAGGATCCGAAAAGCTACCATCAACTGGGCCTGCTGAAGGAAGTGGCGCCTGACCTGATTAAGGCGGAGCTGAAATAAGAATCGCTTACGTCCAAAGCCGGTCCCGGAACAATTGGTTCCGGGGCCGATTCAATCCTATGGGGGAATGGGCATGACACAATCATTCGATACGGTGATCAAAGGCGGGCATGTAGTGCTGCGAAACGAGGTGCGGAAGCTGGATATCGGCATCAAGGACGGTGTGATTGCCACCTTGGCGGAAACCCTGGACGGTTCTGCGGACAGCATCATCCAGGCGGATGGGGCGACTGTGGTTCCCGGCATGATCGATATCCATGTCCACTTGAACGAGCCGGGTTTGGCCGAATGGGAGGGGATTCCCACGGGAACGGCCGCCTTGGCTGCCGGAGGCTGCACCACCTGCTTCGATATGCCGCTGAACGGGCTGCCGCCCACCACTACCACAGAAGCGTTGGCCCTGAAGGAGAGTCTGGCCAAGGACCGCTCTCGTGTGGACTATGCCTTCTGGGGCGGGCTGGTGCCCGGCAACCTGGAGCAGCTGGAGCCGCTGGCCAAGCAGGGAGTGGTAGGCTACAAGGCCTTCCTGTCCGCAGCCGGCGGCAAGCAGGAGGGGGCCTTCCGGGAGGTGGACGACACCACGCTGTATGCGGGGATGGCGGAAATCGCCCGGCTGGGCAAGATCCTGGCGCTCCATGCGGAGAGTGAGCAGATTGTTTCGGCGCTGGCGGCACATACGATCGCAAGCGGCCGGGAGTCGGCATTGGATTATGCCCGGTCCCGTCCGGTATACGCGGAGGTGGAGGCGGTGAAGCGGGCTTTGTTTTATGCCCGGTTAACAGGCTGCGCCCTTCATTTTGTACACATTAGCACCCCGGAGGCAGTGGAGGAAATCTGTCTTGCCCGGGCGGCCGGACAGGATGTGACCCTGGAAACCTGCCCCCACTATCTGGTGCTGACGGAGGAGGCGATGAGGGACATCGGTCCTTTGGCCAAATGCGCCCCGCCCTTGCGCACCGCCAGGGAGCAGGAGGGGCTGTGGCAGGCTCTTGGCCGGGGGGAGATCGATATGATTACCTCCGACCACTCCCCCTGTCCCCCGGATATGAAAACCGCCTCCAGCTGGTTTGAGATCTGGGGCGGCATCTCCGGAGCCCAAAGCTCTTTGGAGCTGCTGCTGGGAGAGGGGCATGTGCGGCGCGGACTGCCGCTGCCTCTGCTGTGCCGGGCGTTGGCCACCCATCCGGCGGAGCGCTTCGGGCTTCACCCCCGAAAGGGGGAGATAACCGTCGGGGCCGATGCGGATGTGGCTATCGTGGAGTTTGCTCCGTATGTGCTGGAGCACGGTCAGTTGTTCGACCGCCACAAGCAAAATCCGTACGTGGGCCGGACCATGGAGTGCCAGGTCAAACAAACCGTGCTGAGAGGAACAGTCGTGTATGACTGGGAGCGGGGGTTTGCCGGAAGCCCGCAGGGGCTTTTACTCCGGGAGGAACGTCGCGTAACGATATAACCATGAATCTGCAGCTTGGCGAAAGGGGGGTCCGGGATGGGGAACGTTCATAAGCAGCACCTGCACATGTCCGAGAGCAGCCGTTCCCGCCTCTACTCGGATATTGAAGAAGCCACGGAATGGCTGGCCCAATTCGGCCAAGCGGCGGAGGGGGGCGTCACCCGCCTGTTGTATACCCCGGCCTGGCTTGCCGCACAGCAGGCTCTGGAGGAGAGGATGGGCCGGTTTGGCCTCACTCCGTATTATGATGATTGCGGCAACCTGTATGGCCGGTTGTCCGGGACAGACCGGGACGCCGGGGTGCTCCTGACCGGCTCCCATGTGGATACCGTGAATTGCGGAGGTAAGTTCGACGGTGCCTACGGCATTCTGGCCGGTATGCTGGCCCTGCGGTATCTGCGGGAGAACTGCGGCTCTCCCCGGCGCACCATTGAGGTGGTCTCCTTCTGCGAGGAGGAGGGAAGCCGGTTTCCCCTGACCTATTGGGGCTCCGGCAATATTGTGGGACGCTACAGCCTCGGCGCGGTGCCAGAGGTGACGGATAAGGAAGGGATCACCCTGGCGGCGGCCATGAGCGGGGCAGGCTTCGGGCAGAAGCGTTACCGCCCGACGGAACGAAGGGATATTGCGGAATTTATCGAGCTGCATATCGAGCAGGGATTTGTGCTTGAGAAGGAGAACAAAACCATAGGGATTGTGGAGGGAATTGTCGGCCAAAAAAGATTTACGGTGCGGCTGAAGGGGGCGGCCAACCACGCCGGCACCACCCCTATGAAATACCGTCATGATGCCTTGGCCGGCGCCGGCGCCATGATTGGCTGGATAGAAGGGCGAGCGTTAACCCAGCCGGAGCCCTTCGTGTCCACGGTGGGCCAGCTGGAGGTTTCACCCAATTCCTCGAATGTGATTCCGGGCCAGGTATGCTTTACTGTGGATGTGCGGGATGCGGTGGAGGAGCGGCTGGCGGCATTCTGTCTGGAGCTGCGGCAGGCATTCGCGGCTATTGCCGGGGGGCGCGGGTTATCGGTGGAGGTAGAGGAATGGATGAACATGCCTCCAGCCCTGATGAACCCGGCCATGAACAGCGAGCTGGCGGCTATCTGCGAGGCGAAGCGCCTGCCCTGGCGCCACATGTTCAGCGGTGCCGGGCATGACACCCAGGTGATCAGCCGGCTATGCCCGTCCACTATGCTGTTTGTGCCGAGCCATAATGGGATCAGCCATTCGCCGCTGGAATCCAGCAGCACCGCCGATCTGGCCACAGGCGTGGAGGTGCTGGCGGAGTGGCTGTACAAGCGGGCATATTAGGGTGCTAGGAGTCTGTCCGACGAAAGGAATAAGCGAATAAATATTCATGTGGAAAGACTGGGAGGGAAAGGGGTGACTTGAGGGCGAGTTTTTTGGCGGCTTTGAAACCTTATACATTCCATTCCATCAAGGCCGACAAAACGTGTTTGAGCATCCAAGGCACCCCTTTCCCGGTAAGGAATGAAACGAATGAAAATTTATTTACTCGAACTACTCTGTCGGACGAACTCCTAGATGGCGCCGCAGTTAGCGCACACATCCGGAAGCTGGCCGGTTCCCGCCGGATGAAGCGGCAGCAGGATGAATACGGTATAATGGAGGTCAGTTATGGGATATCCCAATGATATTTTATCGACGCGGGCTGTGGTCAAGCATGGGCTGTATGCGGTCATCCCGCCTACAGGTCTGGTCAATAATGTGATTCCCGGCGTTTCCGGGTGCAAGGTGAGCATTGTGGCCTCCCCCAAGATGGGGGCCAGCTTCGTCCAATACATCATCGCAGCTGAACCGGGAGCGCTGACGGACCGGGCGCTGGCGGATGAAGCGGGAGTGGAGTCCTTCCTGTATTGTGTGGAGGGAAGCTGCCAGGCCACTGTGGCGGGGGAAGAGCAGGAGCTGGCTGCCGGGGGGTACGTGTTCAGCCCGGCGGGAGCAGGCGGCATCCGGTTCCGCAATCCAACGGGGGAAACGGCGCAGCTTCTGTTGTACAAACAGCGGTATATCCCCTTGGAAGGGACGGAGGCTGGGGTTTGCTGGGGCAATGCCAACGAAATTCCGTTCCGTATTTTTGACGGAATGGAGAATGTGTTCATTAAGGATCTGCTTCCGGTGGAGCTGGGTTTTGATATGAACATGCACATTCTGTCCTTTGCCCCCGGGGGCTGCCATCCTTTTGTGGAAACCCATGTCCAGGAGCATGGCGCGTACATGCTGGAGGGGGAGGGTGTGTATTTGCTGGACGACAAGTGGTCTCCGATTAAGAAGGGCGATTTCGTCTGGTTCGGTCCGTATGTGCCCCAAGCCTCCTACGGGGTGGGCAGAGGTCCGTTTACGTATATTTACTCCAAGGACTGCAACCGGGACGTGAGCTTTGAGCTGTAGTGACGGACCGGCATGGAGTCCGACTTGTGCCCGGGATAGTGGCGGAGTTGGGCTAGAGGAAGCTCTAACGGCGGTAGAAGCCGCTATTTCGGCGAAAATGCCCCTTCACGAATTCTAACGGCGGCCAGAGACGCTATTTGACCGTTTTGGCCTTCCGGGAGCCCGATTGTCGTCCAATAACGTCTCCTGTTTCCGTTAGATTTTCACATCCCAGTTTTAGAGGCAAATAGCGTCTCTCACCGCCGTTAGAAAACCGCGTAAATCAAATAAATTGTAACTAACCAATTTGTGCTGGAAAAGGGGAAACAAACGATGCATATTGTGCTGCTGGAGCCTTTGGGAATACCGGAGGCCAGAGTAAGGGAATTGGCGGCGGGCCTGGAGGCCTCCGGCCACACCTTCACGTATTACTCCACCCGGACGGAAGAGGATGAGGAGCTGATTGAGCGGTCCAAGGGCGCCCAGGTGTTATTGATCTCCAACCTGCCGCTGAACCGCCGGGTAATTGAAGCCTGTCAGTCTCTGGAGCTCATCTCGGTAGCCTTCACCGGGGTGGACCATGTGGATCTGGCCGCCTGCCGGGAGCGGGACATCCGGGTATGCAATGCGGCGGGGTATTCCACCCATGCGGTAGCGGAGCTGGCCTTCGGGTTGGCCATTGCCGTATTGCGGCGGCTTGTCCCCTGTGATAAGGTCACCCGTGCAGAAGGGACCAAAAACGGACTGATCGGTTACGAGCTGTACGGCAAAACCTTCGGGATCGTCGGCACAGGCGCCATCGGCCTGAAAACAGCCGGCATCGCCAAGGCCTTCGGCTGCCGGGTGCTGGCCTACAGCCGAAGCCAAAAGCAGGAGGCGGCGGACAGCGGCATTGAATACACGGACCTGGATACACTCCTGCAGGAGTCGGATATCGTCTCGCTGCATGTACCGCTGACCGGGGAGACCCGGCAGCTGATTGACGCCCGGCGGCTGGGGCTGATGAAGCCCGGTGCCGTGCTGATCAATACCGCCCGGGGACCGGTAGTGGACAATGCGGCATTGGCCCAGGCACTGCATGAAGGGAAGCTGGGCGGAGCGGGGATTGATGTTTACGAGATGGAGCCGCCGGTTCCTGCGGACCATCCCTTGGTGGGAGCGCCCAATACGGTGCTGGCCCCCCATGTGGCCTTCGCTACCCATGAAGCATTGGATACCCGGGCGCAGATCGTATTTGATAATGTAGAAAAATGGCTGACGGCAGCGCCCCAGAATGTGGTCTGTTAATAGATAGCCGGGAGGAGGAGCTTGGATGAAGCTGCTGACGGAACAGGCTTCGGCCGATAATATTGCGCGGATTCTGGAGAAGCTGGACACCTTTAATTCCGACCCGTCCAGGGGAACGACCCGGGTGCTGTTCACTCCGGTGGAGATTGCCGGGCGCAATTACATCAAGGAGGAGATGGCCGCCCTGGGCTTAACCGTCCGGGAGGATGCTATTGGCAATATTTTTGCAGCATTGCCCGGCACTGATCCGTCGCTTGCCCCGGTATGGACCGGGTCCCATATTGACACCGTGCTCCAGGCCGGCATGTACGACGGTATGGCCGGTGTGGTGGCGGGGCTGGAAGCGGTGCGCCTGATTCGGGCCGCCGGGATTACCCCCAAACGGACCATCGAGGTTGTGGTGTACACCTCCGAGGAGCCCACCCGCTTCGGGCTGAACTGCCTCGGCAGCCGCGCGTTGGCAGGGGCACTCACTCTGGAGGATGCGGAGCGGCTGAAGGACGAGGAGGGCCGGACACTGGCGGAGGTACTGGCGGATCTGGGCTATGACCTGGCCCGCTTCAAGGATATCCCCATAGCCAGGGGAGCCGTCCACGGAGCCATCGAGCTCCATATTGAGCAGGGAGCCGTGCTGGAATCTCTGGGCCTGCCCATCGGGCTGGTGAAAACCATCTCGGCGCCTACCAATTTCGAGGTGTCCGTCCGGGGCAAACAATCCCATGCCGGCAGCACACCCATGCACCTGCGCCATGACGCTTTCCTGGCCTGCTGTGAGATTGCTCTGGAGCTGGAACGGCTGGCCAAGGCTTCCACCAGCCCGGATACGGTGGGGACAGTGGGCAAGGTGGAGGTGGTGCCCAATGCCTCCAACGTGATTTCCGGCCTGGTCCAATTCTCTATCGACATCCGCGACAGCGATTATGAAACCAAAAGCAAGCTGGTGGCCGGCCTCCAGACGTTCTTCCGGGAGGTGGAGGCCCGCAGGAAGGTGGAGCTGGACATCCGGCAGATCAACGACGACAAACCCACCCACTCCGATCCCGCTATTTTGGGCCTGCTGGAGGAAGCCTGTATAAAGAAGGACATTCCTTATCACAAAATGGTCAGCGGCGCCTTCCACGATTCCATGATGGTCGGCCGGTTTGCCCCTATCGCCATGATTTTTGTCCCCAGCAAGGACGGCATCAGCCATAATCCGGATGAGTTTACCGAATACGGCGATATCGCCAAAGGCACGGATATCCTGGTGGAAACCCTGCTCCGGATGACCATGGAATAGCCAACGTTTCCATGAAAAAAACCGCCTGTTACCGTACAGCCGCCCCCTGCAAAGGCATTTCATCTGGCAGGGAGGCGGCGTGTGGGTTAACCGGCGGTTTTATTATAGAAGGCGGTTTAGTGGAACTTCATACTGCTGCTGTGTCCCGGGGAAAGCCGGGCGTCCGGGTCCAGATAGACCTTGGCGTTGTTCACGGCAGTCGGCGCTTCGCCCAAACCTACCGCGATGAGCTTCAGCTTGCCCGGATACGTCGTAATGTCTCCCGCGGCGAAAATTCCCTCAATGTTGGATTGCATCTTGGTATCCACCACAATGGAGCCTGATTCAATATGAATGCCCCATTCGGCGATGGGTCCGAGTGAGGAGTTAAATCCGTAATTGACAATCACGGCATCCACCGGCATTTGCGTTTCCTCGCCGGACTTGGTGTCCTTGATGGTGACTGCTTCAATATACTCTTGTCCGTGCAAAGCTGTGATTTCCTTAGGGGTAACCACCTGCACCTTGGACTTCATCAGCTGTTCTACGCTGTGCTCATGGGCGCGGAATTTATCCCGGCGGTGGATCAGCGTTACCTGCGCGGCCACCGGCTCCAGCATCATCGCCCAATCCACTGCGGAGTCGCCGCCGCCGCTGACCAGCACACGCTTGCCTTCGAAGCGGGACAGATCCTGAATGAAATAATGAAGGTTTTTCTTCTCGTATTGCCGGGCTTCAGGCAGATCCAGCCGTTTCGGCTCGAAGGCGCCTGCGCCTGCTGTAATGATAACGGCTTTGGCTGTGTGCACCTGCTTGTCGGTGGTCACCTCGAACAGACGGTCATCCTTCTTGACCACGTTCAGGACTTTTTCCTCCAGCTGCACTTCCACCGGGAACTGCTTCATCTGGCTGACCAAGGAATCCACCAGCTCTTGGGCCCGTACCTTCGGGAAGCCGGCTACATCATAGATGTACTTTTCCGGATACAAAGCAGCCAGCTGGCCCCCCAGCTGAGGCATGCTTTCTATTAATTTGACGCTTGCATGGCGCATGCCGGCGTAGAATGCGGCAAAAATCCCCGCGGGACCGCCTCCGATCACGATTAAATCGGTATTGTTTTGTACGTTCGAATCATCCATGAGTATAGCTCCCCTTTAGAAGTTTGCAATAAATTTCACAATGTATCCATTCTAATCCATGTTTTATTATAATGCTCCAGCCTCAAGAAAGAAACCCCAAGCTTTACCCTGGAGTCGGTTTAGTAAGCCCCGGACAAGGGTATTTTTGACTCAAAGCCCTATTTCATGCCCTCCTTTTTCTTGTGAAAATACCCTTTTCAAAAAAAAGACTAGAAATTGTTGATTTTTATAGGTTTAATTTGTGATAATAATCATTAGAAATAACCGAATTTTTTGCCTTGATAAATTGATGGGAACATTATATGATTTCAATGCCACAACATGCCGGAGATAATTCCGGAACGTTTGCAAAAGCTAATGAACAGAAAACTTCCGATTGTGCACTAACGTGAGAATTTTCACAAACATTGCCACCGTACTTCAGAACCTCTATAGATGGAAGGGATACCAATGAGCCGAATACCAAGGATCGTGATTCTGGGAGCGGGATATGGCGGGATCGTCACTGCCATCGGGCTTCAGAAGGAATTGAACTATAATGAAGCCGACGTCACGCTTGTGAACAAGCATGACTATCATTTTATTACGACGCATCTGCATATGCCGGCGGCAGGCACGGATAATCCGGAGAATGCGCGGATCGAAATCTCCAAGCTCATTGACGAGTTCAAAATTGACTTCGTCAAATCCACGGTGGTTCAAATCCGGCCTTATGACAAAAAGATCATTCTCGAGGACAGCACCCTGTCCTACGATTATTTGGTCATCGGCCTGGGCGGCGAGCCGGAAACCTTCGGTATTCCGGGGCTGAAGGAGTATGCCCTCAATATCCGGAGCATCAACAGCGTCCGGCTGATCCGGGAGCATATCGAGTACCAGTTTGCCCGGTTTAAGCAGGAGCCCCACCGCACGGATTTCCTGACCTTCGTCGTAGGCGGAGCCGGGTTTACCGGGATTGAATTTGTGGGCGAGCTGGCTGACCGTATACCGGAGCTGTGCCGCGAGTTTGATGTAGATCCTGCTTTGGTCCACATTTATAATGTGGAGGCCGCGCCGACGGCACTTCCGGGCTTCGATGCGGATCTGGTGGAATACGCCATGCAGGTGCTGGCCAAGAAGGGCGTTACCTTCAAGATTGCCACCGCCATTAAGGAAGTAACAGTGGACGGCGTGATTCTGTCCGATGGGGAAACCATCCGTTCCTCTACGGTGGTTTGGACCGGAGGCATCCGGGGCAACCGCATGGTGGAGGAAGCGGGCTTCGATACCAAACGCGGCCGGATTGTGGTGGATTCCACCTTGCGGACCAAGGATTTCGAGAATGTGTATGTGGTTGGGGACTGCTCTATCGTGCTGAACGAGGAGGGCAAGCCTTATCCGCCTACCGCCCAGATTGCCACCCAGCAGGGGGAGATTGCCGCTTATAATCTGGTGGCGGCCATCCGCAATACTCCGATGAAGGACTTTAAGTTCATTAACCGCGGCATTATTGCTTCTCTGGGCAAAGGAGAGGCCATTGGCGTGGTGGGTACTAAGAAGCTGAAGGGCTTTATTGCCGCCATGCTCAAAAAAGTTGTGGAAATCCGCTACCTCTACAAAATCGGCGGAATCCCCCTTGTTATCAAAAAGGGCCGGTTATGAGACATTGCAGCGTACAGGTGCGGGGGCTTTTGACCCGTGAGGAGCTGGACCGGTATAATGCGCTGATGGAGGTGGGGGGCTTTCTGGAGTCTCAAACCCGCTATGACCTGGTGTACACCGTCCAGCGTGAGGTGGACCTGCTGATTATGCCTGCCATTGAACGGCTAAAGGAAAAAAGCCGCCAGCGTGACCGCGACACCGAGGCTTATCTCAACAGTAAAGCTGCCCCTACGGAAGCTGAAGGGGAAGACGAAGAATAAAAAAAGCTCGCCTTTGGCCGTTAGCGGCTAAAGCGGGCTTTTTTTGCTGCCCAAATTGCTGCGTGTTTTGGTTTGGTTGCAGGCAGCGGTGCTGTTTTGGACGCACGCGGCGGTGCGGCACCGGTAACATGTAACGGAACAGCGACTCTTAGCCCGGCTAAATGGGCTATTTCTCGCGGTTAACGGAACCCAGAAGCGCTTAGCGGGTGGCTGAAGGGCCAAAGTAGGGTGTTCACCCATGTTAAGGGTCGCTGAGTTCCGTTAGGATGCAAAAACGTTTGTTTTTGGCCCGTAAGAGCCGCTGAGTTCCGTTAGCGTAGAGACCCCGCCAGTTCCGTTAGCCGTAGAGCCCGATTACACCGTAAACAAACGGTCCAGCTTCGGCTTGTCCAGCAGGTTGCCCACATAGAAACCCCCGAACTCGCCGTATCGGGCGCTGGCTTCATCGAAGCGCATTTCATATACCAGCTTTTTGAACACCAACGGGTCATCACTGAACAGGGTTACGCCCCACTCCCAATCGTCGAAGCCGACGGAGCCGGTAATAATTTGCTTCACGCGCCCGGCGTAACTGCGTCCGATCAAGCCGTGGTTCCGCATCATTTCGCGGCGGCGCTCCATAGGCTCCATGTACCAATTATCCTGGCCGTCCCGCTTTTTGTTCATGGGGTAGAAGCAGATATGCCTGGACTGGGGGAGCTGGGGTTTCAGTCTGGCCACGATCTCCGGGTCCTCCATAGGATTGGTACCGGGTTTGGCCATGTAGCTGGAGAGCTCCACCACCGATACGTAGGAATAAGCAGGGATGGTAAAGTCAGCGAAAGCTGTTTTTTGGAAGTTGGCTTCCAGCTCGTTCAATTCATCCAGGGTTTCCCGCAGGTGCATAAACACGATATCCGCCTTTTGGCCGACAATGGAATAGAAGGCAGTGCTGCCGGTTTTGGCTTCTCCCGCTTGGGCGCATTGGCGAAGGAACTGCTCCAGCTCCTCCATCGCCTGCTCCCGCAGCTCCGGCGGACTTGCTTTCCAGGACTGCCAATCAATGCTCCGAAAATCATGAAGGGCATACCAGCCCTCCAGGGTTTGAACCGCTTCGCTCATGGAACATCCTCCCTGCTGTTTATGTACTTAATAATCACTATTACATTGTAGACAAATTGAAATAAAAGGGCAAACGGACATGATATTTCAGGGTTGCGGATAAGGGTCCCATGTATGATCGGAAGGCAGGGGTGCCAAGCTAAGGACATCAAGCCAATCCGTAAAAGAAAGGTGATCTCTTATGCCCATGGCATTCGTTAACGGAACCCGGCTCCATTACCATGTGGATGGCCGCGGCATTCCTCTTGTTTTCATTCATCCGCCGCTGTTGAACCAGGAAATTTTTAATTACCAGAAGGCCCAGCTGTCGGACTCCTTCAAAATTATTACCTTCGATATCCGCGGACACGGTCTGTCCGAACCTTCGCCTGCCCCAGTCACCTACTCCCTGATCGTGGAGGATATGCGGCAGCTGCTGGAGCATCTGGATATCCGGGAAGCGGTGGTATGCGGCTATTCCACAGGTGGCGGCATTGCGCTGGAAGCCATGCTGACCCATCCTCAGACCTTCACCGGAGGGATCCTCATTTCGGCTATGTCGGAAGCCTCGGATTGGTACCTGAAGGGCAGGATCAGGGCAGCATCGGGACTGTCCCGGATTAAAGCCAAGCGGCTTCTGGGCGGTTTGGTGGGCTGGGGCAACGCGGATATGAGCCTTACCTTCAGCAATCTTTATAAAGGAGCGGTGGAAGGGGACAGCCGCAATATCCGCGAGTATTATGACCACAGCCTGACGTATGCCTGTACCGACCAGCTGTCGTCCATTCAGCAGCCGGTGCTCCTTTTGTACGGGGAGAAGGATGTCGGCTTCCACCGTTATGCCAGGCTGTTGGAGGCGAGATTGCCCTACAGGGACCTGATTTTTATTGAAAAAGCAACCCATCAGCTGCCCACCAAAGCCCCCCGGACCATGAACCGGATTGTGGAGCAATGGGTGTCCCGGCACTTCGGAGGGGCTGTCCGGAAGCCGGCCAGAGCAGCAGCAAGCCCAGCGGAAGAAATGGTCACTGTGCCTGCCGGAGATATATCCGCCGGAAGAGAAACCACACATCAGCTGTAAACCCGTGATTATCAAGCCTTCATGCCCATGGAAGTATGCCGGGGTGTGGAGGCTTTTTGGCGTTTCTCGAAAACTCCTATCTGCGGTGTCGATTCTTGTGGTAGAATGGAGGGTGATCTCTATTGAAACGGGTGGGAGAATAACCGGATGAAAGTAACCAATTTATTGCATTTTACGGAACATCACCGGTTCACCGTCAGCCGGAGCTTCGCAGTGGGAAGTCTCGGCTTGAGGATGCTGTCCTCCATCTATCAGCCCATGATCGGCCCGGGAGCCATTGCCTTGTACCACACGCTGCACCAACAGCTTCCCGTGGATAAGGCGGGGTATTCACCCCTGGAAGCCCAGCGCAGGCTGTTTTTGCAGATGGAGCTGGAGCCCGGGGAAAAGGGCCGCCGGCAGTTTATGGATTTGACCTCCAGACTGGAAGCGGTGGGGCTATTGTCCACCAGCCGCCGCCTGTACCCGGAATCGGAGGAATGCGTCTACGAATACCGGCTGTTTGAGCCGCTGTCCCCGGCGGAATTTTTCCGGAACCAGCATTTGGCTATGCTGCTCCGGGATAAGGTAGGGAAGATGATGCTGCTGCAGCTGCGTGACGAGCTGCTGGCTGATGAGCCTGCCGAGCTGAATGGAGCCGCGGCGGAGCAGCTGTCTGTTCCGTTCTATGATTTATTCCGCTTGAACACCAAGGTGATGGACCCGGATCTGGAGGAGGCGCTGTATGAGACGGCTGCCGGCCGGGACAAATCGGGTGGGTTGGACACCGAAACCAAAGGTTTTACCTATACGGATATTATCCGCCGTTTTCCCAAGGGCTCGCGCAACCGGCCTTTTGTGGAGGCGCTGCAGTTCCGGGAAGGACATCTGGCAGCCATTAACATAGCGAAGAGCAAGTACAATCTGGAGCTTCAGGAAACCTGCAGGCTGCTGGATGAGGACGGGATTTTTGACGAGGAAGGTAATTTGCTGTTTGAGGAGCTGCAATACCGGGCTAATCTGCTGTACCGGCAGGCCAAGCGGCGGGATGAATTCGCCGGGCGCAAGGTGCACCGGCTGGTGGCAGCGCAGTCTGCCGAGGACGGGCAGGATGAGGAGCTTCAGGAAAAAGGCGTCCAGATGGAGTATTATCTGGAGGTGCCGGCGCTGTTCCAGGGCCAATGCGATGTCCACCAGTACAACATGCTGCTTCGGAACGAACCCTATACGCTGGTGCTGAAGCGGTTTTTCCCTCACGGTACAGTGCCGGACGGGGTGCTGGACGTTTTCGAGAAAATCGACCTGAATTACGGCCTCAACGGCGAGGTCATCAATGTTCTTATCCATTTCCTTCATACGGACCGCCGTTCCTGGGTCAAAAACTCCATTGAGGCCATTGCCTCAGACCTGTTGGGCAAGCAGGTAGGCACCTACGAGGATGCGGTGGAGTATATCCGCGAGAAGGCGCGTTATAAGGCCAAGGCCGGCGCCAGGCGCAAGGACGAAGGAGTGGCGGCGGCTGCAGGCGCCACGGGGAAGTCAGCTTCGTCAGGCGGGTCCCGCGGGGCAAGAGGCGGGGGCAAGCAGAAGCCGGTAATCCCGGTGGCCCTGGACAAAGCCGGCGGCCGCAAGCAGCTGTCGGATGAAGAGATGGAGGCCATCATCAAGAAGGCCAGCAGATGGGAAGAAGGAAGGGCGTAGCCCATAGTGGATGCTTACGAAGTTGGCTTTGCCTGACGGCAAAAGCCTTAGCTAATGCTTACGAAGTTGGCTTTGCCTGACGGCAAAAGCCTTAGCTAATGCTTACGAAGTTGGCTTTGCCTATCGGCAAGGCCCTTAGGAGGTGACGTGAATGGAATCCATGTCGGAGGTCCTCCGCACTCTGCCGTTCGCGGCCCTGCGCAAGCAGGCGGAGGAGCGGTACCGTGCGGTTCTGCAGGACCCGCTTGTGCAAAAGTGGCGGGCCAAATACCCCGAGCTTACAGATGAGGATATCAACTTAAACCTCAATAAGATGTACCAGTATGTCAAGGAATACCGGACCTGCCGGGAGTGTCCGGGGCTGGACAAGTGCCCCAACGAGCTGGAGGGCCATGCCACACGGCTCATGGTGGACGAAATTCACGGGCGCCAGCAGATTTACGACCAGAAGGTCCCTTGTCCCCGCTATACCGTGTGGGAAGCGGAGGAGGCGGTGAAGCGCCGGATCACCAGCTTTTATGTAGACCAGGGCACGCTGACCCGGGGTTATGATCTGAAGGAGATTGTGCGGGCGGACAGCGAACGCGCCGAGGCCGTAGGTTATCTGGTGGATTACATCGACCGTGCCAAGGAGACCGGGCTGCCCACAAGAGGACTGTATCTGCAGGGACCACTCGGCACTGGGAAAACCTTTTTGATGTGCTATATGCTTTATGAGCTGGCCAAACAAGGTTTAAGCGGCGTAATTGTGTATATGCCGGATTTCTCCGAGGATCTTAAGGCTATGTTCGGGGAGCCCCACAAGCTGAAGGATACCATTGAGCTGATGAAGGAGACGGATCTGCTGGTATTTGACGATATTGGCGCAGAGAATATGAACCCCTGGCTCCGGGATCATGTGCTGGGGACGATCCTGAATTACCGGATGAACCGCAAACCGACCTTTTTTACCTCCAATTACGAGTTCGGCGGGCTGGAAAAGCACTTCAGCTTCACCAGCAAGGACGGGGAAGAGGAGTTTAAGGGGCAGCGGATTATGGACCGCATCCGTCATTACGTGGACATTATCGAGGTGCATGGGACCAATAAACGGAAGCTGGAGGGGGAGTGACCGTCGCCGTTCGTTCCGATTCCCGTGCGTGATTCAAGTGACTCCCGTGATGCAAGAAACTCCCGTGATGCCAATGAATAGCCAAAGAAAACCCGGCCAGGTGGCCGGGTTTTTCTGTTCGTTGAGGTGCTACAGCACGGAAGCGACGGTAGCGGCGGCCGCAAGCAGGAAGCTGAAGCCGAAGAAAATGGCAAACCCAAGAGTAGAGTCAGACTGGTTGCGAGGGTCTTCATGAATGTGTTCCCGGGGATCATACATAGCTGGCGGTACCTCCTGTTCCGGTGCAGACACCGTTAATATAATAGAATTTTTGTAACCAGATTATAATGATTACAATTTGTTGGGAATAGTATACGCATTATTACCCCGGATTGTAAAGGCGAAACCGTTGAAGTGCTTTGTCTTCGCTGCTTAAACCGCATATTGCGAAAAATCCGGCGCTTAACGGAAACAGATTTCCGCTAATCTCCGCGGGGGAGCCGCTGCTTAATCGATAGCGGAAAGGAATTTCCGCTATCCGGACAGAAGGCTGCCGGTCAGAGGCATCCGCGGTGGAATTGCGGAAAAGGCCTTCCGCTATCAACCTTCACAGCTTGCTGGCAGGGGGTTAACGGAAGTTTGCTTCCGCTATTTCAGCCGCGCCGGTCACAAATGGGCTATAACGGAATGCAAACCTCCGCTATTGGCGGATTTACGGGCATTTCAGCCGCAAAAGCTACAAATAGCGGAAAATCCGCTTCCGCTAAACGGGATTTTTGCGGAAGAGGCAGCAGATAGCGGAAGTTCACCTTCCTTTATTTTGCAGGAGGTTATGTGTGCATAATGAGGCAGTGGAGAGCATTTGGGCTGACCGGATGTCTATTCTGCGGGCTATTCTGGCAGGAATGTGGTATACTTTACATGTACGTGTTGGCGTCCAGCAGGCGCCATAATTCATGATGAACGATACAGAAGGAGGATATCCATGGCAATTGTCAACGTGTCGGACCAATCCTTTAAGGCGGAGGTTGAAGGCGCGGGTACAGTCCTGGTAGATTTCTGGGCACCATGGTGCGGCCCTTGCAAGATGATCGCGCCGGTACTGGAGGAGCTGGACCAGGAGTTGAATGTGAAGATCGCGAAAGTGAACGTGGATGAGAATCAAGAATCGGCATCCCGCTTTGGCGTGATGAGCATTCCCACTCTGATTGTGTTCAAGGACGGCCAGCCCGTGGATAAAATTGTGGGATTCCAATCGAAGGATGCACTCAAAAATGTGCTCAATCGACATGCGTAACCATTTTCTTTCATAAAAAAGAGCCGCTGATCCTCTCCGGACAGCGGTTCTTTTGCTCGAAAGGACACTAATTTGCCTTTCTTTTTTGTGTATCGACGGGTGAAAAATGATAGGTCGTGCAATAATAGTTATACGACATCCGACACAAATCGATAGAGATTTTTGTAATTTTATTGCTACATATTGGTTAATTATAGGTTTTTACAGAGGATATATCAATACAAAAAATCAAATTGCAGCCTTTTTTCTAAAGTTTTGACTTATTCCTCATGAACCATTAGACAGTCTTCGACATAGTCCGGGGCTGCTTTTTCAATTTGCTCGACGGTATGGAGGTACCGCTGTGTCGTATTGATATGGGAATGTCCTAACGTGCTTTGCACCTGCTGAAGGGTTGCTCCGCTCAATAATGCAAGAGTCGCATTGGTGTGCCTCAGCCAGTGGGGCGTCGGCTTTTTGGATGGAAAGCACTGGTTGGCAGCAGCCTGAATGATCCGTTCTACCTGCCTGGGGGAAATCGGGAATACGTAGTCCGCATCCGCGGCCATTCCTTTTTCCTGCAGGTTTTTTTTGTATTTATCCAGCATTGACCATAAGCGTCCCGGCACCTTCACCCCGCGCTGCTTTCCCCCTTTTCCCTTCTCCACCGTCAACCAAACGGATGTATTCAACGGGTCCGGCTGGAAATTTCCCCATCGGACCGACACGAGCTCGGATACCCGCAAACCCAGCATTACCAAGGCTAAAACAATCAAATAGTTCCGTTCCTTGCCCTTTTTCAAGTGTTTCAGCAGGATAAGCACCTCTTCTTGGGTCAGATAGCGCTTGGTGCTGGTCACGGGAACACTGGGAATTTTTACAGCGGTAGCCGGGTTCTGCGGAAAAAGTCCGATGTTGGGATCACTCCCCCATTTATACAAGGATTTCAGCGGTGCAATCAGTGCAGAGATGCTGGCAGGGGCAAGCGGTTGCCCCGAATAGCTGCAATATCCTTTGGCCAAGCCCATTTTAAAAGCCTCAATATCCTTCCAATTTACCTGGGCCAGCTGCTTATTCGTAACAAATCCGCGGAACAGTAAAAAGGCTCTCCGGTAGTTGCGGGCCGTTTGCGGGGAATGGCCATGTACGGCTAGATAGAGATCAATAATCTGTTCATCATCCAGTTCCCCTTCAGGGCTTGTCATTTTGACCATTTCTATAATCCGGGAATCTCGCCTCATGTCTAACATTATGGTATTTTTTTACACTCCTTTTCGTGGATGTCGTATAACTATTATTGCACGACATCGTTCGATTGTCCTATAAAAAATTGGAATAACTTGGATAATTTGAAGTAATTTATTTCCCTACAAACGCTTTTTCTGGATAATAAATACTTCTAACGGCGTAGGAGGCGGCAATGAACGGGAAAATACTGGATTTCAGGAAGAAGAGTCGGCTGAAATACCATGACGACGGGCTGGCCAACATTTTAGCCATTTTGAAAAGGAAGCATGTAGAGACGTATCATCATTCCGTGAGGGTAGGCAGAATCAGTCAGGCGTTGGCCCATATCCTTAAATTCAGCCAGGAGGAGCAGGAAAAGCTGCTGCTCGGCTGTCTTCTCCATGATATCGGCAAACTGATGATTCCCAATGATATTCTCGATAGCGACAAACGCCTGACAGAAGATCAGTGGCGCATTATGAAGCTCCATCCCATTATCGGAACAGAACTGGTTTCGAGCCTTCTTCCTTTATCCGAGGAGATTCTCAGTATCATCCGCCATCATCATGAGCGTTGGGACGGGACGGGATACCCCGCCGGTTTAAAAGGGGAGGAAATCCCGCTGAATGCCCGGATTTGTGCCGTGGCGGATGCCTTTGACAGCATGGTTTCCCACCGGCCCTACAATGATCTCAAAAGCTTCGAGGAAGCGCTCCAGGAGCTTCAGGAGCATGTGGAAACTCAATTTGACACCGCGATTGTCATCAAGTTCAGCTGTATCCTTAACCGCGTTCGCGATATCTATCCCCAGGAGCGGCGGGAGCAAACAGACTACTTTGTGTAGAGAGGGATTCTTATGCAGGCGGCTCTAATGGAACAGTATGTGCAGTTCAGTATCTTGGGGGAGAATTACTCCATCCGGATTTCCGGCATTCATGAAATTATTCGTATGCAGCCCATTACTTTCATCCCCAATTCACCGACATATATGAAAGGAGTCATCAATTTACGCGGGAGCATCATTCCGGTAATCAGCTTGAGAAGCCTGTTTCTTATGGAAGAGGCGGAGCCTACCAAAGCCTCCCGCATTATGGTGGTTCATTACCGTGGTAACCCAATGGGGATTATTGTAGACAAAGTAGATAAGGTGGTGGTATTCTCCAACATTCACGAAGCCTCCTCCCAGTACGGAAACGGGAGTATGGCTTGCATTTCCGGCATCGGCATTGCCGCCGGTGAATTAGTCGGCATCATAAACCTGGATGAAATCCTGCTAGAGACGTAAAAAACCCATTTGCGAGATACAACAAGGAGTGGAGAACATGATGTGGTTTGCCAACATGAAGACAGGGACAAAGCTGATTTCATCCTTCGCCGTATTGGCGGTTATTGTGGCGGTAGTCGGGTTATTCGGATTGATGAACTTAAGCAAAATCAATGATAGTCTGGATGATATGTACAAAAACCAGCTGGTGGCGGTCCAATCCCTGGAGGAAATCGACGCAGCCGTTCAAGAAGCGCGCCATGAGCTGCGGAAGGTTTATATGGTGGAGCAAAAGGAACGGGCAGCCGTTTCGGACGGAGGACTTAAGCTCCTGGAAGAGGCGGGAAAACAGCTTGCCACCTTCAAGCAAACGGAGCTCTCACAAGCATCCACTGCTGAGCTGCCGAATCTGGAGAAGGCATTGGCGGACTACAGAAAATCCTATGAGGAGGCATCCCAACACGGCATTAACAATAATCTCGAGCGTTTGCTTGAAATGTTGAATGGGGGCGAAATTAATATTACGCGCACCAAGCTCACCGATTCGTTGGACAAGCTTTTGAAAATCAACAACGATGAGGCGCTGCATGCGAGGAATGATGGGAAGGATTTGTATACCCGCTCCCGTAATTTAACGGTAGGGGTGATTATCGGGGCGGTGCTTCTCAGCGGATTGCTGGGCTGGGTGATTTCCCGGGCAATCTCCAACCCACTGAAAAAGGTGATGGTGATTGTCGGTGATGTGGCCGGAGGAGATCTGAGCCGTACCTCCGATATCAAAACCAAGGACGAAATCGGACAGCTGGCCCAAGCTGTGGACAGCATGGTGCTGAATCTGCGGGGCATAGTAGGCTCCATTCTCGCCAATGCGCAGAATGTGGCGGCTTCCGCCCAGCAAATCTCGGCCAGCAGCGAGGAAATCGCCGGGGGCAGCGCCAATCAGGCGGAGGCGGCCCAAACCATCAGCGAGCTGTTTAAGGAGCTGTCGGCAGCTATCCATTCCGTAGCGGCCAATACGGAGCAAACCTCCGAGCTGGCGGAGGAATCCATCCGTCTGGCCATGGAGGGCAGGGACGTGATCCAGTCGTCCATGACTTCCATGGAGGCGGTCAGCACACAGATGGCCAAGCTTGAGGACGATTCCCACAAAATCGGGGAGATTCTCGATGTGATTGAGGATATTGCCGACCAGACCAATCTGCTGGCCTTGAACGCGGCTATTGAAGCAGCCCGGGCCGGGGATCAGGGACGCGGCTTTGCGGTAGTCGCCGACGAGGTCCGGAAGCTTGCGGAGCGCAGCCGTGACGCCACCAAGCAGATCACCGGCATTATCCGGATCATGCAGGACAATACCCGCCAAAGTGTGGCGACGGTGCAGGAAAGCGGCAATTTCTCCAAGCAGTCGGGCAATTCCTTCCATCATATCTCCAAAATGGTCAATGATGCCGGCGCAAAAATTTCCGAGATTGCGGCAGCCAGTGAAGAGCAGGCGGCGCAAAGCGCCAATGTGCTGAATGCGGTGGAGAATATCTCTGCTGCTACGGAGGAAGGGGCGGCGGCCAGCCAGGAAATGGCGGCAACGGCCCAATCCTTGTCCTTATTGGCGGATGAGCTTCAGAAGGCGGTCATCTGGTTCAAGATGCCGGCTTAACGGAAGGCGCCGGTCTTAGATGCAGAACGCTATCCCTCCAGGGGGATGGCGTTTTTTGCTTTTGCCAGGGTATCCCGCCTCGAATGTCTGTTCGAATCCCCCTGCAAAATGATATACTTGAAAGTGGATTCAAACATTCACAACCGGGAGAAGAAAGCCATTATGGAAAACATGCATATCCGCAACAAGCTGGCGCTTTTGCCGGACAAACCCGGCTGCTATCTGATGAAGAACAGCGAAGGTGCCATTATTTATGTAGGCAAGGCCAAGGTCCTGAAGAACCGGGTCCGGTCCTATTTTACCGGCAGCCATAATATTAAGACCCAGAAGCTGGTAGGCGAAATTGCCGATTTCGAATATATAGTCACCAAAAGCAACATGGAAGCCTTAATTCTGGAATGCAATCTGATCAAGCAGTATCATCCGCGTTATAACGTACTTTTGAAGGACGACAAAACCTTTCCTTATATCAAAATCACCCATGAGGCCCACCCGCGGCTGGAGGTTACCCGCAAGGTGCTGAAGGACAAGGCCAAATATTTCGGCCCGTATCCCAATGCGTATGCCGCCCAGGAGACCAAAAAACTGCTGGACCGGCTCTACCCCCTGCGCAAATGCAAGGTGCTTCCCGACAAGGTATGCCTGTATTACCACTTGGGCCAATGTATCGCACCCTGTGAGTACCCGGTGGCGGATGGGGAATACGAACGAATGACCGGGGAGATCGCCCGTTTTCTGAACGGCGGGCATGAAGCCATCCGCGACGAGCTGGAGAAGAAGATGCTGGAGGCGGCGGAGGAGCTGAATTTCGAGCGGGCCAAGGAGCTCCGGGATCATATCGCTAATATCGATGCCGTGATGCAAAAGCAGACCATCACCACCATGGACCTGACCGACCGGGATGTGTTCGGTTACTGGACGGACAAGGGCTGGATGTGTGTGCAGATTCTCTACATGCGCCAAGGCAAGATGATCGAACGCAGGGCAACGGCATTCCCCTACTATGGGGAGGCGTACGAGGATTTCCTGACCTTCGTGGCTCAGTTTTACAGCGAAAATCCGGCCCTGCCCCGGGAGATTTTCCTGCCGGCCCCGGAGGAGCCGGAGGAGGCTGGCGCGGTTGCCGCGGACGATGCGGCGGTCTTGACTCCGCAAGCGGACACGCCGGCAGAAGTGGAGCCGGCGGAAAAGGCGGGTGCCGGCGGTACGCCGGAGTCAGCCGAAGCCGCCAACGAAGAGCAACTGGATGTGAAGCAGTCGCTGGAAAGCTGGCTTAAGGTGAAGGTATATGTGCCCCGGAGAGGCCCCAAGCGCAAGATGGTGGACATGGCCTGTGACAATGCCCGCGTGTCTCTGGAGGAGAAGTTCAAGCTCATCGAACGCGAGGAGGAGCGGACTGTCCGCGCTGTGGAGAATCTGGGAAGCTGGCTGGGCTCGAGTACCGTACGGCGGATCGAGGCCTTCGACAACTCCAATATCCAGGGCTCCGATCCCGTCTCCGCCATGGTGGTGTTTACCGATGGCAAGCCGGACCGCAAGGAGTACCGCAAGTACAAGGTGCGCACCGTCCAAGGGCCGGACGATTACGAAACCATGCGTGAGGTGATCCGCCGCCGCTACGAGCGGGTGCTGAAGGAGAATCTGACGCCTCCCGATTTGGTAGTGGTGGACGGGGGCAGAGGGCAGATTTCCGCCGCGGTGGATGTGCTGGAGAATGAATTGGGCTTGTACATTCCCGTTTGCGGACTGGTCAAGGACAACAAGCACAAAACGGCGCAGCTGATGGCCGGTGACCCGCCGGAGATTATTCCCCTGCCGCGGGACAGCCAGGAATTCTATCTGCTCCAGCGTATTCAAGATGAGGTTCACCGCTTCGCCATCACCTTCCACCGGGAAACCCGGGCCAAGTCCATGATCGCCTCCCAGCTGGACGCCATTCCGGGGGTAGGCGAGAAACGGCGGAAGGCGATGCTGAAGCATTTTGGCTCCCTCAAAAAAATCAAAGAGGCCGGAATCGAGGATTTCCGGCCCCTGGGAATCGGGGAGAAGCTGGCGCGCACTATCCTTGCGGGACTCCATAAGGAGGCTCTGTCGCTTCCGGAGGACGCCGCCTCGGACCTCCAAAGCGAGGATGAAGATAACGAATGATGAAGCCAATCAGCGCCGGCAGAATGATGTAGAAGATGCCGGCCAGGATATGGGACAGCGTGGGCTGCTCCACCATCAGATAGATGGACATGAGCAGGCTGTCCATGATGGCATGGGCGAAGACGGCGGTGAAAAAGCCGTAACGCAGGAACACGTAGCCGAATATGAGCCCCAGCACGGTAACCTCCATCAGCCGGGTGTAGCTGGGGAAGATGGAGTATCCGGTGTGGCCCAGTCCCCAGATGAAGCTGGACACCAGCACGGCGGGGAAGGTAAACCGGAAGAGACGTTTTAAGACAGCGATGCCGAATACCCGATAGATGGCTTCCTCCATAATGGCGGCTACCCAGGCGGATGCCGGGAACAGTATGGCCCACTTCATATTCCAGGTGGATTGGGAGGGATCATTGATGGTGAAGGAATCAAAGGCCAGGCCCGCGATCAGGAAGGCTGCCTGCTGGATGCCCAGAATAAACAGGCAAATCAGGTAGCCCCGGCCCATGCCGTAGAACATTTCCCGACCGAATTCCGGATCCCGCCAGCGCGGCCACAGCTTGAGATCGAGGCGCCGGAGCTGCTGCTCGCCGGACAGCAGGCTGAACCAGACTGCCAACGCCAGCAGCAGGGCCAGCCCCATAATAATGACGTTCATGATAATGGCTGCAAGAGCCTCCATGGTCAGCGCGGTGGTTTCCGCCATCAGCATGGCTTGGGTGACATTGAAGTTCTGGATCAGGAACAGGGCCAGGAAGATTCCGGTGAGAAGCAATCCCCGTGACCAGGACACCCGCTTCCGGTTGACAATGGCCAATACTAATGCGGCAATGCCCATAACGGCGGTAAATATCAGGAAGCCGACAGAGGTCAAGCGGACAATGCGCTCCTGCTGGTCCATCCAGTCCAGATAGGACTGGGGCATCCGCAGCTCCGGAGTTACCGCCACCGCCCGGTCGCCGCTGACCTTCACGGTTACGGCAAAGGCGGCATCCGAAACTCCCAAGTTGTGGGAGATGAAGGTGAAGCTGGCAGGTTCCTGGGCTGAAATGGTTGAACTGCCCTGATAGGCAAATTCCTCCGGGTTATGACCGGCCGCACGAAGCGCCTCCGATGCGATAGCCAATCCGCTGCCGGGAGTGCGGTTCGGCTGGTCGGTAAGCAGCTCCCAGCCCAGCACCTCAGGTTTATCCAGGCCTACCTTCACCCGGATTTTTTCCCCGTTGGGCAAATCGGCGGATACCAGCCAATAATCCAGGTGCATGTAAGCGGACAGATTGTCCTCATAGGCTTTCCGCAGGTTATACTTAGCAATGAAGCCGCTGGCGCGTTTATCCGATAGAAGCGCCGCCTCCGGGGCTTCCGCCGTGAGGCCAAGCTTGCTTGAGGCATATTGGAGTGCGGCTTCTCCTGCTTGCGCGGGTTTGACCGCCGGGGTTTCCAGTCCGCCCTCCGTGGTATTGCCTTTCACCAGGGAAAGCGTAATATTGGAGCCGAAATAAAGAATAATTCCGAGAACAGCAAGCATTATCAGCTTTTTATTCCAATGGATAGGGATCACGGCAGCGTTCCTCTCATCTGAAATTTGCACCCAATATTCACCTCACAGGTGGTGACCGGAGAGGGTGCCCGCGGTTTAACGGAACTTAGCGACCCTTAGGGGGTTAAAATGAGCTCGATCGGATTCTAAGGGAACACAGAAGCGCTTAAAGTGCTCTTAAGGCTTCCTTGGCGGTAAAATACGCTCCTAACGGTCGTTTAGTTCCGTTACATTTTTAAACCATCGAGTTTGCGCTTCTAAGGGTGTCTGAGTTCCGTTAGCGGATGACCGGCGGTTAGCCAACGATTTTGGCCAGTGTGGCCAGCGATTAGCCAGTGATTAGCCAGCGATTGGACGGAGATAGGCCAGCGTTGGACAGGTGCCGGACAGGGGCAAACCCTAGGGTGTGTCGGGCAAGTAAGGCAATTCTAACCATATCACAGCAAGCCGGCAGTTTCCAACTGCAGGATAACCGGACAAGGAGTATGTTATGAAGAAAATGCAATATGCCGTCATCGGCCTGGGCCGCTTCGGCTCCAGTCTCGCCAAGGAGCTAATGAGTCTGGGGTACGAGGTGCTCGGCATCGACAAGCGGGAAGCCAATGTGGATGATATGAGCGGAGTCTTGACTCATTCGGTGCAGGCCGACTGGAACGATGAGGATGTGTACCGGTCTCTCGGGATCCGCAACTTCGATTGTGTGGTCATTGCCATCAGCGAAGATATCCAGGCCAGCATTCTGGCAGCCATTCTGTGCAAGGAGCAGGGAGTCAAAAAGGTGGTGGCCAAGGCCATGTCCGATCTGCACGGGCGGGTGCTGGAGAAAATCGGCGTGGAGCGGGTCATTTTTCCCGAGCGGGACATGGGAGTGCGGGTGGCGCATCTCCTGGCTTCACCAAGCCTGCTGGACTATATCGAGCTGTCCAACCACTACACCATCGCCGAGCTGGCCGTTCCGTCCCGGATTTCCGGCAAGACCCTCCGTGAGCTGAACTCCCGGGAGAAATTCGGCTGCACCATTGTGGCTATCAACAAACCCGGTGAGGTGATTGTGTCGCCGTCCGCCGAGGACCGGGTATACGAGAAGGACGTGATGGTGCTTATCGGCACCAATCAGATGATCGAACGCTTCGAGCAGGCGATTCACTGAAATGAAAGGGAACCGGCTATGCCTGCTGCTGCACCGGGAGCTGCCAGGAACCTCCAAGGCAGCTCCACTCCTTTACTGATGCCGATGCGGGGGCTGGCGGTCCACGGCAGGGGGGCTCCGGATAGGATCATCAGATCCTCCTGTCCGCCGTTGGCCAGGTCCAGGCCGTTGAAACTCAGATCCACACCGAAGGCCGCCGTAAGCTTGCCGGGGCCGTTCATCCATTGTTTCTCCGGCGCTTTGGGGCGGTTGGCACGGAAGTGCTCCAGCCCCTGCACCGGCATGGCCGCACGGAGCAGCACAGCTCCAGGCTGCCCGTCCTCCTCAGTCACCACATTCATGCAGTGGTGCATGCCGTAGCTGAAATACACATACAGCATACCCGCTTCTCCGAACATGATCCGGTTGCGGGGGGTTACGCCTCTGTGGGCGTGGCTGGCAGGATCATCCGCTCCGCGGTAAGCCTCCGTTTCGGTAATGACCGCCGCCGCAATGCCATCCTCAAATCTCCGCGCCAGAATACAGCCGATCAGACTTTGAGCCACCTCAACCGTATGTCTCCGGAAAAAATCCCGGCCTAGTCTCTCCATATTCTCACATCCCTTATATTAGAATAACCAGGCTGACCTCACACATCTAGCCTGCGGCTTTTGTAACTTCAGAATAGCGGAAGCCTTTGTTCCGCTATCCGCATGTAGCAGGCAAAATTGTACGGATAAGGGAAGTCATCCTTCCCTTAATGGCCCGTTAAGGAGGTTGCAGGGTGGAAAAAAGGGACAATAGCGGAAAACACCCTTCCTTTATTATGGGTTTGGTCCGCTTCCGGCTGAAGTGGGGGGAAATGCATAATGTCATATTATATAACATGAATTACCTGAGGCTTATTTAATGTGGCTTGGCATCCTCCGTCTCAGACCGTAAACGTTCCAATAATTATGAAAAGGCTTTCTGGAATAGACCGTTATTTGCCGTGTTTGATTCGTACCATTTTTCACAACCTCAAGAGAATGTTCGTTTTTTGAAGCGTTTTCACTGGATTGAGAGCTGTTATCACAAGGATAATGGAGCTGAATCCGAATAATCGGAATTTAAGAAAACGCTTCATGGCATATTCATGTAATTTAATCTAACATAGATTATGTCTGAATTTTTACAACTACCTATTAGTGCCGGAAAATCGTTGACCCTTTGGATGAGCCGGAGTAAGATGTGAGTAATCAAGCAAGAGCACATATGTTAGAAAATCTAACATTAACAAGGAGGTGGTTGAATGGAACCGATCGGTTTTCGTCATCCCTGTTATGACGAAGACGCACATCATTATTTCGCCCGGATGCACGTAGCGGTAGCGCCGGCCTGCAACATCCGTTGCAAGTACTGCAACCGCAAATACGATTGTGTCAGCGAAAGTCGTCCTGGTGTAGTCAGCAAGGTGCTAAGCCCTGAACAAGCTTTCACAAGCGTGGAGGAAACATTGCAGACGCTGCCTCAGCTGACGGTCGTCGGCATCGCCGGACCGGGGGATCCCCTGGCCAATCCCGATGCCACATTCACAACCTTCGGATTGCTGAACGGCCGGATTCCCGGACTCAGCCTATGCCTCAGCACCAATGGCCTGCGGCTTGCGGAATTCGCCGATGAGATTGCGGCGGCAGGCATCAACCACGTGACGGTCACTGTCAATGCCGTTGACCCGGAGGTAGGCCAGCACATCTATGATTGGGTGGCCGACAAAGGGAAGATTTACCGCGGCCTGGACGCAGCGAAGCTGCTGATCGGGCGCCAGCTGGAAGGCATCAAGGCTATGGCGGAACGGGGAGTTGCCTGCAAGATCAACTCCGTACTCATCCCCGGCGTCAATGATGACCATCTCCCGGCAGTTGCGGAGAAGGTCAAGGAGCTGGGAGCCTTTACCCACAATATTATGCCCCTTATTATATCACCGGGCAGTCCCTATGAGAAAGACGGCAGGAAGGAGCCCTCCCCGCTTAGGGTGCTGGAGGTGCAGGAGAAATGTGCTGAGGTGCTTCCCATCATGCGGCATTGCAGGCAATGCAGAGCGGACGCGGTTGGCCTTCTCGGGGAGGATACAAGCGTAGCGGATAAGGGCAAGTGCAACACCTCTGTGAAGCGGGTGTACACCATGGAACAGCGTGAAGATAAGTTGAAGGAATTGGATCAGCTGCTGGAGGAAAGACGTTCTGCTAAATCGGCGGTGGTCCACAAACCCGGCTCTCCATCCGTGAGGGTGGCGGTGGCTACCAGAGGCGGAGGCAAGGTCAATGTCCATTTCGGCCACGCCAAGGAGTTCCTGATCTACGAGGTGGCAGGCAAAAGCATCAAGCTCCTGGGTGTCCGCAAGGTGCAGGCTTATTGCAACGGCACGGCAGACTGCAGCAATCCCGACGGGAAACGGACCATTCTCGACGATACGGCCACCATGCTGGCTGATTGCGAAATTCTCCTCTGCTCGGGTATCGGGGAATCGCCAAGCAAGAAGCTGAAGGACAAGGGGATTGTCACTGTGGTCCGGAAAGGCGAGATCGATGAGCTGCTATTGGAAAGTGTGAAATTCCACCAATATTTCGCCGGAAGCTGCGGCGGTGCAACCACAGTATCATAAGACATAAGTTGAATCAGGCCTTATTTTATTTATAAAAATCAGAATATTCAAAAAATGGAGGATGAACATTATGGCAAAGAAACTGAGACAAATCGCATTCTACGGTAAGGGCGGTATCGGCAAGTCCACCACCTCCCAAAATACACTGGCCCAACTGGCTACCACCTTCGGCCAAAAAATTATGATCGTCGGCTGTGACCCCAAGGCTGACTCCACACGTCTCATCCTGAATACCAAAGCACAGCAAACCGTGCTTCATCTGGCTGCAGAACGCGGCACAGTTGAAGATCTGGAGCTGGAAGACGTAGTGGCTCCCGGCTTCGGCGACATCCTGTGTGTGGAATCTGGCGGTCCGGAGCCTGGTGTTGGCTGTGCGGGCCGCGGTATTATCACCTCCATCAACTTCCTGGAGGAGCAAGGCGCTTATGAGGATATGGACTTCGTATCCTATGACGTATTGGGCGACGTTGTATGCGGCGGTTTCGCAATGCCCATCCGGGAGAACAAGGCGCAAGAGATCTACATCGTCTGCTCCGGCGAAATGATGGCCATGTACGCTGCCAACAACATCGCCCGCGGTATCCTGAAATATGCAACCACCGGCAGCGTTCGTCTGGGCGGTTTGATTTGTAACAGCCGTCAAACGGACCGCGAGGATGAGCTCATCATGGAGCTTGCCCGCCGTTTGAATACACAAATGATCCACTTCGTGCCCCGTGACAATGTGGTACAGCATGCGGAGCTGAGGAGAATGACCGTTACCCAATACAACCCGAACCATAGCCAAACTGCCCAATACAAGCTGCTGGCCGAGAAAATCCTGTACAACGATATGATGACTATTCCTACCCCGATTGAAATGGATGAGCTGGAACAGCTTTTGATCGACTTTGGTGTAGTAGAGGACGAAGAGACCGCCCTGAAGAAGCTGGCTGAGAAGGAAGCTGCAGGCCAATAAATAGCGATGGGAGCCCGAGGCGGCGCCAGGTGGAGAACAGACCGCCCCGGGAGCTCCCGCATACGAGAGGGGAGGCGTACTGATGAGTACAGCTATGGACAAATTGACCGTGGAGACGCGCAAAAGAATTGTGCAGGAAGTGCTTGAAGCATTTCCGGAAAAAACTGCCAAGGACCGCGCCAAACATTATGAGGTTGCAGAAGCGCCGACCATTGAAACCGGCAAGTGCGCGCTGAAATCCAACACCAAATCCCGCCCCGGCGTCATGACAGCCCGCGGCTGCTCCTATGCCGGCTCCAAAGGTGTGGTATGGGGCCCAATCAAGGATATGGTCCATATCAGCCACGGCCCGGTAGGCTGCGGCCAATACAGCTGGGGTACCCGCCGGAACTATGCCAACGGCACCCAAGGTGTGGACGTATTTGGTGTCCTGCAGGTAACCAGTGATTTCCAGGAACGGGATATCGTATTCGGCGGCGACAAGAAACTGGAAACCATCTGCCGTGAAATTACCAAGGTTTTCCCTTTGGCAAAAGGTATCTCCGTTCAATCCGAATGTCCTGTCGGTCTGATCGGGGACGATATCGAGGCTGTTGGCAAGAAAATGGCCAAGGAGCTCTCCATGCCGGTTATCCCGGTACGCTGCGAAGGCTTCCGGGGCGTCAGCCAATCCCTCGGTCACCATATTGCCAATGATGCAGTACGCGACCACCTGCTGGGCAAGGGCGAATTCGAAGATACCACTCCTTACGATATCAATATGATCGGGGAATACAACATCGGCGGCGATACCTGGGCCTCCCGGATTCTGCTGGAGGAAATCGGCCTCCGCGTAATCGGGCAATGGGCCGGAGACGGCACCATGAACGAGCTGTCCATCTCCCATAAGGCCAAGCTGAACGTGCTGCACTGCTACCGCTCCATGAACTATATCTGTACCACCATGGAGGAGCGCTACGGTATTCCCTGGATGGAATATAACTTCTTCGGTCCTACCAAAATCGCTGAAAGCCTGCGGGCCATTGCTGCACATTTCGACGATACCATCAAGGAAAATGCCGAACGTGTCATTGCCAAGTACCAGGCTGAAGCCGACAAGGTGATTGAGAAATACCGTCCCAAGCTGGAAGGCAAAAAGGTGATGCTGATGGTCGGCGGCCTTCGTGCTGGCCATACCATCGGAGCTTACGAGGATCTGGGGATGGATGTGATCAGCACCGGCTACGAGTTCGGTCACAAGGACGACTACCAACGGATGGTCAAGGATGTTCAGGAAGGCACCATCATTTATGATGATCCCACCGCATACGAGATGGAAGCCTTGGCCGAAAAGCTGGGTACTGACCTGGTCGGCGCCGGCGTAAAGGAAAAGTATGTGTACCACAAGATGGGTATCCCTTTCCGTCAAATGCACTCATGGGATTACAGCGGACCGTACCATGGCTTCGACGGCTTCAAGATCTTCGCCCGCGACATGGATATGGCTATCAACAGCCCGGCCTGGAATCTTGTGAAATCACCATTTTAGGAAACGGAGGGGATAACGATGGCAAAAGACGAGATCGAATACAAAGACCATAATACACTCTTCGAAACGGCTCCTTATGTGGAATCCGCCGAGAAGAAAAGAGTGTTCGAAGCAGCCTGCTCCCGCGAGCAAGCCAAGGAAATTGAGGAATATCTGAAGACTCCTGAATATCAGGAGATCAACTTCTCCCGGAAAGAAACGGTAATCAACCCTGCCAAGGCCTGCCAGCCTTTGGGTGCGGTGCTGGGCGCCCTCGGCTTTGAAGGCACACTGCCCTTCTCCCATGGCTCCCAAGGCTGCATCGCCTACTTCCGCAGCCATCTGGCCCGTCACTTCAAGGAGCCTGTACCTGCCGTATCCTCCTCCATGACGGAAGACGGCGCCGTATTCGGCGGCATGAAGAACCTGATCGAGGGTTTGCAGAACGCCACCACCCTCTACAAGCCCAAGATGGTAGCCATTCATACCACCTGTATGGCCGAGGTAATCGGTGATGACCTGAACGCCTTTATCGGCAACGCCCGCAAGGAGGGTGTCATTTCCGAGGATTTCCCGGTTGCATATTGCAATACGCCCAGCTTCGTTGGCTCCCATACCTGGGGCTACGATCATATGATCAAGGGAATCATCAGCTATTTGACAGAACGTCATGGCGATCTCCGTCCGGCAGATGCTCCCAAAACCGAGAAGCTCAACCTCATTTCGGGTTTTGATACCTATACAGCGAATTTTGGGGAAATCAAGCGGATTTTGGAGTTGTTCGGTGTGGAATATACTTTCCTGGGCGACCACAGCGAAAGCTTGAACTCTCCGGCGGACGGCAGCTACAAGTATTACTACGGCGGCACCAAGCTGGCGGATGTGCCTCTGGCTCCCGGCGCCCAGGCTACCCTGGCCCTGCAAAAGTATTCCACGAAGAAAACCCGTGAATATATTGAGGAGTCCTGGAAGCAGCCGACCTCCGCGGTTTATTCGCCCATCGGCATTACCGCTACCGACAAGCTCCTGAAGGAAATCTCCCGGATTACCGGCAAGCCGGTGCCGCAGGAGCTGATCAAGGAACGTGCCCAAGTGGTGGATGCCCTGACCGACTCCCATCCGTACCTGCATAACAAACGTGTGGCGCTGGTAGGCGATCCCGATATTCTTCTTGGTCTCATCTCCTTCTGTCTGGAGGTTGGGCTGGAGCCGGTGCATATCCTTTGTTCTAACGGGGACAAAGAATTCGAAGAAGAAGCTTACGGACTTCTGAAGGCTTCCCCGCATGGCATTGACGCTAAGGTCTATGTGGGCCATGACCTGTGGCATTTGCGGTCCCTGCTCTTCACGGACCCGGTTGACTTCGCCATCGGCAGCACTCACCTGAAGCAAAACTGCAAGGCAGCAGGCATTCCGCTGGTCCGTATCGGCTTCCCGATCTTCGACCGCCACCATCTGCACCGCTTCCCGATCCTGGGGTACCAAGGCGCCCTGCATGTGCTGACCACCGTGGTCAACACTCTGCTGCAGCAGCTGGATGACCAAGCCGAGCCCCACAGCTTCGACTTTGTAAGATAAAGGTATATAAGGGAATTCCATAACCAAAAAAGAGGTCCAGCCGCCAACCCGCCACGGGTGGCGGCTGATGCCAAATTGACAAACAATTGCAACATTGGCGCGGGTTTATTCGCTGTATAATAGACAGAAAACAAGGAGGGGATTATCGTGGGCACAATTGGAAAATCAGGGTGGATTCCCGAGCCGGATTGCGAGCACAGCACACCGGCGAAAAAAGGCTGTCCAAAGCCTAAGCCGGGGGACTCGGCGGGGGGCTGTTCCTTCGACGGCGCCCAGATTACCCTCCTGCCTATCGCGGATGCCGCGCATCTGATCCACGGCCCTGCGGGCTGCGCGGGCAACAGCTGGGAGGCAAGAGGCAGCCTCTCCTCCGGTCCGACCCTTTACCGGTACGGCTTTAATACGGATTTGACGGAGCAGGACATCATCATGGGCGGTGAAAAAAAGCTGCGACAGGCCATTGATATGATTGTAGAGCGGTTTTCTCCCCCTGCCGTGTTTGTGTACTCCACCTGCGTGACGGCTTTGACCGGCGAGGATTTGGATGCGGTATGCTCTGCAGCCTCTGATCAATGGGGAGTTCCTGTGGTGCCTGTGCACAGCCCGGGTTTTGCGGGGAACAAAAATTACGGCAACCGTCTGGCCGGCAATGCACTGTTCAAGCATGTAATCGGCACCGCCGAGCCGGATGAAAGCACCTTGACGCCGCTCGATATCAATCTGATCGGGGAATACAACATTGCCGGTGAGCAGTGGGATATCGAGGCGCTGCTCGGTAAAGCGGGCATCCGCGTATTGTCGCGGATTACCGGAGACGGGCGCTTCCAGGATATCCGGTACGCCCACAGGGCTAAGCTGGACGTGGTGGTTTGCAGCCGGGCGCTGATTTCCCTGGCCCGGAATATGAAGGAAACCTATGGCGTTCCGTATGTAGAAGCCTCCTTCTACGGAGCCAGGGAAACCAGCTTTTCGCTGCAGCAGATTGCCTATGAATTGCAGAACAAGGAGCTGGATGACCGGATCGGCAGGCTGATCCGCCAGGAAGAGGATGAGCTGGCCCGGGAGCTGGCGCCCTATAAGAAGGTCCTCCGCGGAAAGCGGGTGGTACTCTATACAGGCGGCGTCAAAAGCTGGTCGGTGATCAGCGCCCTGCAGGAGCTGGGCATGAAGGTGGTTGGCGTCGGCACCAACAAAAGCTCGGATGAGGATATTTCCCGGATCAAGGAACGGGTGGGCAATGAGGCGGAGCTGATTCCCGAGGGCGGGGCCGCCCGGATTCTGAAGGTTGTCCGCGACCGCAAGGCGGATATCATCGTCGCCGGCGGGCGGAACATGTACGTATCCTTGAAGGAACAGATTCCTTTTCTGGACATCAATCAGGAGCGTCATGTGGCGTATACGGGTTACGTGGGCTTGCGCAGACTGGCGAAGGATCTGACGGCTGCTTTGGAAAATCCGGTGTGGAAGCTGGTCAACCGTCCGGCTCCATGGCAAGGGGGAGAAACCTATGGGATGGAAATGTAGCGCAAAGCCGGTCTCCATCAATCCGTTCAAAACCGGGCAGCCGATGGGCGGTGTGCTGGCCCTGCAGGGGTTTTACCGGTCCATGCCCTTGATCCACGGGGCCCAAGGGTGCTCCGCCTTCATTAAAGCCATGATGACCCGGCATTTCCGCGAGCCGGTTGCCTCCCAAACCACCGCGCTCCAGGAATTCAACGTCATTTTCGGCGGGGGCAAAAGCTTGAGAGAGGGTTTGGATACGGTGATCGAAAAACACCGCCCATCCCTTGTGGCTGTGCTGAGTACGGCGCTTACGGAGGTTGCGGGAGAGGATGTGGAGGGGGAGCTGCGCCAATACCGCAAGGAGCGGGGGGTGAAGGACACCCTGCTGGTGGCGGCGTCCATTCCGGATTTTACGGGATCGCTGGAATCGGGTTATGCCAAAACCACGGAGGCCATTATCAACGGGATTCTGGAGATGGTGAAGGATGAACGTCCCCGCAAAAAAACCAAGGGCCGGGTCAATCTGCTGGTGGGCTCCCATTACACACCGGCGGATGTGATGGAGTTAAAGGAGATAATCTCCTCCTTCGGCCTGGAGGTGATTGCTCTTCCGGATATCTCCACCTCCCTGTCGGGGCATCTTCTCACCGGGCACACTCCGCTGTCCCGGGGCGGGCTGCCGCTGGATTACGCGCGGCATCTGATGACGGCAGAGGCCACGATTGTGGCCGGGGAGAGTATGATTTCGGCGGCGAAGCTGCTGGAGACAGGTGCGGGGATTCCCTACAAGGTGTTCCCCACCCTCATGGGCCTGCAGCCCACGGATCAGCTGTTTGCCTATCTAGCCTCCCTCAGCCGGCAGGATGTGCAGGTTCGTTACAAGTGGGAGCGGGAGTTTCTGTTGGACAGTATGCTGGATGCGCATTTTGTCTATGGCGGCAAACAGGTGGCCATGGCGCTGGAGCCGGACCATTTGTACAGCATGACCGGATGGCTGAAGGAAATGGGCGCCGTTCCCGGAGGACTGGTGGCCCCCGTTATCTCCCCGCTGTTCGACCGGATGGAGGAGGAAGTGGTGATCGGCGATCTGGGGGATCTGGAGGAGCTGGCGAAGCGCTGCCATGCGGATGTTTGGGTCAGCTGCTCTCACGGCGAGCAGGGAGCGGGGCGTTTGGGTATTCCCTTTTACCCGTGCGGCTTCCCCATCTTCGACCGGTTCGGGGCTTCCATGAATGTGAGTGTGGGCTATAAAGGCGCTACCCAGTGGGTGAACGGGCTGGGGAATGTATTGTTGTCGGGTGAGAGGAGGATTCATGCGTGAAGGTAGCGTTTGCGACAGAGGATGGAAAACGGGTGGACTCCCATTTTGGACGGTGCAGGGTGTTCTCGGTATTCGAGGTGGATAGCCAGAGCTACAGGTGGCTGGAGCCCCGGGAGGTTTCGGAGCAGAATATCCAGATGGAGTCGGAAAAGAATGAGCGGCGGGTGGATCTGATTAAGGACTGCACTCTGTTGTTTGTCTGCCAGATCGGTCCTGCGGCGGCGGCCAAGGTTACCCGCTCCGGTGTGATGCCGCTGAAGGTGGAGGAAGGTACGGAAATCGTGGGCCAATTGGAGCGGCTTGTAGCCATGCTGGCTAACAAACCCCCATTGTGGCTGGTGAAGGCCATGCGCAAGGCGGAGGAGGGAGTGTAAATGCCGGAACACACCGCAACACAAGCCGGACCAACCAGCGGCAGGGTATATCCGTTTGTCAATTGTGTGCTGAGCATACTGGATTCCTACGATAAATTCGGGTTGTGGGCGCAGAAGCCCAAGGAAGAACGGCTGAGGAAATATTTCCTGCTGGACTCCGATGCCTTCAAAGGGGCGAATACTCTGTGCGGCACCGATTCGGCTCCCATCCGGCGGCAGGCGGCGATCTTTTTCCAGGCGGTGGCCATGGCTCTGGAGATCCGGACCGGCGCCCGCATTGGCAGTATTGTGGAGATGGATGACGAGGGTTTGGGCAGAGCGGTGGTATACAGCGGCAGGCTGGTGCTGTCAGTGCATGGCTGGCGGCAGGGGCAGTTCGGCTTTACATCCATGGACAAGGCAGTGGAGGAAGGCGAACGGTTTATTGCAGCAGGTTTGGAATGGCTGGAGAAATACCCGGACATCGCGCAATTGTGACGGATTAACGGGGAGGATACGGAATGGATAAAGAGAGTGGGACGTTTCAGGAGGATATGAGCCCCTTCGCCAGGCAGCTCAAGCTTGTGGGTGAGGAAGGGCAAAAGCTACTGGAGAAATCGACTGTGTTCGTGGCGGGTGTCGGAGGTTTGGGCGGTACGGCCGCCCTGTATCTGGCTGCGGCGGGAGTGGGCAAGCTGATTTTGGTCCATGAAGGGATCATCAAACCCCCGGATTTAAACCGGCAAATCCTCATGGATGCCTCACGGATCGGCGAACCCCGGATTCCCTGCGCAGTGGAAAGCATCAAACGGATTAACCCCCGCGTGGAAATTGAGGCCTACCCGGAGCGGATTACGGTGGACCGGGCTGTGGAATGGGCCGCCGCTGCGGATATCGTGATTGACGCACGTTATGATTTCCCGGAGCGGTATGCGCTAAACGATGCCTGCCGGAAGGTGGGGGTGCCGATGGTGGAGGCGGCTATGTACGCCTTCGAGATTTCGCTGTCCGTGATTGTGCCGGGAGAAACCCCCTGCCTGGAATGCCTGTATCCCGTCCCGGATCAGGGCTGGGAGCCTCTGGCTTTCCCGGTGTTGGGGGCTACCTCGGGCATGGCGGGCACTATGGCGGCGCTGGAGGCGGTGAAGTGGATCACCGGCATTGGCCGGCCCGCCGCCGGGGAGATGGTGCGCATCAATACATTGGATTTGAGTTCCATCCGGATCAAGCTGGAAGATACTCCATTATGCCCCGCATGTGCGGAGAGGAGGCATACGTATGCCGGAATACATCAAGCTGCCCGATAATGTGGTGGAAGTGGAAGAGTTTTTGGATTACTGCAGCATCCCGTATACGGCCGGGTCCCTGGAGGGCAAACGGATTCCGGTGATGCTCCGGTTCCGGTTTTATCTGGAGGCGGTGGAGCTGGAGGGTAAGGTGACGGCGGAGTCTACGGAGGAGGAGCGTTTTGCGGCGCTGCGCTGGTGTTTGGAGAAGGCGGTAAAGGATGTAGGCGCCGACCAGGACGGCGGACAGCAGCTGGCCGCCTGGTCGTCAGGCTGCTTTGGCACCTCGGCCTGCGCCTCCTGCAAGTCCAGCTGCGGCTAAGGGACCGGTGGGTAAAAAGAGAGAAGCTAAATGTGGAGAAACGGATAGAGAGAAGCTCGATGTAGAGAAACTAAAATTAGAGTAACTAAGGGTAGAAACAAGTGTAGAAAAACTAAAGTTGAACAGGAAAAACGCCGCGGCGGACGCGGTGTTTTTTTTGCTTTTGGGTGCGTGTGGTAGCTGGTGCGGGAGCGTAGATCCGTGGATGAATTTCTAACGGCGGCCAGAGACTCTATTTGTGCTGAAACGCGGGTTTCTAAATTCTAACGGCGGTGAGAGCCGCTATTTGATCAAAAAGATGGGCTGGAGGCCTGGTTTTGGTCAAATAGAGGCTTATGGCGCCGTTAGAATGGGAGATGGGTGTTTTGGAGGCAAATAGCGGCGCTCACCGCCGTTAGAAGCGGGATGCGCCATTATGCTGCGCAGAACCCTAGATGAGGCGGAGAACCCAAGATGATGCGCAGAACCTGCGTGATGCGAAACGCCCTGCGTGGTGCCCCAAACAAATATGCTGCATAAATTTAATGTTAAAAAACATAACACAAAATCGTGAATAATATGTGAAAACGGGACTTTTGACTAAAGCGACGATTGACGAAGTGGAAAAACTCTGCGTATCATGGAGAAATAATATTGAAATCAAGTAAGTTATGTAAGATAATATAACATAAAGGAGAGATCACTCATGAAACCCATCAAATTTTGCGATACCACATTGCGGGACGGAGAGCAGGCGGCGGGTGTAGTGTTCTCGCCCGAAGAGAAACGGGAAATTGTGCGGGGGCTGGCCAAAGCCGGAGTCGAGCAGGCAGAGATCGGCATTCCGGCCATGGGGGAGGAAGAACGTGCGGTCATTCGCTCCATTGTGGAGATGGGTCTGCCCATTCAATTGTCGGCGTGGAACCGCGCGCTAAAGGAGGATATCGACGCCTCCTTGCTTACAGGAGTGAACTGGGTGCATCTGACCATTCCCACCTCGGACCTGCAAATTAAGGCGAAGCTGCATATGAACCGGCAGGAGATTGTGTCCATGATCCGCAGAGCGGTTAGCTACGCGCAGAAGTTTAACCTGGGGGTTTCAGTAGGTTTCGAGGATGCATCAAGAGCGTATACGCCTTTTTTGGCGGAGCTGGTGCTCAGCCTGTACAGCGACGGAATCCGCAGGTTCCGGTATGCCGATACGGTGTCCGTGCTTCAGCCGGTGACGGTGCGGGAGAAAATCCGGTCTATCCTGGGGGAATGCCCTGAGGATGTGGAGCTGGAGGTTCACTGCCACAATGACTTCGGCATGGCAACGGCCAATACCCTGTCTGCGCTGGAAGCGGGTGCCCTGTGGGCCAGCACTACCGTGACGGGCATCGGCGAACGGGCAGGCAATGCCTCCATGGAGGAGGTTGCATTGGCCTGGAAGCATCTGTACGGCGGCCGTACAGGACTGGATACCATCCAGTTCAAGGAGCTGGCGGAGCTGGTCAGTGCTGCAGCAGGACGTCCGCTGCCCCCGGCGAAGCCTATTGTGGGCACGATGGTCTTCACCCATGAATCGGGTATCCATGTGGACGGCATGCTGAAGAACAGGGAAACCTACCAAAGCTTTGACCCGGTGGAGGTTGGTGCGGAGCACCGTTTTGTGCTGGGCAAACATTCCGGCTGGAAAACGGTAGCCCATATTCTGCGCCAGAAGGGGGTCCGCCCCGAGCGGGAGCTTAGTGATGAGCTGATGCGGGAGGTGCGTCTAGAGGCAGACCGGAACAAACGCTTAATCGAGCCGGATGAGCTGATGAAGCTGCTGGACGGGGTACGCAGCACCCGGACGGTGCCGGATTTGCAGGACGAGGAGTAGAGGATAAAGGGGCGAAAATTCGATCTGTGAAAACTTGAAGCCGCATAGTATAATAGGCATGCGTTATACTGGCTCAAGGAGAATACTTGCATCATGCGCCTTGTTACAAACCGTTATTTTATTACATTTTTTTTGGTGGTTGTTCTGCTGGCAACCTGCAGTGTAGGGTATTCCTATTCCCAAAAGGGGGCCCGTCATTATGAGGATCAGATTGCCGTTTTGCTTTATCACCACATTGATGACCAGGCCCAAAGCGGAGGCACCATCACCACTGTTTTGTTCCGGGAGCAGCTGTCCCACCTGAAGCAACAGGGCTTTCAGTTTATTACCTTCCAGCAATTCAAACGGTTTATGGAAGGAGGGGAGGTTCCGGATAATGCGGTGCTGGTCACCTTCGATGACGGATACAGCAGTTTTTATACCAACGCCTACCCCGTTCTGAAGCAATTATCTGTACCGGCTGTTCACTTCATTATTACGAAGGATCTGGAAAACCCTCATCATAGCCGCATTCCTTCTTTGTCCAAGGATCAGATTATGGAAATGACCGGCGCCGGAGATTTTATCGAGGTCCAGACTCACACCAACAACCTGCACAACAAACAATCCGAAAAAGCCTATTTAACCACCCGGCTTAAAATGGAGGGCAAAGCTGCGGAGGGCAAAACGGAAGAGGATGCTGCTTACCGTGACCGGATTGTTGCGGATATTCAGACCTCCGTTGATAAACTCAAGCCGCTGCAAATCAATGAAATTGATGCGTTGGCCTATCCTTTTGGAATTTACCATAAACAGGCGACGGAGCTGGTGAAGCAGGCCGGGATCCGTTACGCCTTTACGGTCCAGCCCGGCATTCTCGAGCGGGATATGGATCCTTATCAAATTCCCAGAATCAATGCGGGAGGGCCCTGGATCACTCCGGACATGTTAATGGAGAAAATCCAGAGCCAGGTGATGAGCTTTGATGAACCGCTGAAAACCTTGCCGCTGCGCAATGTGATGGAGCAAGTCGGCGGGTCCGTGCAGAAGAATGCGGATAACCAGCTTGAATTGTACCTGGGAAAAGAAAAGTGGAAGCTCATCAGTCCTACCGAGGCTGTCCATTCCGACGGGAAAAAAGTGACGTTCTCCAAACCGCTGAAAACCAAAAACAAAAGAACCTGTATCGATTATGCGGATTTCCAAAAGCTTTATGGGGATTTCGCGGTTTATGATGCCAATACCAGGCGGTTCTTACTGAAATCGGCTATCCCCGGTGAATGAGAGGCCAGCCTGCAAACCAATGCCCGGCGTTCGAAAGAACGCACCGGGCGTTTTTTATTGGCGGTGCGGCAGAGGGCTTCAGGAAACCGCAGTCCGTATACGCTTGCGGCTTCGTGTGATCCATTTATCCGCATAATAGGTCACCGCAGCGAACACGCCCAAGATTCCGAAATGAGTCATGATCACGGATACAGCGCTTATGCCAGGCAGATTGCCGCCTCCTGTAAATCCTTCCTTGCCGAGGCCTGGACCGTTGTTTGGTCTGCCGTTTTGCTGTGCACCGTTTGCGGCTTCGCCTCCTCCGTTGCCGGATTCCCGGGCCCCTCGGCCTTGTCTGCCGGCATCATTGCCGTTTCCGGCTCCGCCGCCCCGGACTTCACCGCCGTTGTGCCCGATTCCGGGTTTGCCCTCGGATGAGTTCACAAATACGTTTTGTACCATGCCCAGCTTGGAGATAAATTGGGTGGTGTACATTTGGTAGCCTCCGTAAACCACAACTGCTCCTGCGAGGGCCAACATGAGGGTTTTTCCCAAGGCTTTGGGCATACGGAGATGAAGAATCCGCTGGAGCACGGCAATCACCCAATGCCAATGCAGACCGATGTGAACGCCGATCAGAACCAGGGTGAGATAGGAAACCGCCATATGGGACATTTTGAACCAATTTTCATTGCCTATCCGCAAGTTGGGAAAAATAACCTTGGAAATAAACAATCCGCTTATGAGGATAAAGCCCATCCCCGCCAGCAGCAGCAGGTTCAAAACATAACCCAGCCGGGTCCGGTGGGGCAAGGAGCGGTCAAAAATCCGGGAGCTGACCTTTTGCACATATTTCAGATTCAGCAGGATATGAACCAGTACGGCGAAGCCGATGGCGATTCCGGCAATCTCATGGAAGGCCAAACCTCCCAATACCCGTTTGTTGAATAAAAGGGCGAAGGTGATGCCCATGGCCACATCCAGCGCCAGCTTGAATCCGTTTTTCTTTTTTGTCTTCATTGGGAAACGTCCTCCTTCATTGTCAAAGCTCGTGAGTGAATCATAATGGCTGAACCTTGAATGAATCTTAAATGAGGAAGGGAATGAATTTAAGCTTGCTTAAAGGTTTAACTGGTAGCATGGGGATCAGAAGGGGAGCTGTGTGATGAAAATTTTGGTGGTGGAAGACGAGGTTCATTTGGCTGAGGCCATTTCACACATTCTGAAGCATCATCATTATGCGGTGGATGTGGTTCATGACGGACTGACCGGGCTGGATTACGCCTTAAGCGGTGTTTATGATCTGCTGCTGCTGGACATTATGCTGCCGGAGATGGATGGCTTGACCGTTTTGGGCCGCATCCGTCAAGCAAAAATGGGGGTTCCGGTTATTCTGCTGACCGCCAAGGGAGAGACGCCGGACATCATAGCGGGGCTGGACATCGGTGCGGATGATTATGTGCCCAAACCCTTCTCCACAGAGGAGCTGCTTGCCCGCATACGGGCGGCTCTGCGGCGCCGCGGGGAGGTTGTTGTTGGGCCTGAGCTCAGGTATGGGGATATTGAGCTAAACCCTGCTGTCCTGAAGCTTGTCTGCCAGGAAAAGGAGTTGAAGCTGATTCCGAAGGAATGCGAGCTGCTGGAGCTGCTTATCGTCCGGAAGCAGGCGGTTTCCCCCAAGGAGCTGATTATCGAGAAGCTTTGGGGCTTTGATTCGGAGGCGGAGTACAACAATGTGGAGGTCTATATTTCCTTCCTGAGGAAAAAGCTGCTGTTTCTCGGCTCCGCTGTCCGTATCGCCACCATCCGCGGAGTAGGGTATGTGCTGGAGGGGGAACGGCATGTTCAATAAGCTGCACAACCGGTTTCTGCTGATGAATATGGTCATCATCACGTTTATTATGCTGGTGGCCTTCGGTACCATTTATACCATCACCTACCGCAATACCCAAAATGAAATCCGGATGGAGCTGTACAGGCAGGCAGAGGCCCAAGCCAAAGGCGGAGGCGGCGGAGGAGGAGGACGGCGGGAGCCCGGCAGAGAGCTGGGGGGAGCAGGAGAACGGGCGCGGGAAGGGATTGAACCGGCGCATGAACGGTCTCTTTCCTTTTCCGTCCGGACCGATGAGAAGTGGGCGATTGTGGACAAGAATACACGGTTTACCTCCTTATCGGAGGCATTCTATGATGAAGCTGTCAAATACGCCTCCCAAAAGCCGGAAACCTTCGGCCAATTCAGTCTGGAAGGGGCCAGATGGGCATACAGTGTCAGCGGGAATTCCAAAGGTTATTCCATTGTATTCATGGATGTTACGGCCCAGCGTAAAATACTGGTCAATCTGATCTATACCTTCTCCTTTGTGGCATTATTCATGCTGGGGGTGATTTATGCGGTCAGCCATTATTTTGCCCGCCGCTCCATTGCGCCGGTCAAGGAAGCCTTCGAGAAGCAGAGGCAATTTATTGCGGATGCCTCCCACGAGCTGAAAACGCCGTTGACGGTGATCAGCACCAATGCAGACGTAGTCCTCCAGAATGGAGAGGATACGGTCAAGCAGCAGGAAAAATGGCTGCTGCGGATCAAATCCGAAACGGAGCGTATGAAAAAACTGACCAATGATCTCCTCTATCTGACCGAGATGGACGATGGCCGCTCCTTGCCGCTGCATGTCCCGTTTGACTGGAGCGAAGCGGTGGAGAGTGTGGCGCTTTCCATGGAGGCGGTTATCTACGAGACGGGGCTGACCTTGGAATATGACATTGAACCCGGCATATCGGTTACAGGCAACAAAGAGCAGCTCAAACAGGTTGTGCTGATTCTCCTGGACAACGCGGTGAAATACAACCGGCCCCAAGGCTGGGTCCGCCTGCAGCTGTGCAGGCTGCAGGGCCGTGTCCAGCTGGCGGTTTCCAATACGGGGGCAGGCATCCTCCAGGAGCATTTGGATAAAATATTCGACCGGTTCTACCGGGCGGATCCGTCCCGCTCCAGGCAGCATGGAGGATATGGCCTGGGATTGGCCATCGCCGCATCCATTGTCCAGCAGCACCGGGGCGAAATCAATGCCAAAAGCAATCCGCAGGAAACTAGCTTTTATGTTGTACTCTGATCAAGGAAAGGAATATTGCCGCATAACCGGGCCTCAGTGCCGGGGATGCGGTTTTTTTGTATTTTGCCGGGGAAGAAAGCCGTACCAATTCAATTTGAAAGCGCTTAGTGTAATACATGTGTTAGTTTATCTGACAGAATTTCTGCCAAAGTTGGAAACATCCAAGAGAAGCATTGAGTTTGGTTATGTTATAAATTATTATAAATAGATATAAGTAGTATCGATTTTCTTGATTTCTAGAAGGGGAGGGATTGTGATGCCGAAGGAAGGCGCGAATTTGTTTGTTGAACCGGATTGTGAGCATAACTCGCAGGAGCATAAGGGCTGCTCACGGCCGAAACCGGGTGAAGTGATTAAGGGCTGCGCTTTTCAGGGCTCACAGGGTGCATTGGTGCCTATATCCGACTCCGCCCATTTGGTGCACGGCACACCGGGATGTCTGGAGAACAGCTGGGGAATGCTCCTGCGCGGCTCTTTTGGCGTTTCAATGACGAAGTTTGCCTTCACCACGGCCTTGACCAAAGAAGACATTGTGCTGGGAGGGGAAAAGAAACTGCTCCGGGCCATCGGATACATTGCCGACCGGTACCATCCTCCCTGTATTTTCGTTTATGCCACATGTATTACCCTGCTGGCCATGGAGGATCTGGATGCCGTATGTGCAGAGGCGGAAATACGCTGGGGTCTCCCCGTGATTCCCGTCCATAATCCCGGTTTTGCCGGCAGCATGAATATGGGCCACCGGCTTGCCGGAGAGGCGCTGTTCGAGAAGGTGGTCGGCACGGCAACGGGCAAGCCGCTGAAGTCTGCCGCCTACGAAATCAATCTCATTGGAGAGCATCATTTTGCCGCAGAAGGCAAAGAGATTGAAGCCCTCCTGGCAAGGGTGGGAATCCGTGTTCTGTCGCGGATTGCCGGGGAATGCACCTACCGGGAGCTGAAAAACGCCAATTGCGCCAAGGTGAATATGCTGGTTTGCAGCCGCTCCATGATTACGCTGGCCCGCAAAATGCGGGACCGCTTCGGCATTCCTTATTTTGAAGGCTCCTTCTACGGGAGCAGGGAGATCCGGTTCAGTCTGCGCCAGCTGGCCTTCCACTTCCAGGATGCGCAGCTGGACCGGAAGATCCACCGGTTTATCCGCAAGGAGGAAGAACGCCTGAAGAAGGATATCGCCCTCTCCTTCCGGGAGCTGAAGGGCAAAAAGGCGGTGCTTTTCACGGATGGCTGGGAAAGCTGGGTTTTTCTGTCCGCCCTGCAGGAGCTGGGATTGAAGATCGTAGGCATCGGCACCAATAAGAATGCCCAGGAGGACCTGTCCCGGATCAGGGAGCGGGCGGCGGCGGAAACGGTGCTGGAGATGGACGCCGACGAGAAGAAGATGCTGAAGCTGTACCGGGAAAGAAGGGCGGACCTGATGATCGTTTCCAGCCGTAACGCATATGTGCCCTTAAAGGAAAAAATCCCGTTTCTCGATATTGACCAGGAGCGGACCAGCGCCTACTCCGGCTATGCGGGCATAAGGCGAATGGGACAGGATCTTCTGGATGTGCTGGAGCAGCCGGTGTGGCGGCTGGTTCACCGTAAGTCGCCTTGGGAGGGGGACGGCTATGGAAGCGGATTTTGAACAGCAGGACCGTCCGTTAGCCATCAACCCCTTCCGGGTCAGCCAATCCCTTGGCGGTGTGCTGGCGCTGCAGGGTATCTTCCGGTCCATGCCGGTGCTGCACGGACCCCAGGGCTGCGCTGAATCCATCCAGACCGTCCTATCCCGTCATTTCCGGGAGCCGGTCCCGCTGCAGAATATCGCGATGCAGGAATATAATCTTATTTTTGGCGGGGAAAAAACCATTCACGAGGTACTGGAGATTGTCTTCACCAAGCATAAGCCAGATGTGGTTGCCGTAGTGGGCTCCTCCATGACGGAAGCAGTGGGTGAGGATCTGCCCGGTGCGGTGCGCTCCTTCCGCAAGCGGCATGAGAGACTGCTCCAGGACAAGCTTCTCCTGGATCTGTATCTTCCGGATTACGAGGGCTCCCTGGAGTCCGGCTATGCCCAGATGGCCACAGCGGTCCTTGGGGAGCTGGTTTCCCGGTGCCGGGGGCGAAGCGGTTCCAAAACAAAACACAAGGACAGGATTAATCTGCTAGCCGGCTCCCATCTCACTCCGGGGGACGTGATGGAGCTGAAGGAGATAATCTCCTCCTTCGGCCTGGAGGTCATTGTGCTGCCGGACCTCTCCTCCTCTCTTGCCGGTCATCTGCTTGCCGGGCATATGTCCCTCTCCCGTGGGGGTGTGCCGTTGGATTATCTTTGGGAGATGGCGGCGTCAGGTTTTACCTTGGCTGTGGGCTGCAGCATGGAGCCTGGGGCCAAGCTGCTGGAGGAAGAATTCGGCATAGCGTACCGGGTTTTCCCAAGTGTGTCGGGACTGGAGGCTACGGATGAGTTCTTCGGTTTTCTGCAGCGGTACAGCCGCAATGCCGTTCAAATGAAGTACAGGTGGCAGCGCCAGTTTGCCCTGGATTGCCTTCTGGATACCCGGGCAGCCTTCCGTGGAAAACGGGTGGTGGCCGCCTTGGAGCCGGATCATCTGGTCGCTCTGCAAGCCTGGCTGCAGGAAGCGGGGATTAAGGCTTTATCGGCAGTGGCGCCGTTCTCTGCACCTGCACTGGAGCTGGTGAAGGGAGAGAAGGCGGAAGGGGATCTCCAGGATCTGCAGCTGATGGCCGGCCGGGGGGCGGACTTATGGATCAGCAATTCATACGGGGAGCATGTGGCCAAGGCGTCGGGCATCCGGTTTATGCCCATGGGCTTTCCCGTGCTGAACCGCTATGGTTCTCCTTACTCCGTAAGCCTGGGATACCGGGGAATGGCTGAGCTGCTGAACAGTGTGGGCAACGTCCTGATGAACGGGGAGCGTGTGTAGCCATGAGGGTGGCATTCGCGTCCTTGAAGGGCAAATATCTGGATTGCGCGTTTGAGGAGTGTGTGTCCTTTTCCCTGTTCGACTTTACGGCGGAGGGATACCGGTATCTGGAAACGCTGACCCTTCCCGAGACCGCTCTCCGGGAAAGGGAGGAGGCCGGTGCCGTGGCGGCACGGCTGAGACTGTTGAAAGGCTGCAGGATATTGATGGTGTCGGGAATCGGCAGCGAGGCTGCCCGCCGGGTATCCAAGGCGGGGATTATGCTGCTGGAAACGGAGCCGGGAGCGGAGGTGATCGGCCAACTGGACAAGATGCGGACCATGCTGAAGGAACGTCCGCCCCTGTGGCTGGCAAAGGCGCTTGTCCGTTCCGCCTTGGAGGAGGGGGGCGAAGGGACATAAGTTTACATGGAGAGGGGGTGATGCCGTCATCGGCTGACGGGGGACACGGTTGAAATGCCATTTTTTTTTATCCAAAAAAAGGAGGATGGACAGGTATGAAAATGGTCCGGGCAATTGTCAGACCGGATAAGGCGGAGGATGTGGTAAGCGGACTGGAGGATGCGGGATATTATTCCCTGACCAAGCTGAATGTGTTCGGGCGGGGGAAGCAAAAAGGGATTACCCTGGGGGATGTCCACTATGATGAGCTGCCCAAGGTAATGCTCCTGATGGCGGTTGAGGACGAAAGTGTCGAGGAAGTGGTGAAGGTGATCAGCTACAAGGCATATACCGGCCATTTCGGCGACGGCAAGGTCTTTATCAGCCCGGTGGAGGAAGCCATTACCGTACGTACAGGGGCCAAGGGCTTATAGCAGACGAACAGAGCGGAGGGAAAAGGTATGAAGGAACTGATTGTCATTATCCGTCCCAACAAAATGACCGCCACCAAGGAGGCGCTGGATGCGTTGGGTTACCCGTCCATGACGGTGTCTCCGGTATTGGGGAGAGGCAAACAAAGAGGGATTGCCGGAGAGGTCAAGGTGACCTCGGACACGGCGTGGCGGCGGCATTTCCCGGCACGGGGATGAAATATATTCCCAAGCGGCTGTTGAACCTTATTGTGCAGGATGAGGATGTGAATCTGGTGGTGAACACGCTAATGAAGATCAACCGGACGGGGCAGGTGGGGGACGGGCGGATCTTTATATGTCCAATCGAGGACGCGCTGCGGGTGAGAACGGGTGAAACCGGCATCCGGGCCATTATTTAGGGCATGCCCGATAACTCCGGGGGGAGCGGATTCAACTGGATTTTCGCTCCAGGCCAGGCATTGCAAACACGCGCTGAGACTGGGAGGGGGGAGCCTGTGAGAATACATGTTTTGCAGCATATTGAGCTGGAGCATCCCGGGAGTATCCGGGACTGGGCCAGGGAGAGGGGCCACCCGTTGGCCTATACCCGTTTTTATCTGAAGGAGAGTCTGCCCGGGACGGAGAGCTTCGATCTGCTGCTGATTATGGGCGGGCCGATGAATATTTATGAGGAGGAAAGGTACCCCTGGCTTGCTGCGGAGAAAAAGCTGATCCGGGCAGCGGTGGAGGCGGGCAAGGGTGTATTGGGCATCTGTCTCGGGAGCCAGCTGATCGCGGATGCGCTGGGCGGCAAGGTAACAGCCAATCCTCTGCCGGAAATCGGCTGGTTTCCGGTTATTTGGAATGAAGCGGCAGGAGCTGACCCGCTGTTCGCCGGTTTTCCCCGGGAGTCCGTGGTGTTTCATTGGCATTATGATACGTTCAGTGTGCTGCCTCCCGGGGCCAAGCTGCTGGCGGCCAGTGCGGGATGCCGCCAGCAGGCGTATGTGGTGGGGGACCGGGTGGTAGGGCTTCAATTCCATCTGGAGAATACCGCCGAGCTGCTCCGGGGGTATGTGGAGGAATGCGGCGGAGAGCTGGTCAGGTCGGACTATGTGCAGACGCCGGAGGAGCTTTTGGGCCATCCGGAATATGCGGCCTTCTGCCAAATGTGGATGGAGCTGTTTTTGGACCGGCTGGAGGAGCGGATCTTGGGAGGAGGCAGCGGGGTATGATGGAGCATGTAAGCTATGCCAAGCGGGATTGCCGCGATCCGGATAAAATCCATAGGTTTCTCGCCGCTTCCCGCGTGGGAGTGGTGGGGATCACAGGGGACGGCTACCCCTATGCGGTGCCGGTGAATTATGTCTGGCACAAGGGCTGCATCTATTTCCACGGTATGGGCTCGGGAAAAAAGCTGCGGCTTCTGGCGGACCATCCGAAGGTGTCCTTTACGGTATACCGGGAGCACGGGACGGTAACCGATCCTGTGCCCTGCCATGCGGACACCTCCTATTTCAGTGTGATGGTATTTGGGGAGGCGGAGCGGGTGCAGGACTTCGTCGAGGCGGCGGAGGTGCTCCAGCAGCTGCTGGAGAAGTTTACCCCCGGCTTCTACAAGCAGGCGATGTCGCCAAGGATGGTGGAGGGTTACCGCTCCGCCATGGACGGCAATGCCGTCTCCGTTATCCGGCTTACGCCGGTATTGATCACCGCTAAGGAAAATGCGGCGGAGCCGGAGGCGCTGTTTGGGCACCCGGAGGCCGGGAAAGGGGAGAAGGGCGATGGGGGAATCATTGGATTCGGAGAGTCTGCTGAAGGGGTTTCAGATTGGGTATGACCCTGTTCTGCTGGCCAGGCACAGGGTGATGTTCGCCATCCAGCTGCGCAAATATCTGGCGCATTATGACTGTATGCATGAGGAGTTTGCCGTAGGGGAGGACGGTGAAATCAACCGCGCCCATCCCCGTTATGGTCTGATCCGCTCTTGCGTAGCCACCGCGTGGGCCGAGATCGCCAGTGAGGAGCGGCGGATGAAATTTGCGGAGCAGTATGGCGGAAGCTGCGGCTCCGGCGCCTGCAGCACAGGCACCGCCGGCGCAGGCGCATCCGCTGCCTGCAGTCCCGGCGCCTGCGCGCCCTCCGCCTGCGGGGAGCCGACGCCGGTGCTGCGCAGCACCGACGGTTCTGGCTGCGGCGGCGCGTAAGCGGTGCGCCGCCGCAGGGGTTGAAGCTCCCGGTAGCCGCCGGGAGCTTGTTTGGGTTTGCCGCCGGAGGGGCTGTGGCCCCGGCGCAGAAGAGGGGCCGCCCCCGGCAAGGGCGGCCCTTCGCCATGGGCAGCGGGAAGCGGCGCTGACCACCCGCTCAACCCAACGCCAGCTTGTCTTGGGCATGCGCCAGCGAGATGAACTGCGTCATGGCCGTGATGCCGGACTCCTTCAGCAGCTGTTGGGCGCCCGGCCCGATCCGGCTGACCAGCACAATGGAGCAGTCCTTCACCAATTCTGCGGCTTGCAGCAGCAGGCTTTCCTGATGCTGCCCGCCCCAGGCGGAGGTATCATGGGTGCGGATCTCCACCAGCGTCCAGGCGTGTCCGGGAACAGCATCGTAAATGTAAAAGCGGCCGCAGCTGACGAAATGCTCGTCGATCCATTCGCCGTTGCTGCTGCCCAGCGCAATAAGGGGCATATCCGTTTCTCCTTTCGGACAAGAATGGGATAGATAGGAATGGTGCTACTATACAGCGTTTCCCTGCGGCTGCCAAGAAGCCGGAGAAGGCCTGAAACTCTCTTTTGGACGGGAAAATAACCGTGAATCCTAAAACGCTGAAGCCCAAATCAAACGTATGAGTATGAAAACGTAATGCATTCCGCAGGTGGAGCCGTCTTTCTTGGGATATGTAAGTTAACATAACATAAACTTTGAATTTATTGTTTTTAGCCCCGTAAAACAGCGTCAATTCATTGACGATTTATTCGCATGGAAGATAAGATATCACTAAACCAATTCCATATGGAGATACGATGGGAGGCAGCGGCAGCATATAGACAGTGTTTACAAACTCACTTGAGGAGAGAGCAGACGTTATCTCGCATTAAAAAATCAGAAAATTCAGAAAACGAAGGAGAGGAATTACAATGACCAGAAAAATCGCAATCTACGGTAAAGGCGGCATCGGCAAATCCACGACACAGCAGAACACGGCAGCGGCTATGGCTTATTTTCACAACCAAAAGGTATTTATCCACGGATGCGATCCCAAGGCCGACTCCACCCGGATGATTCTCGGCGGCATGAACCAAAAAACGCTGATGGACACCCTGCGGGACATCGGGGCGGAGAATGTGACCACAGAAAAGGTGGTCAACGTAGGCTTCAAGGACATCCGCTGCGTGGAATCCGGCGGACCGGAGCCCGGTGTAGGCTGTGCCGGCCGGGGTGTGATTACCGCCATTGACCTGATGGAGGCCAACGGGGCTTATACCGAGGACCTGGACTTCGTCTTCTTCGATGTACTGGGCGACGTGGTCTGCGGAGGGTTCGCCATGCCGATCCGGGACGGCAAGGCCCAGGAGGTGTACATCGTCGCCTCCGGCGAAATGATGGCCATCTATGCAGCCAACAACATCTGTAAAGGCCTGCTGAAATACGCCAAACAAAGCGGTGTACGCCTGGGCGGCATCATCTGCAACAGCCGGAAGGTGGACCGGGAGCGGGAGTTCCTGGAGGAGTTTTCGGCGGCTATCGGCACCCAAATGATCCACTTTATGCCCCGGGACAACATTGTGCAAAAGGCCGAATTCAACAAAAAAACGGTGGTGGAGTTTGATCCCGCATGTAATCAAGCCCATGAATACAGTGAGCTGGGACGAAAAATTATCGAAAATGAAAATTTTGTCATCCCGAAGCCTCTGTCCATGGATGCCCTGGAGGAAATGGTCGCCAAGTACGGCATAGCCGATTAAAAGGAGGAACAAGCCATGCCTCATCATACCTTTAAGGTCAGCGAATGTATTCCCGAAAGAACAAAGCATGCGGTTGTCAAGGGACCCGGCGAGGACCTGTCCATGGCTCTCCCCCTCGGTTACCTGAACACCATTCCCGGCTCCATCTCCGAACGCGGCTGTGCGTACTGCGGAGCCAAACACGTGATTGGCACGCCGATGAAGGATGTGATCCACATCAGCCATGGTCCGGTGGGCTGTACCTATGACACCTGGCAGACCAAACGCTATATCAGTGATAACGACAACTTCCAGCTGAAGAACACCTTTGCCACCGATATGAAGGAAAAGCACATCGTGTTCGGAGCAGAGAAGCTGCTGAAGCAGAATATTGTGGAGGCCTTTAAGGCGTTTCCCGCCATTAAACGGATGACCATCTACCAAACCTGCGCCTCCGCGCTGATCGGCGATGATATTGACGCCATTGCCGCAGAAGTAATGGAGGCAATGCCCGATGTGGATATCTTCGTCTGCAACTCTCCGGGCTTTGGCGGTCCCAGCCAATCCGGCGGCCACCATAAAATCAATATTGCCTGGATCAACCAGAAGGTTGGTACAGTGGAGCCGGAAATCACCAGCGATTATGTGATTAATTATGTGGGCGAATACAATATCCAGGGTGACCAGGAGGTCATGCAGGATTATTTTAAGCGGATGGGCATCCAGATCCTCTCCACCTTCACCGGCAACGGCTCCTATGATGATCTGCGCGCCATGCATAAAGCCCAGCTGAATGTGCTGGAATGTGCCCGCTCCGCGGAATATATCTGCAATGAGCTGCGGGTGCGCTACGGCATCCCCCGTCTGGATATCGACGGCTTCGGCTTTGAGCCCCTGTCTGCATCCCTCCGCAAAATCGGTCTTTTCTTCGGGATTGAGGACCGCGCCGAGGCGATTATCAAGGAGGAAACCGAACGCTGGAAGCCGGAGCTGGACTGGTACAAGGAGCGCCTGAAGGGCAAACGCGTCTGCCTGTGGCCGGGGGGCTCCAAGCTGTGGCACTGGGCCAATGCCATCCATGAGGAGATGGGGCTGCAGGTGGTTTCGGTTTATACCAAGTTCGGGCACCAGGGTGATATGGAAAAAGGCATTGCCCGCTGCGAGGAAGGGGCCCTGGCCATCGACGATCCCAACGAGCTGGAGGGACTGGAGGCCATGGAAAAGCTGAAGCCCGATATTATCTTTACCGGCAAACGTCCCGGCGAGGTGGCGAAGAAGGTCCGTGTGCCGTATCTGAACGCCCATGCTTATCATAACGGGCCGTATAAGGGCTACGAGGGTTGGGTCCGTTTTGCCCGGGACATCTATAATGCCATCTATTCCCCCATCTATCATCTGTCAGGCCTGGATATCAGCAAAGATGAGTTTGATACGGATGTGGAATTCGCGACCCAAGCCAGGATCTCGGATGCCGGGTTAAAGGAGGAGGTCCGTACCTCGCCCAGCCTGCGCCAATACACCGGGGGGTTCGATTCCGTCACCAAGCTGCGGGAGCGGGATTATCCGTATATGAAGAAGCAGCCGGAAGGCGTGCAGGCATAAAGGCGTAATGGATATTTTGCTAAGGAGGTCAACTCTATGGATGAGGCGGTAAAACAAGCGAGAGTCGCTCAGCTTGAGGACTATATTATGAAAAAATGTCTGTGGCAGTTTCATTCCCGCGCCTGGGACAGAGAGAAGCAAAACGAGGGTATCTTGACGAAAACCATGCAAATTCTATGCGGGGAGCCGGTGGAAAAGGACAGTCCGGCTGACCGGTGCCACTGGGTGGACGCGGTTGTGCTGGCTGAGGCGTACCAGGAGCGCTTCGATTGGATCGTTTCCGCAACCAAGGAGGATATCAAGGAAGTGATGGCTGCCTTAAGGGAGCGTATTGACTTCCTGACCATTACCGGCTCGCTGAATGAGGAGCTGAAGGTAAAAGCATATTGATCCAGCAAAAATCGGAGGGAACCCTATGAGCTGTGAAGTGATTCAAAAAGACCGGGCAGGCGTCATCAATCCGATTTTTACCTGCCAGCCTGCAGGAGCGCAATTTGCCGCCATCGGCATTAAGGATTGCATCGGCATTGTCCATGGCGGGCAAGGCTGCGTCATGTTCGTCCGTCTCTGGTTTTCCCAGCATTTCAAGGATAATTTCCTGATGGCCTCTTCTTCCGTCCATGAGGACGGTGCTGTATTCGGTGCATTGAACCGGGTAGAGGAAGCGGTGGATGTGCTCCTGATGCGCTATCCCGATGTGAAGGTGGTCCCGATTATCACCACCTGCTCGACAGAGGTCATCGGAGATGACGTGGACGGCGTTGTGACCAAGCTGAACAATGGCCTGTTGAAGGAAAAGTTTGCCGGACGCGAGGTCCATCTGATTCCCATCCATTCCCCCAGCTTTGTGGGCAGCCATGTGACGGGATACGATGTAGCAGTGCATGATTTTGTACGGTTTTTTGCCAAAAAAAGCGAGCCGAACGGCAAGCTGAACCTGATTACCGGATGGGTCAATCCGGGAGATGTAACGGCGCTGAAGCATTTGCTGAAGGAAATGGAGGTGGAGGCGACGGTTCTCTTCGAAATCGAAAGCTTCGATTCCCCGCTTCTGCCCGACAAAACCGGCGAATCCCACGGCAGCACCACTATCGCCGATCTGGAGGGAACGGCCAACGCCTTGGGCACCATTTGCCTGAACCGTTACGAAGGCGGTAAAGCAGCCAAATATCTGGAGAATGAGTTTGCTATTCCAACGGTGATCGGACCCACCCCCATTGGCATCCGCAATACCGATGCGTTCTTGAAGAATGTGAAGAAGCTCACCGGCAAAGCCATTCCGGCGACGCTTGTGCGGGAGCGGGGCATTGCCATCGATGCTCTGACGGACCTGGTGCACATGTTCCTGGCGGACAAGAAGGTGGCCATCTATGGGCATCCCGATCTGGTCATAGGCCTGGCGCAATTTTGTCTGGATCTGGAGATGAAGCCGGTGCTGCTGATGCTGGGCGACGACAATGTCCATTACAAGAATGACCCCCGAATCAAGGAGCTTCAGGAGAATGTTGCTTTCGATATGGAAGTGGTGCTGAATGCGGACCTGATGACTCTGGAGGAGCGGATCAAAAGCAAGAAGGTGGAGCTGGACCTGATTCTGGGCCATTCCAAGGGCCGGTTTATTTCTATCGATAATCAGATCCCCATGGTGCGTGTCGGATTCCCCACCTATGACCGGGCCGGTCTGTACCGCCATCCGGTTGTGGGGTATGCCGGAGCCATCTGGCTGGCGGAGGAAATGGCCAACCATCTGTTCACGGATATGGAATACAAAAAGAACAAGGAATGGATTTTGAACGTGTGGTAATAAATATTCCCCAAAATGAAAATGACCGGCCCAAAGGAGTCGGAACGCATGACGACCATGCTGGAGCTTATAAGCAAGGACCCGGATTACGAGGCCTTCGAGGAAAATTACGGGGATGCCATCGGTTACCATCTCCGGACGGAGCAGTTCCGGCGGAGCGGCCAACGCTTCAGCCTGGTATTTAATGTAGGGGCTGTGGCTCTGGAGCGGTATCTGGTTGCCATGTGCCATCTGTACGGCGTGATGCCCCTAAACCATAATTTTATCTGCCTCATGAATGCGGTTGAGCTTGTAGCGGATATTCCGCCGGACCTGAACAAGGAAATCCGCTCCTTGGATTTTATCTTCGGCATTTGCTCTTTGGAGGATTATTTTCACGGGGAGCCCACTCCCGGGGATGCCGAGCGGGTGCTTGTTATGTGCGATGAGATCCGGCAGCTGTTTGATGTGGAGCGGATGGCTGCTATCCGGCAGACCGCCGCAGCTGCAAAGGAGCAGGACTGCGGGGATACTTTTCCGTAAGCATAAAAGACAAATTGAAGTGTACGTGATCATCCTTCTCTTTTTGCCGTCCTCCGGGACGGTTTTTTTGTTACGCCAGCCTCCGAATAGCCATTCGGAAGATTCCGAGGAATCTGGTATAGAAAGCCTGTTCGCGGGCTGGCGATAACGCACCTCCCCGTCTGTTTAGTTTGCTCAACTGCAAAAATGCAGTTATTTTTGAGGAAAAGTCCTCAATTCGTGGCCGTCCCTGCAAAAGTGCAGTTATTTCCTGGCGTTCTCCTCTCCAGCAGTCATTTTCCGCCAAATAGATGCACTTTTGCATTATGGGCACTCTACGGGGGAGGCGGAGGTAGAATAACTGCACTTTTGCATTTGGAGGGGCGTTGAAGCTGGCGAATGACCGGGGGGGGGATAGTTTTTCAGGAGCACCGGCTGCTGACTTGGCTGAAGGTGAAGGAATATGTGAGGTTAGGGTTGTTCGCCCTGAAGGTGGAGGAAAAAGCCCGGCAGGTGGAGGAGTACCTGAAGCTGGAGGGTTTCGGCAATGCTTACCCCAAGCCGCCGCCAAGCTTGCTGCCAATCCAATAAAAAGGACCGCCAGGCGCATAGCCCGACGGTCCTTCCTCTATTTAGCCGCAGAGCCCTGCGCTGCCTTTAGGCCGAGGCCTCCGCTGCGGCAACCGCCTCACAGGGGCGGGCCGCTTCTGCTGCCGACGAGACGGTGCGGCGGTAATACGTTCTGCATACAAAAAACATCGATACACCTCCGGCGGCAATCAGCACCGCCAGCAGCCCGAACAGCCACTCCCCGTTCAGCTTGCTCAGCACCAGTCCGGCCAACAGGGGACCTAAGAAGCGGGACACCTGCCAGTTCATGCTGTAGAAGCTGAAGTAAAAGCCGCGCTCCTCGGCGGGTGCGATAACCGACACCAGCTTTTGGGAGTGGGGGCCGTTCATCATTTCTCCGATGGTAAACACGAATTCCACCACGAACAGCAGCACAATCCACGGGGCAAAGCCGTAACCCAGCGCTACCAACGCAAACATGATGTAGGCCACTCCCATGACCCGGTGCAGGGCCATGTTGGCTGTTTTGCGGGCAATCCAGATCTGCAGCAGAATGACCATCAGGCCGTTGAAGGTCATGAGCGAGGCGAAGATGGATTGGTAATTGGTGAACCGCGATTGCAAATGAAGCGGGAAAGCGGACTCCACCAGCGCATACAGGAGGGTTACCGGCATGGAGGAGAGGGTGATGGACACCAGCAGCTTGTGCTTTCTGAACCAGCCGGGCAAGCTGAAGGGGCCGGACTCTACGGCTGCCAGGGAAGCTGTCTCTCCTGCGGCAGACGCCGAAGCCGAAGCCTGCGGCACGGCCTGCAGGGTCTCCGGCACCTTCCACCACACCAGAAGGGCGTAAATCCCGGTGGTAACGGCACAGGCGAAGAAGACAAGATGCATATTCCAGTTAAAAAGCAAAAGTCCCAACAGCGGTCCCGCGGCAGCCCCCAGATTCAGGGCGGTGTGGAACAGAGCGAACACCTCGGGGCGTTTATCCTCGGGCACCACATCGCTAACCTGGGCGTTGGCCGCCGGATAGAACAAGGCGTGGCCGACGCCGCTGAACACGGAGATCAAAGCATAATGCCAGACGCTGGTAGCGGCCATAAAAGCCAGCATGGAGGCGCATTGGATCAACAGTGAGGCCAGCATAACCGGCTTCCGGCCTACTTTGTCACTGAGCTTGCCGGCGAATAACCCCACCAGCATCCCCATAAAGGGCGACAGGGATACCACCAGCATGGACAGGAACACATTGCCCTCCAGCTGGCCGAAGAGGTACAGCACCAAAAACGGCCGCATCATAAAATTGGTGACAGAGGTCAGTGCCGTTCCGATGGCACGAATCCAGATGGCGGCGTCATAGGTTTTCCAAAGACGGTTCATATTCGTTGCGAATTTCATGTAAAAGGTTTCCTTTCCCAAACACTCGTTCCCTCATTATAAGGGGGGTTGCAGAAACTGGGAAGAGGAAATTTTTTTATAATCAAATGTTCTCATCAAGCATTGAGCTTATTTATACCCGCTGCGAAAGCATCCGCTGGCCTTCCTTCAGCCCTCCGGCCCGTTCCGGACCAGGCTTAAGCAGGAACAGCACGGCGAGACGGACCAGCGCAATGGCGAGGAAGCAGCCCCAGATAGGCAGAAACGTCAGGAGCAGGCCCGACAGCAGTCCGCCTACGGCATTGCCTCCGTTCATCAGGAGCTGGAAGTCGGAGAAGAAGTCCATCTCTTTTTTGTGGGCCTGGGCCTCCTCCATCATCACCGAGTTGGTGGCTACCTCCGTTACCGCGGCGCATCCGCCCAGAATCGCCTGCAGGATCACCAGCACGGCGTAATGGCTGACCTTGCCGTAGGGTAAAACCACCAGTGCCATACCCACCAGGGCGATAGCATACACCCGCATGGTGCCGAAGCGCTCGATGGCCCGCCGGGTGAGCGGCATCAGAATAGCCGAGAGAATGCCTGAGGCGATGACGAAAAAGGCGATATCCGTATTGGACAAACCCAGCTTTTTGACGTGGTAAATGGTAAACAAAGGCGCAACCATGGCGATGCCCATGTTGTTCATGGCCATCCACCACAGCTTGCGGTTGCATTCCTGGAAGGGCCGGACCATGTGCAGCCGGATGGGTTTTTTCTCATGGGGGGCCAAGGTGGCGATGAGATTCATCCCGGTAAAGGTGGCCAAACAGCCTATCAGCATGGAGATGGCGTAATTCTTCGGGAAGAACTGCTGGGTAGCATCCAGGGCATAACCGATGCCGTAGCTGCCTACAACCAGAATCACGATCCCGATCAGCTTGTTGTTGCTGAACAGCTTAGGGAAATCCTCCTGAGGCACCACACGCCGGAGAATTGCGGGCTGCTGGGCGCCGGTGATCATAACGGAAACGGCGTTGAGCCCCCAGAAGAAGAGCAGCACCGGAATGGGATTGGGCAGCATCACGGAAACCGCCATACTGAGGAAGGCGAATTGCCGAACATAACCGCTGGTGAGGTAGACGCCCCGGGTGACCGGCAGCTGCCGGGTCAGGAAAGCCAGAGACAAGGCGCAGAACAGCGGGGGAAGTGAATTGGAGAGCGCAATCTGGAAATCCGAGGCCCCCAGCCGCGCGATCAAAACGGGCAAAAAGGTAAAGAATGCAACGCTTTTCACATTCTGAAGGGCCGCATCCAGATAAATGCGTGTTGAAATTTTCATGGTGGAATTTGTCCTTTCCTGCCCATGCTCATCTGCATGTAAAGGTTTTGTGAAACGCTTTACTATTAGCTTAACGGCGCAGCAGAGTTCTTTACATGGACATCCCAACCAAAAAACATGGATTTTTCTGCTCTGTTAAAAAGAGAAGCGGAAATGAGAAAAATCCAAACAGAGTATAAAAAATCGCAAAAATATGTGCACGGGTTTCCGGAAAGATTATGCTACGCTTTTTTTGCAAAGAAAAGACTAGCGCATTATCCGCTCATATCAGTTGAAGGAGGGATTGTATGAGTCTGGCGGAGGAGATCAGCCGCCACTTTCTGGTGGCCATTATCCGGGGGACAGAAAATAAAGAGGAGGCCTTGGCTTCCGTAAGGGCGATGTACGAAGGAGGCATTCGGGTGCTGGAGATTCCCGCCTCCACTCCTGGGGTTATGTCCCTGATAGAAGGGATCAGGGCAGAGATGCCAACGGATCTGATCGTAGGTGTGGGTACCGTGCTGGATCCGGAGACTGCCCGCAGCGCGCTCTTGGCAGGTGCACAATTTGTCCTTTGCCCCACCTTGCGGGCTGAAACCATTTCTCTGACCAAACGGTACGGAGCCGTTATCATCCCTGGTGCTATGACGCCCACGGAAATTTTGCAGGCCTATGAGCTGGGAGCGGATATGGTTAAGGTGTTCCCCGCAGGCTCCCTCGGGCCGCAGTATATCCGGGATATTCACGGACCGCTGCCTCAGATTCCGCTGGTGCCTACAGGGGGAGTCAATGTGAAGAACATTGCCGATTATGTACGTGCAGGAGCTGCTGCTGCGGGTTTGGGCAGCTCGCTTTATCAGCCCGGAGCAGGGAAGAATGAACAGCAGCTTCAGGAGCTGTTGGATAGATCGCGCCGCTTTGTGTCAGAGGTTATGCAGGCTCGCCAAACGCTCAGGAGGGATATTCCATGAAAATTACCGGATACAAAACATATGTGGTTCCGCCCCGTTGGCTTTTTTTGAAAATAGAAACCGACGAGGGGATTTCCGGCTGGGGAGAGCCGGTGGTGGAGGGCAAGGCCCACACGGTAGAGACGGCGGTTGAGGAAATGATGGATGGTTTGGTGGGCAAAAATCCGCTGAATATCGAGGATCACTGGCAGGTGATGTACCGGGGGGGCTTCTACCGCGGAGGCCCTATTCTGATGAGCGCCATTGCCGGCATTGACCAAGCCCTCTGGGATATAAAAGGCAAGTACCATCAGGCCCCTGTGCATCAGCTGTTGGGCGGAGCCTGCCGGGAATCCATGCGGGTGTATTCCTGGATCGGCGGGGACAGGCCGGTGGATGTGGGATTGGCGGCGCTGGAGAAGAAGAATGCGGGGTTCACGGCTGTCAAAATGAATGCAACGGAGGAGCTGCAGTTCATCGACTCCTACGGCAAAATCGACCAGGTGCTGGAGCGGGTGTCGGCCATCCGTGAAGCGGCGGGACCTGATTTTGGCATTGGGGTGGATTTTCACGGCCGGGTGCACAAGCCTATGGCGAAGGTGCTGGCCAAGGAGCTGGAGCCCTACAACCTTATGTTTATTGAGGAGCCGGTGCTTCCCGAAAATAATGAGGCACTCCGGGATATTGCGATGCACAGCAGCACCCCCATCGCTACAGGGGAGCGGATGTTTTCCCGTTGGGATTTCAAGACGCTCTTATCCCAAGGTTATGTAGACATCATCCAGCCGGATCTCTCCCATGCAGGCGGGATTACCGAGTGCAAGAAGATTTTCGCCATGGCGGAGGCCTATGATGTTGCTGTCGCCCCGCACTGTCCGTTGGGGCCGATTGCGCTGGCGGCTTGTCTTCAGGTGGATGCGGGGGCATATAACGCCTTTATCCAGGAGCAAAGCCTGGGGATTCATTATAATCAGGGCAACGATCTGCTGGATTATCTCCGGGACCCGGCGGTGTTCCACTACTTGGACGGGTACGTGGCCATTCCCCAGGGTCCGGGTCTGGGCATCGAAATTTCGGAGGAGTTTGTAGAGGAAATGGCGCAAACAGGCCACCGCTGGCGCAATCCCATCTGGCGGCATAAGGATGGTTCTGTGGCGGAATGGTAGGAGGCTTCCGAGGCATGGTTAAGCCACGGGTTACTGCCTTTTGGTCCCGGGCAGGCTTCTTTCAACATTCTTCCGGTATGCCAGAGGAGAGAGCCGCTCCTGTTTTTTGAACATCCGGTTGAAGTAGGTATGGTGGTTAAAGCCGGACTGGTAGGCGATATCGGTGACCGATAAGGCACTCTCCCGCAAGAGCTTCTTGGCGTAATGCAGACGCTTGACGGTGATGAAGCGGGAGAGGGTCATCCCCATATGCTTGTGAAACAGGCTGCTCAGGTAGGAGGGATTCATGTGGACTCGCTCACCCAGCGCATCCAGAGTCAATTCGCTCTGGAAATGCTCCCCGATGTATTGCACGAGAGTGGATATTTCCTCCGGCAGATCAGGGAGCTTCGGCGCGGGGTGAAGCTGGTCTTCTTCTTTATAGCTGCGGTAGGCCAACAGCAGAAGCTCTTTGATGAGACAGCCCATAATCTGGACGAAGCCGGACCGCCGTCCGCTCCATTCCTCCTGCAGGCTCCGGTAAATGCCGCTGACCCGTTCTGCTTCAGGGGGAGCAAACTGGATTCGGCAGCAATCCGCGCTCATATGGGTGAGGGGATAGGGCTCCTGTGACGGCCAATGCTCCTTCAGGAGTGATTCCTTCCACATCAGCACGCTGCGGCAAATATTAAATACACCGTCTGTTTGCAGCACCTTGTGCAGGGTGAAGGGGCGGACAATCATCAGGGTGCCGGGAGATAAGGGGTAGGCTCGGTCTCCCGCCAGATACACGCCGCTGCCGCTTTCTATGAAGTACATCTCAATCCCGTTGTGGCTTTGAAAGCCGGTGTACGGCGCCACCGAATCCAGCTTGTGATAAAGCAGCACCGGCAGCTCGCGGAACACATGCTCCACGGCTGCGCTTAAATCCTCTGCCGTATGGAACGCCACCTGCATTCGCCTCGCCTCCCCTTCCCGCTTTTCTTCCATGCATCCTACTTGTTCATGCAAAGAGCTTACCTGGCCACATCCTCGCCTCTGCCGCTCATAAAGGCGGCCAGCAGCTCTCTGTCCGGCAGTCCCTCAATGTCGCCGTTAACCGTGACTACGGCGGCACCGATGGCACAGCCTCTGCGGACGGCTTCCTCCAGAGGCAGTCCGTCTAGCAGGCCGGAGAGCACGCCTGCGGCGAAGCCGTCCCCTGCTCCTACAGGATCTGCAACATGATCCACCTTAAAGCCGGGCACCAGCTTTTGCTCCATTCCTGTGGCGTAATAAGCGCCCTCCGCGCCCAGCTTCAGGATGGCGGCTTTGCAGCCCAGCTGCAAAAACCGTTCGGCCAAATACGACCCTGAAGATTTTTTCCCATCCCCATCCTCATTCCCTTCCCCGTCCCCAAACAGAAAGGTTCCTTCGCTGATGCCGGCCAGCACCAAATCGGCCATCCCGCAAAGCCGGGTCAACACCTCCCGGGCCTCTTCGTCACTCCACAGCTTTCGCCGCAGATTCGGATCGAACACCACCTGGACGCCATGCTTGCGCGCCAGCCCGATGGCATGAAACACGGCCTCCCGGCAGTTTGGGCTAAGGGCCGGTGTAATCCCCGTCAGGTACAAATATTTGGCACGGGCGATATAGTTCTCATCAATGCTCTCCGGCACCAGCAAGCTGGCGGCTGAGCCCTGCCGGTAATAATAGACTCGAACGGAGACTTCCTGGAGGCGCTCCTTATAAAATACTCCTGTAGGAGCAGAGGGATGGACAGCTGTCTGGCTGGTATCCACCCCCTCCCCGCGGACGGCGGCCATAATCTGGGCTCCGAATTCGTCCTGCCCAACCTGGCTGATCCATCCGGTGCGGTGACCGAGCTTCGCCAATCCGATAAGGGTGTTGGTCTCCGCTCCTGCAATCCGGGAGGTGTAGCTTCTGCTGTATCTCATCTGGCCCTGCTCCCGGGGAGTAAACAGCACCATGGTTTCTCCGATGCTTACGACATCCATATGTATCCGCCTCCGCTTGGTTGTTCGAATTTGACCTGACGGGGAAAGCCGATTCGACTGGGAAGGATCAGCCGCCCAGACGCGCCGAAATTTGCCCGGCTGTTTGAAGCAGCTGCTCCACAATGCTGTCCTTGCGCCGCAGCATTCTCTCTTTGGGTCCGGCGACACTTATGGCGCCTTCAATCCGTCCGCCGCTTTCGTATACGGGGGCGGCCAGGCAGTACAGACCCTCTTCATTCTCCTCGTTGTCGATGGCATAACCCTGCTCCCGGTAAAGCCCAAGCTGGGTATCCAGCTCGTCGCGGACGGTAATGGTGTTTGCCGTGATGGGCGTCAGCTCAATGGAGTCCAGGAGGGCCTTGCTCTCTGCATCCGGCATAAAAGCCAGGAATGCCTTGCCCAGTCCGGTGCAATACAGGGGCTTGCGGCCGCCAGTCCGGGCAGTGGTGCGAATGGAGCGGTTATTGTCGATTTTGGCTGCGTACACCAGCTCGTCACCTGCCAGCACCGCCATAAATACCGTTTCCTCCGTTAACTCCATAAGCCCGGCAAGATAAGGGGCACCGATTGCGGCAATATCCAGCGATTCCCTGGCCGAGCTGCCCAGTTGAATGAGCTTGGCCCCCAGCTTGTACCTTTTGGAGGGCTGGATTTCCAGATACCCTTCCTCATAAAGGGTGCTGATCAGATTGGTTGTGCTGCTCTGGGGAAAGGAGAGAGCCTCACTGATTTCCTTGACGGTGAGGCCGGAGGCACCATGCTGTGCCAATAATTCAAACACCCGGAGAACACGCTCTGCGGATTTTACGGACATAGGAGCAATCATCCCTTCAAATGAAATCACATATGTGATTCATAAACATATATATGATATAATTATCCTCATCATAATACATAACCTGTGGATGCACAATATAGTTGAGGGTGCGTTACAAACTCCGGGCTTGCATCCCGGCCGCGCATTGCATATAATAAACGGTAAATTCATATGGCATGAATGCATTGACGGAGAAGAGTAAGCGAGTAACCGCCGTACAGGGAGGGAGCGCCGGAGATTGAGAGCGCCCCCGCGTGATGGAACCGCTGAAGTTCGCTCCCGAGCAGTCCCTTGAACCAGCGGGCAGTTCTCCCGTTTCCAGTAGAGTGGACCGGAATCGATCCGATACATCGAATACGAGTGAGATGCGTCTGTTCTCCGGCCTATACCGGCAGGAGCAGGAACGCCCCGGCTGCTATGCTGCCGCCGCGTTTGCGTCTAATAAGGGTGGTACCACGGCTGCTTCGTCCCTTGCTACGGGATGAGGGGCTTTTTTTGTTTTTCGAAATTCGGGGGCACAGAACCAGATTGATGGAGGGATTCGCATGAAGGAAAAACTGGAGGCGCTGAAGAAGGCTGCGTTGGAAGAGCTGGAGAACGCAGGCGGGCTGCAGGCGTTGAATGAGCTGAAGATCAAGTATCTCGGCAAAAAAGGCCCGCTGACGGAAATTCTGCGGGGCATGGGCGCCTTGAGCGCCGAGGAGCGCCCGGTGATCGGGCAGGTGGCCAATGATGTGAGAAGCGCCATTGAAGGAATCTTGAACCGCAAAACCGAGGTGCTGGAGCAGGCAGCTACCGACAGCCGGCTGTCCGGGGAAACCATTGACGTTACCCTGCCGGGCCGCAAACACCCGGAGGGAACCATCCACCCCATCAGCAAGGTTATCCAGGACATTGAGGACATTTTCCTGGGGATGGGTTATAAGGTGGCGGAGGGGCCGGAGGTGGAAACGGACTATTATAACTTCGAAGCCCTGAACCTGCCCAAGAACCACCCGGCCCGGGATATGCAGGATTCCTTCTATATTACCGAGGATATTCTGCTTCGCACCCAAACGTCGCCGGTACAAGTTCGGACCATGGAGCTTATGAAGGGCGAAGTACCAGTAAAGGTTATATGCCCGGGCAAGGTTTACCGGAGGGACGAGGATGATGTAACGCACTCCCACCAGTTCACCCAGATCGAAGGTCTGGTAGTGGATAAGGGCATCCGTATGAGCGATCTGAAGGGAACGCTGCTCCAGTTCGCCCGGGAAATGTTTGGGCCTGATGTGAATGTCCGCCTGCGTCCCAGCTTCTTCCCGTTCACCGAACCCAGCGTAGAGGTGGACATCAGCTGCTACCAATGCGGCGGCGACGGCTGCCGGATGTGCAAACAATCCGGCTGGATTGAAATCCTGGGTGCCGGTATGGTGCATCCCCGGGTACTGGAGATGGGTGGCTATGACCCTGCCGTCTACAGGGGATTTGCTTTCGGGATGGGACCGGAGCGGATTGCATTGTTGAAGTACGGCATAGATGATATCCGTCATTTGTATACCAACGATCTGCGCTTCCTGCGCCAGTTCGGTCGGATCTAGGAAGGGAGCGAGCAGAATGAACGTATCGTATCAATGGCTGTCCCAATATGTGGACGTGAGCGGATATACAGCCGAAGAGCTGGCAGAGAAGCTGACCAGAAGCGGCATCGAGGTGGACGGCGCGGAGAACCGCAATCTGGGGGTTACCGGCGTTGTGGTCGGCTATGTGGTGGAACGGGTGAAGCATCCCGATGCGGATAAGCTGTCCGTATGTACCGTGGATGTAGGCAGAGAAGAGAACCTGCAGATTGTGTGCGGGGCGAAGAATGTGGCCGCCGGTCAAAAGGTGCCTGTAGCCGTGGTCGGCGCCAAGCTTCCCGGGGATTTCCAGATCAAACGCGCCAAGCTGCGCGGTGTGGAGTCTATGGGCATGATCTGCTCCGCCAAGGAGCTGGGGCTGAATGACAAGCTCCTGCCGAAGGATATTCAGGAGGGCATTCTGGTGCTGCCGGAGGAAACTCCTGTTGGCACGGACATCCTGGAAGTGCTGGCCATCGAGGACAAGGTGTTGGACCTGGATCTGACACCCAACCGTTCCGACTGCCTCAGTATGCTGGGAGCCGCATACGAGATCGGCGCCATTCTGGGCCGTCCCGTGAAGCTGCCGGATGCCAATGAAGGACTGACGGAATCCGCAGCGGAAGCGCAAGCCTCCTTGAAGGTCACCATCAGCGCGCCAGAGGAATGCCTCCATTATTCCGCCCGGCTGATCGAAGGCGTCACCGTGGGCAATTCCCCGCTGTGGCTGCAAAACCGCCTGATGGCGGCAGGCGTGCGCCCCATCAACAACATTGTGGACATCACTAACTATGTGATGCTGGAATACGGTCAGCCGCTTCACGCCTTTGATGCGGACCGTGTGGCCGGCGGCCATATCGATGTCCGTCTGGCCCGTGCCGGTGAACGCCTCATCACCCTGGACGACCAGGACCGGGAGCTGGCGGAAACCATGCTGCTCATTACCGACGGTGAAGGCACTGCTGTAGGGATTGCCGGTGTGATGGGCGGCGCCAATTCCGAGGTTCATGCGGGCACCACCCGGATTATCCTGGAGTCCGCCAAGTTCGCAGGCAGCAGTGTCCGGAAAACCTCCAAGCAGCTGGGCCTCCGTTCGGAAGCCTCCATCCGCTTCGAGAAGGGCGTGAATCCCGAGTTTGTAATTCCGGCCTTGGACCGGGCGGCCGGATTGATCTGCGTCTTGGGCGGCGGGACCTGCGCCAAGGGAGTGGTGGAAGCCCGCACCCAGGAGTTCGCCCCTGCAGTGGTAGACATTACCTTATCCAAAATCAACGGCTATCTGGGCATGGCGCTGGCTCTGGACGATGTGAAGAGTATCTTCGAACGCCTGGGCTTCCCGTACAGCGCCGACGGCGAGCTGCTGCGGGTGACTGTTCCCCAGCGCCGGGGAGATATAACCCGTGACGTGGATCTCATCGAGGAAGTGGCCCGGCTTTACGGCTATGACCATATTCCCGCAACGCCAATTACCGGCGTGACTACACCGGGCTCCCTGGACAAGGGGCAGAAAATCCGCCGTTACACCCGCCAGGCTTTGTCTGCAGCTGGTTTGCAGGAAGCTATCACCTACACCTTCACCCACCCGGACAAAATCGCCCGTTTCCCCGGACGGTATGCGGATGCGGTGCCTGTAGCATTGGCCCTGCCCATGAGCGAGGAACGCAGCGTACTGCGCACCAGCCTGCTCCCGCATCTGCTGGATACGGCGGTGTACAACCGGAACCGGAAGCAGGATGATGTGGCGGTATTTGAAATCGGCAAGGTTTTCCTGGCTGACGAAAAGGAACTGAAGGCCCAGCCTGTGGAGCGTATGCTTCTGTCCGCACTGTGGACCGGGAACCGGACGGCCCTGTCCTGGACCGGCAAGCCGGAGAAGGTGGACTTCTACGATCTGAAGGGTCTGCTGGAGGGCTGGCTGTCCGGCTTGGGTCTGGCGGAAGCCGTGGTCTGGCGCTCCGCTTCCCCGGCGGGTTACCATCCGGGACGGACGGCAGAGCTGGCGCTGGCTACCCCGGACGGGGAAAAGGTGCTGGGCACTGTGGGTCAGCTCCATCCCGCATTGGCTAAGGAGTGGGATCTGGACGACACGTATATCGCCGAGCTGGAGTTGGATACCATCTCCCAGTATGCCGATTTCACCATCGTCTACAGCCCGATCCCCCGTTACCCCTCCGTGGCCCGTGACGTGGCGGTAGTGGTGAACCGGAGTGTGACCGCAGGCGAGCTGATGGCCAAGATTCGGGAAATCGGCGGCGAATTGCTGGAATCCGTGCAGGTATTCGACCTGTACACCGGCGAACGCCTGGGCCTGGACAAAAAGAGCATCGCCTTGTCCATGGTATTCCGCCATGCGGAGCGCACCCTGACGGAAGAGGAAATCACCGCCGCTTATACAGCGGTGCTCACCGCATTGGAAACAGGCTTCGGGGCCGAGCTGCGGAAGTAACGGGTACAAGGCGCCGGAGCTGCTTCGGCTAATGGCTGGAGGGGTGGGCAGTTCCGGGGAGGAGCAGATGGCTAGCCCGGGATAAAAGGTTGACTCCGTTAATCGGCCCGCCAACTTTAGCGGAACCTATTTTCCGCTATTGCGCCATCTGGCGGCTTTACCACCGGAATAACGGAAATTCCTTTCCGTTAATGCCTCCTTTCTCCCTGTGAACCCTCCGGATTTATGACGTTAGCGGAAAACCGCTTCTGTTATATCGAAAGTGGGAAACCGCACACCAGCAATAGCGGAAGAAGGCTTCCGCTATTGCTGGCAAGGGCCTTGAGGCAGGGTTATTTTATCCGTGGTCAGCGAAATTTTATAGCAGGAAGGAAATCGGTCCGGTCTTATCGAAGTGTAATAGACGATAAGTCCGGCCTTTTTCCTGTTTTTCCGGATCTTTCATCCCGAATTGCTCTATACCCTAAGGAGGACCCCACGATGGACGGAGCCGAAAAAAACCGTATCACCGTTGATATATTTGGTACACCCTACAAAATGGTAGGTAAAACGACCCCCAGCTACATGAAGATGGTGGCAGCCCATGTGAATGACCACATGCACCGGATCGCCGATTCCAACGGGCGTTACGATACGCCCCGGATCGCTGTATTGGCGGCCGTGAACATGGCGGACGAGTTCTACCAGATCCGCAGCGAGCTGGAGAAGGTGTGGGAGGATTTGACCCGCTCCCGCAAGGAGATCGAGGAGCTTCAGGCCAGCCAGACCGAGCTAGAGCAGATGAAGAAGGACCGCAAGGCGGCGGAGGAAGCCAAGGGTGCTCTGGAGCTCCAGTTGAAGAACCTCCAGCTTCAAGTCCAGGAGGCAGCCGTGAAGCTGAAGGATTCCATAGCCGCTGTGAAGCTGGAGGAGGAGCAGAAGGCCACTGCCGAAAAAGCTCAGCTGGAATCCCGCTACACCGGGGAGATCAGCCAGCTGCACAGCCAAGCGGAAGCGAGGGAGGTTCTCTACGCCCGCCAGCTGGAGGAGCTGAAGCAGCTGCATGCGGATGAGATGAAGGCGCTGGAGGAGCTGTGGGAGACCCGGCTGCAGGAGGCGAAGGACCAGCATGGCAGCGAGCGGGAAACCGCCGAGAAGCAGTGGGAGGAGCTCCTGGACGGAGAAATCCGCAGCTGGCAGGAGCGTCTGGAGAAGGCTGAGGCGGTTTATCAGGCCAAGCTGAAGGAGCTGGAATCCGGCTGGGAAGCCCGGCTGCAGAAGGAGCAGGCTGACGCACAGGAGCAGCTGCAGGCGGCCGAGATGAAATTCGAACAATCGGAGACCGACTGGAAGACACGTCTCGAGGAAACCAGCCGGACCTTGAACACCAAGCTGGAGGAGTGCGACCGCAACTGGCAAGCGGCCTGGGATGAGCGGGAGCTGGGCTACCAGGAAACGGCGGCCGCGGCGGAAGCCAAGCTATTGGAGCAGGAAACCTCCTGGAAGGAACAGCTGGATACCCAGGATGCCATTTGGAAGGATGAGCTGGAGTCCCAGAAGGCCGTCTGGAATAACCGCCGCGCTGTTCTGGAAGCGGAATACAAGGAACGCCTGAAGGCTCAGGAAGCGGAGTGGCAGGTCCGTTTGGATGCGAAGGATGAAGACTTCCTGAACCAACTGGAGGTGCAGGAAGCCGAATGGAAGGGCCGCCTGGAGGATAAGGAAGCGGAATGGCAGAACCGCCTGGCAGCCCGTGAGACTGCGGTGAAGGAGCAGCTTGCATCCCAAGAGGCCGCCATGAAGGAGCAACTTGCATCCCAAGAGGCCGCCGCGAAGGAGCAGCTGGCAGCCCGCGATACCCATTGGCAGGATAAGCTGGCGGGCAAGGAGAAGGAATGGCAGACTCTCCTGGAGGCTTCACACGGCACCTGGAACGAGAAGCTTGCGGAAGCCCGTCGCACATGGGAAGAGGAGCGCGGGGAGCTGGAGCATACGTGGGAGCAGAAGCTGCTGCAAGCCGGCCAAGCCTGGGAAGAAAAGCTCCAGGAGGCGGACCTGGCTTGGGAAGACAAGCTGAAGGAAGCCCGGGATCAGCGGGATGAGGAGATTTTGGGCATGCTGGAGGAATCCGAGGCCCGGCGGCGTCTGGATACCATCCGGAAGGACGAGGAGCTGAAGCGGGCTGCTCAGGAGCGGGAGCAGGCTGAGGAAACCAGCCGGAGGCTGGCTGAGGAAGCAGATGCCCTGCGGCGGGAGGTAGCACTGCTGAAGGAGAAGGACGCAGGCCGCCAGGAGCAGGATCAAACCTTGAAGGCCGAGCATGAGAACCTCAAGGAAGAATACGAGAAGCTGAAGAAGGAATACAACGAATGGCTTGAGCTGGTCCTGGAAAAGGAGTAGGCGGCGTGGCGATGAACAAGCTGGATCTTGCTGTCCTGGTGCTGGGGCTGTTGGCTTTTATTTTGGGATACCGCCGCGGCTTTATTCTTCAATTAGTGTCCTTCCTGAGCCTGGTGGTGGCCTGGATTGCCGCATACCTGTTTTATGATGATCTGGCCCCTTATGTAGGCCGCCTGCTGCCGGTGGAGGTCTGGGTGGACAGCAGCAGCTATTCCACCTGGCTGAAGGGGCTCCGGCTGGACCAATATGTCATCGGGGCGGTTTCCTTCGCGGTAATTGTGTTCGGCGTGAAGCTGGTTCTGACCGCCGCGGGCCATCTGTTGAATGTCCTGGCCAAGGTGCCGGGTCTCAATCTCATCAACCGCTGGTCCGGCGGGATTTTGGGACTGGCCGAGGCGGCGGTGCTTGCCGCAGTGGCCATTCAGGTGATGGCGGTGCTCCCCAATGAGCCGGTGCAGCATCTGCTGGAGGGCTCCAGGGCGGCGGAGTGGTCCATGCAGCAGGTTTCCCTGTGGTTTGCCAAAATGAAGGAGCTTCCGTAAGACCTCTGGGGTCCGGGAAGCTCCTGTTTGCGTCGTATAAGGTGATTCCAACGGCTCTATATCTTATTCCTCTACAACCAGCACGGCCTTCATCTTCAGATGATCGGTGCCGCAGGGGATCGTGCACACAATATTGTATCTGCCGGCTTTATCCGGCGTGAACACCTTGGTTTTGGTTTTGTTGTCCAGCTTTACGTTCAGCTTCTCCACCTCAAGGCCATGGACACCTTGTTCATTCTTCAGCGTCAGGGAAACAGGCTGGCCTTTTTTGACCCGGTATTCAGCCTTGTCGAACTTCCAGTTGGAGGCCACAATGGTAACCTTCTGAGCGTTGGCCGCATCCTGTGTGCCCGGGGAAGCCGAGGCTGCGGATTCACCAGTTTTGGTGCCGCAGGCGGACAATCCCAGTATAAGGGCGATAAGGCCTGTACAAATCCACAACTTTTTCATGCTAGCCCTCCCGGCAGGTATTTGGTTCGGTCTGCAATACATATGATACTTGAATCTCCGGGGAAAAGCATTTTTTCCGCGTGAAGAAGTTGTGAACACGAGGCCATGCGGTGAATGGCAAGACCACACAGCTGCAGGCCGCAACAGGAACCAAGGTTCCGCTGCAGCCCGCTTTTACCTGTATGGTGCCTGTTTTGAGTAGAGCCAGATTATTTCACACGTTCCTTATCCTTGCCGGTTGCGTCGAAGGGGGTGCTGACCGGAACAAACAGGTCGATGATCCCAATGACCAATGCCGCCAGGATGGCGCCGATAATGGTGACGTCCACGTTGTTGACGATAAACTGGCTGAACCAGATCACCAGTGCGCTGGTCAGAAAACCGACGATGCCCCGGCCGAACGGGTTGATCTTACGGCCGAAGATGCCTTCGATAATCCAGGCCACCACCGCGATGACTACCGCCAAAAACAAGGCGCTCCAAAAGCCGCCGACACTAAAGCCGGGCACAAGCCAACTGGTTACAATCAACACCAGCGCGGCTACAATGAACCGGACAACGGTAGATAAAAAGTGCATGGTTCATTCCTCCTTGTGGTCTTTCTTGTGCTTGCTCCCTGTTCGGGTATGGTTAGGTTGCCCGCGGTGCAACAGGTTTATCAGAACCAGATATTCTCACCTGATGCAGCCGCGGCTGTGCTGACTATGGCTAAAACAATTCTCTCCGATAGCGTCCGGACGGCGCATTGGATATAATAGGGGGGATAATGAACGATTTAACGTTTAAGAACGCTAACGGCTTAAGGAAGAGGGTACACCTGTGAACTTGAAAATATTGCAGACACTGGAATATACAAAAGTGATTCAAATTGTAATCAGACATGCCTCCACCAGCCTGGGCAAGGAATTGGCGGAGGCCCTTGGTCCTGCCGCGGAGCTGAATGAATGCAAGAAGCGGCTTCAGGCCACCGATGAGGCCTTTAAGGTGGACCGTCTTAAGGGCGGCGCCCCCTTCGGCGGCATCCGGGATGTGCGTCAGCCCCTGCACCGGGCAAGAATCGGCGGCATGCTGAATCCGGTGGAGTTGAATGATATCGGCGGCACCCTCCTGGGCGGCCGGCGTCTGAGGAGATTTCTTCTGGATATCCATGAGGAAAGCCCTGTGCCGCTTTTGGCCGAGCTGGCGGAGCTGCTTCAGGACAATAAGGCGCTGGAGGACAAGATCAGGAACTGTATCGACGAAAATGCCCATGTACTGGACCAAGCCAGTCCGGAGTTGGGCAAGGTCCGGTCCGAGCTGCGTGCGGGAGAGGGCAAGGTGCGGGAGAAGCTGGAGCAGATGGTACGGACCCCGTCCATTGCCAAAATGCTGCAGGACTCTCTGGTCACCATCCGCAATGACCGGTATGTTATTCCGGTGAAGCAGGAATACCGGGGCCATTTTGGCGGATTAATCCATGACCAGTCCGCTTCGGGGGCGACGCTCTTCATTGAACCCGAATCCGTTGTCCAGATGAATAACCGTTTGCGGGAGCTGAAGCTGAAGGAAGAGGCCGAGGTGGAGAAGGTTCTCCGGCTGCTGTCCGCCCTTGTTGCCGAATTTTCCGATCAACTGAACGGCAATCTGGAGCTGCTGGCGGAGCTGGATTTTATTTTTGCCAAGGCCTCCACCGCCCGTGAAATGAAAGCCACTCTCCCCATGATGAATGACCGCGGCTTCCTCAAAATTAAAAAAGGACGCCATCCCCTTCTGTCCCGGGATGTGGTTGTGCCGCTGGACGTGGAGCTGGGCAATAAATATTCCACCATTATCATTACCGGTCCCAATACCGGCGGTAAAACCGTCACGCTGAAAACCATCGGCCTGCTGAGCCTGATGGCCATGTCCGGGCTGTTCGTGCCGGCGGAGGATGGCAGCCAGCTGTGTGTGTTCGACGCCATCTACGCGGATATCGGGGATGAACAGAGCATCGAGCAGAATCTGTCCACCTTTTCCAGCCATATGACCAATATTATCAGTATCCTCCGGAACATGACGCCCAAAAGCCTCGTTCTCTTCGACGAGCTGGGCGCCGGAACGGACCCTGCGGAGGGCTCTGCGCTGGCTATCTCCATTCTGGAGCATATTCACCAGATGGGCTGCCGGATGGTGGCCACTACCCACTACAGCGAACTGAAGGCCTATGCCTACGACCGCAAGGGTGTCATCAACGCCAGTATGGAATTTGATATCCAAACGCTGTCGCCTACTTACCGGCTGCTGGTAGGGGTTCCGGGGCGCTCCAATGCCTTCGCCATTGCCGAGCGGCTGGGCTTGTCCCGGCGGATTATCGACCATGCCCGCCAGCAGGTGGGCGAGGAGGACCAGCGGGTGGAGTCCATGATCGCCACCCTGGAGGAGAACCGCCTCTCGGCGGAAGCCGAGCGCAATACCGCCGAGGAGCTCCGCCGCGAGGTGGAAGCCACCAAGCTGAAGCTGGAGGAGGAACGCCGGAAATTCGACGAGCAGCGGGAGAAGCTGCTTTTGAAGGCCGAGCAGGACGCCGCCAATGCGGTAGCCAAAGCCCGGAAGGAAGCGGAGGAGGTTATTGCCGACCTGCGCCGTATGGCCTTGGAGGAGCGGGGCTCCATCAAGGAGCATAAGCTGATCGAAGCGCGGCGCCGGATGGATCTGGCCGCTCCCCAGCTTACGGATAAGCTGAAGAAAACCGCCTCCAGCCCCAAAAAAGCCGAGGTCATCGAGCCGGGCGACGAGGTGCTGGTCACCAGCCTCAACCAGAAGGGCCATCTGGTGGAATGGTCCGGATCCAGCGAAGCGATGGTGCAGCTGGGCATTATGAAGATGAAGGTGGCCCGCAAGGATCTGCAGCTGGTAGCCTCCAAACCCGAAGCCAAGGTTCCTGCCCAGCGTGTGGCACCCGGCGTGAAGCGCACCCGGGATGACAATGTGCGGATGGAGCTGGATCTGCGCGGACAGAATCTGGAGGAATCCCTGATGGAGGTGGACCGTTTCTTAGACGAGAGCTTCCTGTCCAATCTGGGCCAGGTCTACATCATCCACGGCAAGGGCACCGGTGTCCTGCGTACAGGGATATCCGACTATCTCCGCCGCCACAAGCATGTGAAGAGCTACCGGTTGGGCAACTACGGTGAAGGCGGCGCAGGCGTGACGGTGGTGGAGCTGCAATAATTTTTTTGGAGCAGAATGAAACCTCCTCCCTTGATCCCTCGTATGAATCAGGTATAAAGACAATCACTTGACCAATACATCATCACCACTAATAAACGGGAGGAATTTAACAATGGGAGTTTTTAAAAGATTGCGTGACTTGACGATGGCATCTATCAATGATCTGCTGGACAAAGCTGAGGATCCGGTGAAAATGCTGAACCAGTTCCTGCGGGACATGGAAGAGGATATTCAAGAAGCTGAATCCGGCGTAGCCAAGCAAATCGCCATCGAGATGAAATTTAAGCAGCAGGTTGATGAAGCCGAGGATATGGTTCAGAAGCGTACCGAGCAGGCGATGAAAGCCTTGGAGCAAGGCAACGAGGATTTGGCCCGCCGCGCGCTGGAGGACAAGAAGGAGCATCAGAACCGTTTCGACGAGCTGAAGATCCAATATACCACTGCGAAGACCAATGCCGACCAGCTTCGCTCCCAATTGGCGGAGATGAAGGACGAATACAACAAGCTGAAGAACAAGAAGGATCTCCTGATCGCCCGTGCGGAAGCGGCCAAGGCCCAGAAGCAAATCAACCAGGCCATGTCCGGCTTCGGCTCCGACAATGCGGCTAAGGGCTTCGACCGGATGAGCGAGAAGGTGCTCCAGATGGAAGCCGAGGCCAAAGCAAGCAGCGAGCTTCGCGGCTCCAACAAATCTTTGGATGACGAACTGGATTCCTTGGGCGCAGGAAGCGGTGTAGACGACGAGCTGGCAGCCATGAAGGCCCAGCTTGCCGCCAAGAAAGAACAGCAATAAACCATTCATATACACGAAGGAGACTGGGGAGCAATTGTCCCCGGTCTCTTCCGGTGTTTGGCCTATGCGTACAATTAGGAGGAAGGGATGATGAATCACGAGGTGGACCGTCTCCTAGCGAACCCTTATCTGGAAACCCTCGCTTTTATATCGGTTGCGCTGGTTGCGCTAATTTTGTTTTTGGCCATATTTGAAGCGGTTACCCGGTACAGCGTGTGGAATGAGATCAAACGGGGCAATATGGCAGTGGCTATGGCCACCAGCGGTAAAATTTTCGGTATTTGCAACATCTTCCGTTTCGCAATCCAGCAGGAGGATACCCTGTTGACTTCCTTGGGATGGGCCACCTTCGGGTATGTGATTCTGCTGGCTGCTTATTTTATTTTTGAGTTCCTGACCCCGAATTTCAACATCGATGAGGAGATCGGTAAGGACAATAAAGCCATCGGTCTGATTTCCATGGTGCTGTCCGTTTCCCTGTCGTATATTATCGGAGCCAGTGTGATCTAGAAGGGGCGGGAAGTCCTTAACCGGCTTCGCCGATTTGTGTTTTTTGCCCTTGGCATCTATTATGGTAATGTGAGAAGGAGGTCAAGGTGAATTATGGATTCTACTGAACGTTCGCAAATATGCCCGTGGTGCCAGACAGAGATTGTATGGGACCCGGAATTCGGGCCGGAGGATACCTGTCCCCATTGCTTGAATGAATTGGGCGGCTACCGCTCGTTGAAGCTGAAGATTAACCAGGAGGACGGGGAGCTTTCTCTGGAAGAGCCCGACCGCCATGAGCATGACCACTCCGGCCATACCCATCATCACCATCAACACGATGAAGACGATGATGAGCTGGAAGTGGATGATCTGCTGGATGACTACACGGTTGATCCCTTGCCGGATGATTATGCCGAGCGGGTTATTGCCGTTATGGACCAGCAGGAGTTAGCGCCGGAATGCCCCAACTGCCATGAGCTGATGCTGCATGCAGGGGTCCGTGTAGTAGGCAGCAGCGAGTTCAAGCCGGTATCCCCGGCGCCGCTGGGTATGCCGTTCCTGCCGGAGCCGTATGCAGTGGATGTGTTCGTTTGTCCGTCCTGCTTTAAGACCGACGAATATCTGACCAAACAAACCAAGGAAGAAATGATGCAGATTTTTGTTCCCGGAGCCAAGGACTAATCTGCTTGTTGACTTGACCGAAATATGAAGACCTGTTGCCCTCTAGGGGACAGGTCTTTTTCGCATTTTGACCGGTGGTGCCGTGCCGGGTTTTGGGATTTGCATCACGTTATCCGCCTGCCCTGCCTTCTCCACCTGCCCAGCGCCCAGCCTTCTCAGCCTGTCCAGCCTTGCCTGCCGGAAAAATGCCGGATTGGGAGGGGCAATGGACAAATAAGAGCTTCTGAGTCCGGCAAAAGTGAAAAAGAGGCGGAATCCGCGAAATAAGGACTCGTCGGTCCGTTAGCCGGGAAAAAGGCGGTTAACCCCGGCCCGGAGAGGGCACAGTATAAGGGTTCGGTATATAACGGTATGCAAGAGGTGATGGAATGTCTTCGCGAGTCAAATCCCGGCTGATGCCGCCCCTCTCCACAGGCTTTCCCAAGGGGGAAGGCACACAAGCCGGCGAATTTGCAGCCAGCGGGCAGCAAGACGGTGGGGAGCGGCCCCGGTCCAAAACCCCGTTAAGCAGCCAGACCTGGCTTCTGCTTGCGGTGCATGGGCTGTTCACAGCCGGCAATGCGCTGTCCGGCACCTTCGTTCATGTTTACCTGTGGAAGGCGGCGCATAACTTTTCGCTTCTGGGCTGGTTTTCGGCGGTGCAGCAGGTGTCGATGGCCGTCACCTTCTGGCTGATGGGCAAATGGGTCAAGGAGCATAACAAAATGAACGCCCTGCGGGCAGGGGTGCTGGTTTCTGCCGCTTTCTATGCCATTGTGCTGCTGTTAGGGGAATTCGCCGCTAATATGGTATGGCTCCTGGGGCTGGTGCACGGCTTAGGGTCTGGGCTGTTTTGGCTTTCCTTCAATGTGGTTTACTTCGAGGTGACGGACCCGGACAGCCGGGACCGGTTTAACGGGGTGGCCGGTTTATTGGGCTCGGGCTCCGGTATGCTGGCTCCGTGGCTCTCCGGCTTTCTGATCTCCCGGATGACCCATGAAACCGGCTACCGCCTGATCTTTACCCTGTCTCTTGCCGTGTTTGTATGCGGGGGAATCGCCAGCTTTTTCCTGGCAAAGCGCAAGGGGGAAGGGCGTTATGACTGGGCGTTCACCCCCAAGTATGTGCGCAGAAAAAACGGAGTTTGGAAAAAAATGTTCCTGGCTATGCTGGGGCAAGGCATCCGTGAAGGAGTGTTTGGCTTTCTGATTGGCATTCTGGTGTATATCAGCACCGGGAATGAGTACAGTCTGGGCAAATTTGCCTTGATTACATCCGCCGCGGGGCTGGTCAGCTTCTATATGGCGGGCCGCTTCTACAAGCCCAGGCACCGAAAGCGCGGCATGCTGCTGGCCGTGCTGGGTTTGACACTGGTGATTCTTCCGTTTTTCTGGAAGGTGGAGTATGTGACGCTGTTGATATTCGGTATCGGCACAGCGCTGTTTATCCCTTTTTACACGGTTCCCGTAACCTCCACTTCCTTCGACCTGATCGGCAAAGACCCGGATTGTGTCAGCCGGCGGGAGGAATTTGTCGTTCTGCGGGAGCTGGGGTTAAATGTGGGCCGCCTGTTGGGGACTCTGGCATTTCTGATTACGGTCTCGTTTTCACCGACAACCCTGGCCATTAATGTGCTGATGCTGGCAATCGGCAGCTCCCCTCTCTTAACGTGGTTCCTGATGCGGGATTTTCTGAAGGCTCCTGCAGAGGCAGCCCGAAGCAATGCCGGATAGGCTTGTTGAATTGACAAAACACAGGGCAAGAGAGGACAATGGGGAAAAAAGGTGGCGGTGAACCCATGGCCCGAATCGTGAACAGCATCACCGAGCTTATCGGCAATACGCCTGCGGTGCGCCTGAACCGGCTGGCTCCGGCAGGGGGAGCCGAGGTTTATGTTAAGCTGGAGGCCTTTAATCCCAGCGGCAGCGTGAAGGACCGGGCGGCCTGGTATATGATCGCCAGGGCGGAAGCGGAAGGACGGCTCCAGCCCGGCGGAACTATCATTGAACCGACCAGCGGCAACACTGGCATCGGCTTGGCGATGAATGCAGCGGCCAAGGGTTACCGGGCCATTCTGGTGATGCCCGACAACATGACCAAGGAACGGATTCAGCTGCTCCGCGCTTATGGCGCAGAGGTGGTGCTGACCCCCGCTGCGGAAAGAATGTCCGGCGCGGTGAAGAAGGCGCTGGAGCTGGCTGCAGATATTCCGGGAAGCTACATTCCCCAGCAGTTCGAAAATCCGGCCAATCCCGACATCCACCGTCTGACCACCGCGGAGGAAATTCTCCGGCAGACGGAGGGCAGGCTGGACGTATTTGTGGCTACGGCAGGAACGGGAGGAACCATCACCGGAACGGGAGAGGTGCTGAAGGCGCGGCTGCCGGGCATCAAGATCGTGGTGGTGGAGCCTAAGGGCTCCCCGGTTCTCTCCGGCGGTGTCCCTGGCCCGCATAAGCTGGTGGGTACCAGCCCTGGATTTATTCCGGCGGTTCTGAATACAAAGGTTTATGACCGGATTGTACAGGTGGAGGACGAAGACGCCATCAGAACCGTGCGGCGGCTGGCAGCGGAGGAAGGGATTCTGGTAGGCCCCTCCGCCGGAGCCTCGGTGTGGACGGCCCTGCAGGAGGCGGCAAGGCTTGACCCAGGCCAGAGGGTCCTGTGTATTGCCCCGGACACGGGCGAACGGTATATCAGTATGGGAATATTCGACTGACCCCAAAGGATTCGGACAGCATTCGAAACGCGGATGCTGTCCTTTTTCGTTCTTCACACAGAACAAATGACGAATGGCTTTTTATGGACAATGATGAGAGAATGGTTGATTGAATGAGATTTCATGAGATAAATGAAGATAAAAATGGTACAGCATTGATTTTTAGCGCTTTTAAACCAAAAACCCTTGCTATATAGTATAGAAGTGTTCTGTTTTGAGAACGTTCAAACCGTGTCTGACAAGTAAGGAAAGGAGGAGTCCTATGCGTCAAAAAAGGGCTAGGAGGCACAGTTCCCTCCGAAGAATGGCCCCCCGGTCACTGGTCCTGTCCTCCTTATGTATGACCTTCACAGTGCTGGCTTTGGATGCTGTGGTTCATCCTACCTATTCCCAATACAGCAGCGTCCACTCCATCTCGGGAACCTTGTCGGCCGGAGCCGTGTTTCCTGCAGTATACGGTATGGCTTCCAAAGCGGGACCAGGCTGTACCTTCATACCTGCTAACCTAGGCGAACCGGAAGCCGTCTCCGTCTCCGTGTATGAGCCGGGCCTGCTTGATGGTTATCCGTCCCTTCCCGTTTATTGTTCCGACACTCCCATTTTGCCGCCTGCGTCAGTGACGGAAAGCGTCTATACAAATGATCTGCCTGTATCCGAATTCCCATCCCCATCCCAAATTCCCGAAGGAGCGTAACCCCTGATGAAATGGTTAAGCCGAGGTATTACCTGCTTGTTGGCATTGCTGCTGTTTTTTATGATAACGGTTACATTATTATCCAGATCCGCCGGAGGAGAGCCAATGATCCTGGGGCATCAGTTGAAAACCGTCCTTTCCGGCTCCATGGAGCCCAAGATCCAAACAGGCTCCATCATTGCCGTTAAACCGGGTGGAGATATGACCCAGCTCCGGGAAGGCCAGATTATTACCTTCCGCCAAGTGAAGAATGCGGCTACCATTCTGGTCACCCACCGGATCGTGAAGGCGGTCCCTCTGGTTACCGGCCAAACCCAATATGTCACCAAAGGTGACAACAATGACGGACCTGACCCGGAGCCGGTGCTGTCGGATAATGTGACGGCGGTTTATTCCGGATTTACTGTTCCCTATGCCGGATATTTCCTGGATTTTGCCCGCTCCAAGTCCGGTACGGCGCTGATGATGATCCTTCCCGGTCTTCTGCTCTTGGGCTACTCCATTCTGAACATCTGGAAAGGCCTGAAAAGTCTCGAGCTGCCCTCCCATAAGGAAGTCCCTCCGGTAGGGTAACGAAGTGGATGCTCTTACTCGTTTGAGTAGGATTCCAATACAATTGAGTTCATTTTCTGGGAGGAGAAGGGCAAATGGGGATCAAGAAACAATTGCTGATGAGTATGGCAACGGGGGCTTTGGGGTTCTCTATGATCGGGGGAGGTACATACGCTTATTTCAATGACACGGCAACCATCAACAACAGCTTTGCCTCCGGTACGCTGGATTTGAAGGTGGTGGCCAATTCCAAGTCGCAGCCGATCAACTTCGACCTGTCTAACATGAAGCCGGGGGACAGCGTGCAGCGGATTTTCTCCTTAACCAACGGAGGCTCCCTGGCGATTAAGGAGGTGCTGCTGACCACGACAGCTTCGGATTTTGTAGACGGGACCCTGCTTTCCACCGCAGAGGAATTCCTCTCCCAATTCGAGGTGAACTTCATGCAGGTGGATACGGAGTCGGACAGATGGGAGCCCCGGGGCAATGTGAAGGTGGACGGCGCAACGCTCACCCTGGCTGATCTGGTGGGCAATAATCTGGGCGGCAAGGTGCAGAGCAAGTACCTCACCAATGGCAAAATCAATCTGGCTCCCCTGACGGTCGCTCCCGGAGGAGTGGCAAACCGTGGTTTGCCTGTGGATCCCACGGTGGATACGGATGATGTGTTTATAGAGATCAAATTCAAGCAGGACAGCACCATAAACCCGCTGAAGCCGGGGGAATACCTGCAGAATAAATTCCAGGGCGACAGCATTAAATTCGCCTTCAATCTGGAAGCCACCCAGTGGGACGGCATGAAGCTGGATTCCCCCAACGGGAACGGCAGAATCAATAACGGTGTCCAAGGTTCGGCGGATGGAAGCTCCCAGCCCGATAAGCTGACGGTACCGTACAGCGATCCCGGCAAGTATGTAACCCCCGTAGTGGATTAACAAAACGGAGGGCGGAGAGTGGAGCTTCGATCTCCACTCTCTTTCTTGTTGGGGGAGTAACGGAACCACGAGACGCTTAGAGGGGGAAAATGGCCCGGTTTCGCGTCTAACGGAACTGAGAAGCCGTTACAAAGGAAAATCGGCTTCCTTCAGCCACATTTGGCCCGATAAGAGTCTTTGAGTTCCGTTAAAATTCCAAACGGTTGATTTTCCCGGCTTAAGGGTCTCTAAGTTCCGTTACATTCTGAAGTGCTATAGGTTTTGCAGCAGCAAAATCCATTATAAACGGAAAAGGGGTGAATTTCCGACGGCATGATACGGTACCGGCTGGTATTTGCCTTCCTGTGTGTGCTCGTAATCGCCGGTGGAATGGGATGGCAAGCCCAAAGCAGCAGAGCGGCGGAAACCGTGCGGCTTAGCCTGAGCACCACACCCGAAAGAGAGCTGGTCTTCCACAATCTGAAACCGGGAGACCAGCTCTCCGTTGAATTGGTTATCAAGAACACCAGCCGCCGCAAGGTGGATTATAGTATCCATTCCCGGTTCGACCACGGGGATGAGAGCTTCTATAAGCTGCTGGAGGTGACGCTGGAAAGCCCTGGGCAGCTCCTGTATACAGGCAAGCTGAGCGGAATGGCGGGCCAGCTGGGAACGGGAAGCCTGGCAGCGGAGGCAGAGGATAAGCTTGTGGTAACCGCGTTTTTTCCTGCAGAAGCAGGCAATGAATATCAGGACAAAGCGGTCGTGACCGTGCTGGAGTTTGCCGCCAAAGCAGCGCCTGATGAACCGGGGCCTGACCCTTCTATAGCTCCAAGCTCAGCGCCAACCTCCACTCCGGGGTCCACATCAGGGGCTACGCCTACACCCGGACCTACCGATGAGCCGGAGAATACACCTGCTGCTTCAGCTACGCCCGGTCCGCCGGTTTCTCCGAGTGTGGCCCCAACCGATTCAAAGGGGCCTGTACCTACTGTCTCGGGCGGTCCGTCTCCGCTATCCCCGGGCGGATCCGGAACCACCGCAGTACCGGGAGCAACTCCGGCGTCTACCATTTCGCCGCTGCCCTCCGCTAACGGCCTGGCATTGGGAGGAGGGGGCGAAGAGGTGACTATCGAGGATGAGCCTGTACCGGCGGCAGGGAATGGCGAACTGGCGGAGCCCCCGGCAGAAGGCAGCCAAGACGTTGCCCGGCAGGCGTCCGCAAAACCATACACCCTTCCGGATACAGCAACCCCTTGGTATAACCTGCTTGTGATATGTACACTCTCCATCCTCTGCTGCGCTGTAGTGCTGTGGAGACGGCGGAAGGAATAACGCCATGAGAAAAAAATCTACCTTTGCCGTCTGGGTCATCCTCTGTGTGTCCGCTGCCGGATGGGGCTATGCCGGGCTGCAGATCTTGAAGGGCAGCCAGGCCGAGCAGGCGGTGCTGAGGGAATGGGACAGGAGGCATCCGGTTTTCCAGGATGCTTTCCTGGCCGGCGCCTCTCCGGACAGGCAGGGGAATCTTCTGCCCCAGTCCGGCGTTTTTGAGACAGCCGCGGTGCCTGCTTCGTCCTCGCTTGCCGCTGAAGCCCGGCAGAAGGAGGCGGTGCTGGGTGTGCTCCATTTTCCTAAGACAGACAGGCGCGTTCCTTTTTTTGCAGGCATCGGGGCGGATATTCTGAATAAAGGGGCGGGACTTGACCCGCACGGGGCTCTCCCGGGGGAGCCGGGGAACAGTGTGATCAGCGGACATCGGGATACGGTGTTCCGAGTGTTGAACCAAACGGAGCCGGGTGATGAGATTCAAGTGGAGACCGGGTCGGGGATGTATACGTATACAGTAGAGACGGTGGAGGTAGTACGGGAAACGGCGGCGTATTCCTTCCCGGAGGAGGAGTTTTCGGTTCTGCGGCTTATCACCTGTTACCCGTTCTATTTCGTCGGCCCGGCGCCGGAGCGGTTCATTGTTACCGCCCGCTTGAGTCCACGGAGGAATTAATACTGTTTTGAACTCCCGGTGACTATTTAAAATGTCGAAAAAGGTGTAAAATAGATATATAAGCGCTTTCTTGGATATGGGGGTGATCCGGTTATGAAGATGATATGCAGATGTTCCGGAGAGGTACAGGAATTAAGAAACAAGCTTCATTTGCCGGACGAGGTCGTACTTGAGCAGTTTGCGTTTAAGGACGGGAACCGGGAATTAAGCCGGGAGGAGGCTGCCCGCTTCCTGGAGTTCATCCGTAAGGAATTGGAGAAACAATAACCAGAATGCCGGTCCGATTAGGGCCGGATATTTTTTTGGGGAAAACTCAAAAAACACTTGCATAAAAATACATGTCGGTGTATATTTATATACAGAAAGACGGATTGAGGAAGTGAACGCAGGTGAAGATAGCCCTTCAGGTTGGAGTTCCCGAGCAGGAAGAGCTGGCAGCGTTTTTCAGCAGCCTCACCGGGCAGCCCCAAGACGGGTGGAATGAGCAGGATGCGGATACCGCCGGTATGATCGCCGCTTATGATTGCGGCCATCTGGTTGGAATCGGCAGCCGGATCGAAGGTCCCGGCCATGTGCAGGATCTGGAGATCTATATCGCCCCCGGATATGAGTGCCGCGGAATCGGTGAGCATATGAAGAAGCTGATGCTCCCCCGGGATCATACGTTGGGTAATGCCGGTTAAGTCCAAACAGAGCAGCGTGTTTTACGGTTTTTCGTCAAATTGAGGAGCGAATGGCCGATTTTATCCATAGAAGGTCCCACCCGATCATTTGCCAACTAGAGGCGCGAGTGATCGAGGGTGGGATTTTTTCTTGTTTGGGTGTGGCTGGGGATGCCGGTGCAGCGCGGATTCTGTGGTTGCGGATGCTGGGGATGCGTGTGCGGCACGGCCTCCGTGGTTGCCGACGCTAACGGAAGCTACGGCCCTTATTTAGGCGAAAAACGGGGTTGGGAAATTCTAACGGCGGCCAGAGACCTTATTTCCGGAAAAAGTCCCCAGTTTGCTGCGATTTCCCTGGAATAACGTCGCTCACCGCCGTTAGAATTCCGGAGGGTGCATTTTCGACCTAATAGCGTCTCTCACCGCCGTTAGAATGCTGTTCCATCCCCGCAAGCGACTGTCCGCTTACACCAACCGCAAATGCGGCGGTTGTACCGCCTTCGGTTCGGTTTCCTCCTGCACCGGAATCACAATGGTGATGCTTGTACCGCCTTGGGGGAGAGTCGTCACGTCGAAGGAGCCTTGCAAAAGCAGCACCCGGCCCTTCATTTGCTCCAAACCAATCCCCGATTCCCCGATTCTGCGCGTTTCCTTCGTTTCGGCCCCGATGCCAACCCCATTATCCTCATACACCAGCAGATACCGGTCCCCCTCCATGGAAAAACGGAAGCTAACCACAGATGCTTCGGAATGCTTCTTGGCATTGTTCAACAGCTCCTGCACAATCCGCAGAATATGCTTCTTGGTGGTCGGGGTTTCCAACTCTACCCGTTCCACACCATCCTCCGCGTCGAACAGAATTTTGAAGGGGGTGGTGTAGGTTTCCTTCTCCAAATATTGATTCAAGGTGCGCACCAGCCCGATCTCCCGGAGGAGATGGGGGTTCAGCTCGAAGCAGCTTTGGCGGAGGCTGGCGTTGATCAAATCCACAAACTTCAGAATGTTATCCAGGTTTTGCTTCTCCTCCGGGTTCATGGCGAACCGCTCCATCAGGGCGGCGAAGCGTCGTTTCAGAAAGAATAAATCCTGCATAGTGGTATCATGGAGATCTGCTGCGATACGGATCCTCTCCTCTTCCTGCAATTCGAACATCACCTTGCGAAACCACTGGAACTCCTCGGCTGACGCGCTATTGGAAAACTTGGTGGACAAGTCCTGAAGCTGATTGGTCAACGTCCGGATCAGATGGACATTCTCCATACAGACCTCCAGATAGGAGGTAATGAGCCCCAGCCAGTGGCGTTCCTCCTTGCTGAGCAGCACATTGGTGCGTTTTCGTGTCATCACCAGATAACTGGTGCTATCCTCCGTATGGCTGATCTCCTTGCAGGTATACCGGTCATCCTGGAGGAGCGTCCCTGCAGCAAGCAGCTCCTTCACCTGGACTTCGTCCACCTCTCCGGCAGACAGAATCTCGACACTGTCCGGATAACGGAATACTATAGCGCCGCCACGGACCTCCAAGGTTTGGACCATATCATTCAGGAAAATATCCTTCAAGTCCCGCATTGTGGAAACGGTACTCAGGTTTTTGGAGATTTTCTTCAGCGACGTTTTGAGCATGGCTCGCCGGGGGAAGAACAGCGTCTCTAGCCGGGTGACAAGGTTTTCTGTGAAATAGAGCATAAACGAAAGCGTAAGGACACAAGAAAAAAAGAGGAAGATCACTTGCTCTTTTAGGACGATGCGATAGAAGGAAAAGGTGAATAAACCGGTTAATAATGCGGATGGAACCACGGCGAGAATACAGCCAAATAAGAAACGGCGGAACACCAGACCGATGTCATATAGCTGATCAGACGCAATCAGGTAAGCGAAGGATGCCGGGAAAAATAATAGAAACCAACTGGTGTATACGGCGTCTATGATAACATCTTGCATAAAGATTTGGGGTAGAAAAGATAGTAGAATAACAGGAAGAAATGAAAATGATAAAGAAAACCATATTGTCTTTATTATAGTAGATACGTGGTTTCCCGTGTTTCGATACTTTAAATACAAATATGACAGTAAGATAATATTACCGAATATAGTAATCGTAAAGAACCCGAGAGTTGTAATTGAGCTAACACTTTGAATGTAATAGACTGATTTGCTTTCATAAAAGTAAGGCAGTTTGATAACCGCTGCAAGAATAATAATTGGATATAATATCCATCTTATTCTAAAGAAAATAGGGGTCATTGTAATGTTGCTTTTTTCCTTGAAGAAATGAAGCAGGAATTGCAGGAAGCAGACTGGAAGGATCATCATGAAGGTATTAATGGTTATTTTTCCTAAAGGATCATTGCGTATAGAAGCCCCTTGACTTATAAAAATAATACCTCCTACAAGAAAAACAACTGACAATAATCGAGCAGAGGGAGAGTTGGACATTTTTCGCCAAATGATTCCTGAAAGCAAAAAACAAATTATTCCGCTAAGCAATGGAGAAAGATCATAATGGCGCAGTCGGACATTTGAATAATCGAATTCTAACACTTCGTTATGCCTTTGGATTTGAAGAGATAGAGCGTGTTCGAGATTATGCCATTTTTGAATGCTTGGGTTATGCTCCAAGGGTTGATCATTGACAGTAAGGATAACATCGCCGGGCAGCAAGTCCCCATAGGCATTGCCTTCTTTTATTATGCTTTTCACAACCCATTGGTCATTCTTATCTCTTTCCACTTGTGCTCCTAAATAAGGACCAGATAAGGTAATGTACACGAACCACAGTTGTGTAATGACAAAAAGCAATAAAATGGGCAAAAAAACCTTCCTTTTGGACAAATTCCCCACCATCCCGGTTCTCAAAATCTAATAATTCTGATATTATTAATATAGGAATTGATTCCAAAAATTTCTTTAAGAGGGGTGCCAAAATGGGAATGGTTCAGATGTCACCATACTTGCATCAGGCGATTCGTTTGAAAAAGCTTCAAAAACCTTCGTTGAATATTCGCAGCATCACGAAAACGCTTTCTCTAGATGAAACTAGGGCTATGAGAAATGCATTTAAAAACATTGGTATTCAGGAAAAAGACGAAACAATGGCTAATTGGGGTTAGTTTCTATTTCCAAGTATAATTCTACCAAATGAAGGAGAAAAAGTACATCTGCTAGAATGCGGGTGTGCTTTTTTTGTCTGCCTTCTTGCGGAATTTGTGGTAATGGAGGATTATTTTGTTTTACCGTTCTTTGCCCTACTCCTTGCTGGATCTGATTTCGTACAATGGAACTGGAAAATGGCCGGAGGAGGAAGGGAAAATGGAAGGAAAGCTCCCATTATTTATAGTGACAGGGGCCAGCGGGTCGGGGAAATCGTATGTGATTCCGGAGCTGCGGAAAGTGCTGCCGGAGTTTGAAATTTTTGATCTGGATTGGTTGAGCCCTTTTACAGGCGATGATTGGCAGAAGCAGCGCAATATATGGCTTCGGTTGGCGCGCGGTATTGCTGCTGGCGGAAGGTTGACTGTGCTTTGCGGAACGATGATGCCCAAGGATGTGGAGCAGTGTGTGGATTATTCTTGCTTCAGCAAGATCTATTACCTCAATTTGCATTGCCATGACCACATCCGCGAAGAAAGACTACGCGCAAGGAAATGGGAGGAGGGTTTGATAACGGAACACATCACCTTCGCTACCTGGTTGCTCGAACATGCGGACAGCGATTACGATCCGCCGATGCCGACCATTGACACCTCGGATACGGAGACGCCGGAGGTGGCCCAACAGATTAAGGATTGGGTGTATGACCATCTGGTTAAGGAGAGTTTCATTCATGCTATTTAATGTTATTTAACGATTGTTAATGTAAATGTATTGAAATCATTAATAAACATGATATAATATGAATAGCTGGTTATGAGTCGACCATGATCAGTCATCATACTCAGGCGGTGATCCGATGTTTATTGAAGAACGCCATCAGGAAATTCTTAAGCTATTGGAATCCAGAGGTAGGATTAGCATTGCTGATATTCAGGAAGGCTTTCAGGTATCGGTGGATTCTGCCAGACGGGATCTGCGGATTCTGGAGGAAAAAGGTCTGCTGAAGCGGACACATGGCGGGGCTATTCCTTTGCAAAAAGTGGGACTTCAACCGCCCGCCAATTGGACGGTGCGGGAAATCGAGGAGATTGACCCTCACTATGATGCCATTGCCAAACGGGCATGTACCTTCATCCAGGCGAATCATATTATCTTTTTGACCAGTGCTTCCGTAGGGTTTCTGATGCTGAAATACCTGCCCCGGGATATTCCCTTCACGGTGGTCACCAATTCCATCATTATTGCGGATGAGCTGCGCACCCGGGAGAATGTGGATGTGTACATCGCCGGAGGCAAGCTCCGGGCAAGAGGCAATTGCCGTGATGCGTTGGCCATTGATTTTGTGCGGAGGATGAACTTCGATCTGAACTTCATTACCGGTGCAGGCTTCTCCGCCAAAAGCGGGCTCACCAACGGCACCTCCGAGGTTGCCGCATTCCAACAGGCAGTGGTTGAAAACAGCAGACGGAATATTGCCCTTATGCCCCACAATAAAGTGGGCTTTGAAGGCTTCCTGAAGGTGGCCGAACCTTCCCAATTCGATACTCTTATCACGGACTGGGACGCGGTGGAGGAGGAGTTGGCCCGTATTCAGGACACGGGTGTAGACGTGCTGGTGGCGGAGCAGGAGGAGCTGAATCAGGCTTAGGATTTTTACACAATTCATACGAGGATGGTATGACGTTCAATGTCATACCATTTTTTTATGTAATCATTTCTGTGTAAACAAAAAACAGTAACCAACCGATGAAGCATTATACAATTTCCACCATTTTTCTGTGCCCGGCATAAATTATCCTTCAATCAGTCATTCCACATAGTAAAGGAAGTGTCGAGATGTTTTTTAAGAAGCTGAAAAAGCAGAGTAAGCAGGAACAGGCTCTTGCCCTGGACGACCCGCAATCTATTCTTATAAGCATGAAAAGCCTTCTTGCGGACGAACCATGCGAAATCATGGACGGAGCACTGGTTCTGCCGGAATGGCGGGTTTCCATCCGTCCGGAGATCGCCCAATTGAAGGAACAAACCGCAGTGCTTGATTTTTATGTGGAGTCCCCCGATTGGGACCGCCGTCTGTTCGAATGTTCCGCGGCACTGGGCAGTGACCGGAAGCAGGCGCTGGGTATGGCTCAGGGAAGCTTCCTGTTCGGCATGCTGGATGGCATCCGTGCGATGGTTAAGGATAACCCGTCCGCCCAACTGGAAACCGTATTCGCAGGTACCCCGCACCGCTGGGTAATGTACCAGAGCAATGTTGTGGGTATGGGGGACACTCCGCAGGAGCATGAGGCTTCAACCCTGTGGAAGCTCCTCCGGGAAGGAATTGCCGATCGGATCGGCAACCAGAAGATCTGCTGCATCAAGGTCTATGGTGCCAAAAACGGCGACAACATCACTGGCGAATGCAGGATTAATAATATCGTAAGTCCCGAGCTGAGCGGAATGGTGGCGGACTATGTCCGGGAGTGGAACACGAAGGGGTTTAGCTCGCAAAAGCAGTTCTTCTTCCTCAGACAGGAGGAAGAAACCTATACGCCCTATCCCTATTCCGAGGAACAGCTGGCGCGCTTCACCCGCCAGGCTATCGGGTTATACGGTGCCTGTGTGGAGCAGGGGAGCTATGAGGATTATTATGACACCCTGCTAAACCACTTCGACGATCACCATCTGGCCGAGGAGTTGTACACCTTCCTGCCGGAAATGTGCGCTGAACATGCGTTTACAAGCTTGAACTATTCGGAATCCTTCAGCATCCATCGGGGTGAATCCGATATTACTGTTTACAAAAGTCAGCTTGCCAGTTATTATCCGATCCAGCATGCGCTGCTTCAAGAGCTGAGCTCCAACAACTTCTCCGATGAAATGTATAAGGCCTTTATTGCTGTCAGCTCCATATATAACGTAATCTGCAGTGCCAAGGAGCAGGGGGCGGATTTATTGGCATCAGGCGGCCGGATTTATGTTTCCTGCGGGTTTTCAGACCATTACCTTATAAGGTAACATGAATCGTTCCTGGTTCAGATGGACAGAGAAGGCAAACCATGCATAGGGAGACGAAGCCGCAACTGCACAGTTGCGGTTTTTTAAATAAAGACCTGTATGGCAACACGGGCAAACATGTGTTAACATGAACTGCATTAGCAACTTTTTCAAGCGGCTAATTATAAGAAGCCATTAATCTGGGGAGCTGATCGAAACATGACTGAACTGAAATCCAAGGTTCTGGAGATTCTGAACGAGGACGCCCGCCGGGCGCCGGAACTTATCGCGACCATGCTGGGGGCGCCGCATGAGGAGGTGCTGACGGCCATCGCGGAGCTGGAAGCGGAGAAGGTCATTGTCAAGTACGCGCCCGTTGTGAATTGGAGCAAGGTGGAGGATGACAAGGTAACCGCGCTGATTGAGGTGCAAATTACACCGGAGCGGGGCAGAGGCTTCGATGCCATTGCCGAGCGGATTTACCTGTTCCCTGAAGTGAAAACACTGTATCTGATGTCCGGCGCTTATGACCTGCTGGTTGAAGTAGAAGGCCATAACTTGAAGGAAGTAGCGTCGTTCGTGTCCCAGCGGCTGTCCTCCATCGACCGGGTACTGTCAACTAAAACCCATTTTATTCTCAAAAAATATAAGCAGGACGGCGTTGTGTTCGAGGACCATGAGGATGATAACCGGCTGGTCATTGCCCCGTAATTATATCGAGTGGAGGTTACGATAAAGCATGACATCCAAGCTGGATTCCATGGAGCGTTATTTAACCCCCCGGGTCAGGGCTATACCGCCCTCGGGGATTCGCAGGTTTTTTGATCTGGTGAGCGCCAGCAAGGATGCGGGCATTATCTCCCTGGGGGTAGGCGAGCCTGACTTCGTTACCCCCTGGCATGTGCGGGAGGCTTGTGTCTATTCACTGGAACGCGGCAAAACCCAATATACCTCCAATGCGGGCATGCCCGAGCTGCGGGAAGCCATTGGGGAATATCTGTATGAGCGGTTTCATGTGGCCTACGATCCGGCCCATGAAATGATCGTCACCGTCGGCGGCAGCGAGGCCATCGACCTGGCACTGCGGGCGCTGATCAACCCGGGGGATGAAATTCTGATCCCGGAGCCGTGTTATGTGTCCTACAGCCCCATTACAACCATCGGCGGCGGTGTGGCGGTAGGAATCGAGACCTTCGCCAAGGACGGGTTCAAGCTGACCGCCGAAAGTCTGAAGGCGAAGATTACGCCTCAATCCAAGGTTCTGATTCTGTGTTACCCCAACAATCCCACGGGAAGCGTTATGACCTATGAGGAAATGCTGCCTATCGCCAAGCTGGTGGAGGAGCATGATCTTCTGGTGATTTCCGATGAAATCTATGCGGAGCTTTCCTATGACCGCAACCATTGCAGCTTTGCCTCCTTGCCGGGGATGAAGGACCGGACGCTCCTGGTGAGCGGCTTCTCCAAGGCCTTCGCCATGACAGGCTGGAGAATGGGCTATATCTGCGGGCACCGGGAGCTGATCGCTGCCATGCTGAAGATCCACCAATATACGGTCATGTGCGCTCCTATTATGGGCCAGGTGGCGGCGCTGGAGGCGCTTAAGAACGGCATGGAGGAGAAGGACCGGATGATGGAATCCTACAACCAGCGCAGACGGCTGGTAGTGAAGGGGTTCCGGGATATCGGCATGGCCTGTCATGAGCCGCAGGGCGCATTTTACGCATTCCCAAGCATTGAGTCCACGGGTCTTACCTCGGAGGAGTTCGCCTTCCGCCTGCTGAATGATGCGAAGGTTGCTGCGGTGCCCGGACATGTGTTCGGAATGGGCGGAGAGGGCTTTTTGCGCTGCTCCTATGCCACCTCTATTAATCAGCTTTTGGAGGCTTTGGAACGGATTGGAAAGTTTATGGCAAAGCTTTCACAAGTAGGGTAAAAGCCCTGTACAACTCCCCGCCGACCGGGTATTTCGCCTTCCCTTTTCAGGAATTAACTGGTATATTGGGAGTAGGGCTTGACCGGTTGCAATCGTGCACAATTCAGGCAGGCCGTCTGCTTTTGTCAAAAGCATGGGGAGGGAATTGGAATGGCATCCGGTCCGTTTATTCGCTCTTACCCAAAAGCCGTTCCGGTTCGTGTAAGCAGGAATATGACGAACACTGCTGTCCGTTTGGCCGTGGAGCCCTTATCGGGGCGCAGCCGCAATACGGCAGTAGGGCTTGAGGAAGAGATCCATCTGCTGCGCACCCGGCTGGAACAAGCCGCCAGTGTGGAGGAGTCTCTCACCGATCCTAAGGTGATCGAGATCAGCAAGAGGCTGGACCTGCTTCTGAATGATTATATGTATATCCGCACGCGTCTTTAGGCATCAGGAGCTTCATTTCACCTTGACTTCCCGAGGGCTCTAAAGGTAACATAGGGGTGTTTCGAACATCCGCCCGTCCATATCCATTGTTAGACAGATTCTATACCCGAGGGTCCCTTCGCACCGCAGCGGTGCAAGGGTTAATAGGGAAGCCGGTAGAAGCCGGCACGGTCCCGCCACTGTGAGCAGGGGATGAGCCCATTGAACCAAAGCCACTGTTTATGCGCGAGAAGCGCAGAATGGGAAGGCCGGGCGAGTTATTAGGTGTCTCTGAAAACTCCGAGGGGAGCAGATTATACTGAATTTTCGTTCCAGGCAAGGCACTTTTGTGAAGGCGTACCGGTGGTACGTCAAACGAAAGTAACGCAGGATGGGGCGAAAAGGCGGTGTAAGATGCCCTCAAGCGAGTTGTCAGATACGCCTCAACCCGCAAGTCAGGAGACCTGCCCTTGGGTACAAGCTGCGAAATCCTTCGAGGAAAAGGATCAGGCTAATCATGTGTACCTAAATGGGGATGCCGACTGCATTCCGTTACGTCCTTGATTTGCTCGCCTCCGGCCTCGTTTTTTGAGCTGGGGGCTTTTTCGCGTGAATCTTCATGGGAACATCGGCTAAAATGGCGGAAAATACGCAAATGGAGGAATGAACATGGTTGCAGATTCGAAGTTCAAGAAAACCGCAGGCTGGGCTATGGCGCTCGTCCTGGCGTTATCCCTGGCCTTAACCGGCTGCGGCAGCAAGGACAATGCGGAGGGGAGCGCGTCCCCCACAGCGGCGGCTACGGTCACACCCGCTACGGCGGCATCGCCTTCGGCAGGAGCGGCTGCGTCCCAGCAAACCGTCTACCCCCTGAAGGTGACAGACGCCACCAATACGGAGGTTGTATTCGAGAAGGCACCCGAGCGGATCGTAACGCTGGTTCCCAGTGAAACCGAGAGTCTGTTCGCTGTTGGTGCAGGAGACCGTATCGTAGGTGTGGACAAGTGGAGTGATTACCCGGCAGATGCCAAAAAGAAGACACAGGTGGGCGATTTGACCACCAATGTGGAATCCGTGCTGGCACTGAATCCGGATGTGGTATTCGCTTCCTCGTCGCTGAACAAAAAGCCGGTGGAGGCTCTCCGCAGCCTGGGTGTGAAGGTATTTGCCATTAACCCGAAGAGCATGGAGCAGGCTATCGAACGGGTGGAGCTGTACGGCAAGATCATGAATATGCAGGACCAAAGCAAGAAGGTGGCCGATTCCATGAGAAGCGACATCCAGAAGGTGAAGGACCTGGTAAAGGATACGCCCAAAAAGCGCGTGTACATGGAATTTAATCCCGGCTGGACTGTAGGGGATGGGGAATTCCTGAGTGAAATGGTGGAGCTGTCCGGGGGCATCAATGTGGGTGCCGGCAAAAAAGGCTGGTATGAAATTGATCCGGAGGCTATTGTGAAGGCTAACCCTGAGGTCATCATCTATTCTGTAGGTGAAGGCATGGGGAATCTCCCGGAAACCATCAAGAGCAGAGCCGGCTTCTCGACTACCGATGCGCTGAAGAACAACAAGATGTACGGCATCGATACCAATCTGACCAACCGGTCCGGGCCCCGGCTGACTCAAGGGCTTAAGGAGATTGCCAAGGCGATTCATCCGGACGTTGTCAAATAACATGAAAAAACGACTCTTAGTGTGGGGAGGAGGAGCGGCTGCGCTCCTTCTTTTCTCCGTTATTGTGAGCTTGTCCCTGGGTTCGGCCAGGCTGCCCCTTGCGGAGGTCTGGCGCATTCTGTTCTCCCGGGTACCGCAGCTGGGCAGTTGGATAACGCCGGACTGGCCGGCGGCTCATGAGCAGATTATCTTCAAAATCCGGATGTCCCGGGTAGTGCTGGCCATCCTGGTGGGGGCTGCTCTGGGGGCGGCGGGCACCGGGTTCCAAGGAGTGCTGCGCAATCCGCTGGCCGACCCTTACACCCTGGGTGTCGCCTCGGGCTGCTCCGTCGGCGCAGCCTTCCTGATTCTGTTCGGCTACCAGCAGGCGCTGGGGCAGTGGACGGTTCCGCTGGTGGCTTTCCTGACGGGCTCCCTTACCCTGGGCGCTGTATTCCGCCTCTCCTCCCACGGCGGGAAAACCCGGATTGAAACCATGGTGCTCTCCGGGGTGGTGGTTAGCGCCTTCCTGAGCTCCTTCGTGTCGCTGATGGTCAGCATGTCCAACCAGGTGGTTAATGAAATCCTCTATTGGCTCATGGGCAGCCTGTCCATGCGCAACTGGTCTTATTCACAAATTTTACTCCCGTACGCGGTTGTTGGATTTGCTATCCTGTGCGCCTATGTGCGGCAGTTGAACCTGATGGCTCTGGGGGAGCGCCAAGCGGCTTACATGGGTGTGGACCTGGAGCGAACCAAACTGATTGTACTGCTGGTTTCCACCCTGCTGACGGCGGCCGCTGTCTCCGTGTGCGGCGTCATCGGCTTCGTGGGTCTGGTGGTGCCGCATCTGGTGCGGTTGACCGTCGGCCCAGATTACCGGCTTATCCTGCCGCTGTCGGCCTTGGTGGGCGGGATATATGTGCTGTGGGCGGATACGCTGGCCCGGATGGTGTTGTCGCCCAAGGAAATCCCGCTGGGTGTGGTCACGGCGCTGCTGGGTGCGCCGTTCTTCGCCTATCTGCTGCAGAAGCGGAAGATCCGGTCGGGGACGTAGTTTGGGTAACAGGGTGAATTCCGATTACGAATACATGGGAGTCTTTGCCGGACGCCTTGTCGGGACCCGGAACAAAATATTGAATAAAGCGGGTGAAAGGGCGCCATGATTGAGGCGGTGGATTGCTTTAAAGGTTATGACGGCACTCCGGTGCTGCAGGATGTGAGCTTCCGGGTGAAGCCGGGGGAAATCTACGGTATCATCGGGCCCAACGGCAGCGGCAAATCCACACTGCTGCGGCTGATCTCCGGCGTGGAGCGGGCTGATGCCGGCGAGGTGCGCATCGAAGGCCGTCCGGCGGAGACGTACTCCCGCCGGAGGCTGGCGCAGCTGATGGCGGTGCTGGAGCAGGAGGCGATTCCGCCTGTGGGCTTCACGGTGCGTCAGGTGGTGGAGATGGGGCGGTTTCCCCATCAGGACTGGCTGGGGCGTGAACGCCGCTCGGGCGGGGAAGCGCGCGGTTGGGCAGCGCCGGGGGAGAAGGTTGGAGGCGAAGGGCAACCGCTGGTAACTGAAGGGCAGAAGGGCGGAGGCGAAGGGCAACCGCTGGTAACTGAAGGGCAGAAGGGCGGAGGCGAAGGGCAACCGCTGGTAACTGAAGGGCAGAAGGGCGGAGGCGAAGGGCAACCGCTGGTAACTGAAGGGCAGAAGCGCCTAAGCGGCGGGGTGGACCGGCTTCTGGACCAGGTTATGGAGCGGCTGGGCCTTATGGCCTTGGCCGACCGCACCCTGGACCAGGTGAGCGGCGGTGAGCGCCAGCGCACGGCGCTGGGCAAGGCCATGGCCCAGGAGCCCCGGGTGCTGCTCCTGGACGAGCCGACCACCTATCTGGATATCGGCTATCAGCTGCAGATGATGGATTACGTCTCCCGCTGGAACCGGGAGAACGGGCTAACGGTCGTGGCGGTGCTCCACGACCTGAACCTGGCGGCCCAGTACTGCCACCGCCTGCTGGTGCTGCACCAGGGGCGGATTGTGGCCGAGGGCACGCCGGCGGAGATTATAGACCCGGCGCTGATCGGCCGGGTCTATGGCACGGTCCCGGCTGTGGTAGCCCATCCGGTATCGGGGATACCGCAGATCTTGCTGCAGCCGGAGGAGGGCTGAGCCGGCAGGCGGCAGGGCCGTTGGCGCCGGAAAGGGGCTGACGCCGCCGGAGCCGTGGTCGCCGGAGGCGAGGGGCGCTGTTCCGCCCCTGATTGGAAGGGCCGGGCGAAGGTCGGCCACCCGGCTAAGCTGACGTTAGCGGAAGCTTACCTTCCGCTATTCGGCTGCTGTCGCCCATATTGGCGCAATAGGGGAAGGCAGTTTTCCGCTATTGCAGACCTTTTGCCAACAAACCTTTGTCCGCAGGGGCAATAACGGAAGTTTTCCTTCCGCTATTGCCCGCTTTTCCCGATATAGGAGGAGATAGCGCAACAATGCCTTCCGCTAACCTGAAATACGGTATCGCAGCGAATGTTATTGGCAAACTTAGTGTGTTTTGACGACTAACCTGCGACCTCTAGGACTCAACCAGCCACAAACTAATATGCTCTTTATAGCAGGTACCTGCGGGTAAGGTAATCCGGCGGCGGGGGTTATGCGCGTAACGGAACTGAGAAGCTCTTAGACGAGGAATTTGGGGAGTTTGGCGCGTTAACGGAACTGAGCGACTCTTAGCGGCTGAAAATGCTGCGAAGGGACAGCTTTGGGCCATGTAAGGGCTTCTGAGTTCCGTTAGAATCGAAAACCTTTTGTTTTCAGCCTCTAAGAGTCACAGAGTTCCCTTAGCGGGTAGAGTGACGGCGGAGTTGAAGGTTAGTGGTGGGAAGTTGGGATGTAAGAGTTGCAGAGTTTCCTTAGCGGGTAGAGTGACGGCGGAGTTGAAGGTTAGTGGTGGGAAGTTGGGACGTAAGCGCCGCCGATACATAGTTGATTACCCTTAAGGGAAGGCAGACTGGGAGAGAGAGTTCATTTTTTTACATAGAGGAAGGAGCATAACACATGTCGTATGTTAAGGGTATTGAGGAAATGACGGCGGGAATTCTGCCGTTGGATGAGGGAGCTATGGAACGGGCGCAGCAGCATCTCGATCAGTTGACCAAACCTCCGGGCAGTCTGGGCAAGCTGGAGGAGATTGCCGTGCAGCTGGCCGGCATTACCGGTGAGCTGGCTCCGTCCTTGGGCACCAAAACGGTGGTGGTGATGGCAGGAGATCACGGCGTATGCGAGGAGGGGGTCAGCGCGTTTCCGTCTGAGGTTACCTGGCAGATGGTGCTGAACTTCCTTGCCGGGGGAGCAGCGGTCAATGTACTGGCCCGGCATGCCGGAGCGAACGTGGTATGTGTGGACATGGGTATAAATGGAGACGTGGAGCATCCCGGGCTCTTGAACCGCAAAATCCGCCGGGGCACCCGCAATATGGCCAAGGAAGCGGCGATGACCCGGGAGGAAGCGGAAGCGGCAGTAAAGGCCGGTTACGAGCTGGCGCTGGAGCTGGCGGCGCAAGGCACAGGGCTGTTCGCCACTGGCGAGATGGGCATCGGCAATACTACTCCCAGTGCGGCGATTCTCGCGGCTTTCGGCGGGATTACCCCGGCTGCCGCGGCAGGTCGAGGCACAGGCATCAGCGACCAGCGGCTGGTCCGCAAAATTGAAGTCATCGAACAGGCGCTTCAAACCAACCTGCCTAATCCCGAGGACCCGATGGATGTGCTGGCCAAGGTAGGCGGTTTGGAAATCGCCGGGTTGACCGGACTGATTCTCGGGGCGGCCTCCTCCCGCAAGCCCATTGTCATCGACGGTTTCATCTCCACGGCAGCGGCTCTCACGGCAGCCAGACTGGCTCCGGCAGCGAAGGGGTACATGATCGGGTCCCATCTGTCCGGGGAGCAGGGGCATGCGCTGCTGGTAAAGGAAGCCGGCATCTCGCCGATGCTGGGACTGGATATGCGGCTTGGCGAAGGAACCGGTGCGGTGTTGGCTTTCCATTTGGTAGAGGCAGCGGTGAAAATCATGGCCGAGATGGCTACCTTTGCCCAGGCAGGGGTAAGCGGAAGCGAAGGGCATTAACAATTTCTTCATAACAGGCAAGGGAGTGGGGACCACATGCTGGTGCTGATTACAGGCGGAGCCAGAAGCGGCAAAAGCGGCTTCGCCGAAGCCTACGCGGCTGAATTAAGCGAGACCGGCTATTACGTTGCCACGAGCCAGGCGCTCGATGAGGAGATGGAGGAACGGATCACCCTCCACCGCACAAAACGTGAGCTGGATCAGGATATTTTTTGGCATACGCTGGAGGAACCGTTGTTATTGTCCGATGCCCTGCGCGCATTGGACCGGGCGGCCAATCGGGCAGGCCCTCAGGTTGTGCTGGTGGACTGCCTCACCCTGTGGCTGACCAATGTTCTTCTTGCTGAGGAAGAAGCCGACTGGGACAAGGAAGCCCGCCAGCGTGCCGCCCAACGAGCGGAAGAGGCAATAGACGGGCTGATTGAACGGCTGCTGCAGGTCAGACACCATGTGCTGCTGGTTACCAATGAGGTAGGGAGCGGGATCGTGCCGGAATATCCGTTGGGACGCCTGTACCGGGATCTGGCGGGAGCCATGAACCGGCGTGTGGCGGCCATTTGCCAGGAGGTTTATCTGGTGACGGCGGGGATTCCCGTGGAGCTGAAGCGGCTGCAAAAGGAACTGGCCTCCAGGAGCGCTCAACGCTCCGATGCCGAAGAGTCTGATGAACCGGAGGGACAAGGGTCCCCATCATCCCGGCAAAAGGGAAGGCGGTAAAGGCTCATGTTGTTTTATCATCCGGCGGAGATTCTGTGGATGGTGCTGGCGGCGATGGTTGTGGACTGGGTCATTGGCGATCCGCCCTGGCCCAAACATCCTGTCATTCTGATGGGGCAGCTGATAAAGTGGCTGGAGGCCCGTCTATATCCCCCCGGCACGGAGATGGCTCAAGCGCGCTCTCCCCGGCGGGAGCGGTTAAGGGGCATTATTTTAACCGTCACGACAGTTGTGGTGTCTTCCGGCCTGATGTACGCCCTGATCACGGCTCTGTACATGGTTCACCCCTGGGTTGGCCGGGTGGCCAACGTCTGGTTTATCTCCACCACTATCGCCTTCAAAGGTTTGAAGGATGCGGCCATGCAGGTTTACCGCCCCCTGGCGGAAGGGAATCTGGCGGAGGCCAGAAAGTGGGTCGGCTACATTGTGGGCCGGGATACGGCCGGGCTGGACGAACCGGAGATCACCCGAGCAGCAGTGGAAACGGTGGCGGAAAATACAGTGGATGCAGCGGTCTCCCCTCTGTTTTTTGCGCTGCTGGGCGGAGCGCCCCTGGCCATTCTCTACCGGGCAACCAACACCTTGGATTCCATGGTAGGGTACCGTAATGAACGTTACCGTGACTTCGGCTGGGCCTCCGCCCGGCTGGACGATCTGCTGAACCTGCTGCCGGCCCGGCTCACGGCACTGCTGCTGGTATTGGCGGCTTGGCTGACCCCGGGTCTGTCCGGCAAGCGTTCTCTTCGTTCGGTGAGAAGCTTCGCCGCCCTCCATCCCAGCCCGAACAGCGGCTATCCCGAGTCTGCTGTAGCAGGGGCCATGGGGGTGCAGTTAGGCGGACGCAACGTCTACGGCGGCACCGTCAGCCAGCGGGCGGTGATGGGCTGGGCTCTGATGCCGTTGAGGCGCTCCCACATCCGCTCAACTGTAAAGCTTTTATACATAACGGGGTACTTCATTGCCGGAGGTGTGTTATGCGCAATCGCAATTCAGGCTGGCTGGAAATAATGCATCCCCTCGGGGCGGCGTTCCAGCTGCTAAGCCGCTTCCCGGTGCCGGTGGCCATCCCCTTCAACAACAAGGTCCTCCGCAGGAGTGTGGTTTGTTACCCCTTGGTAGGACTGGCTATTGGGATTGTCCTTGCCGGGGCGGGTTGGGGCTTGTCCTGGCTTTTGCCCCCTGTGCCTGCTGCCGCTTTGCTCACCGGGCTGTGGGTGATGCTGACTGGAGGCTTTCATTTGGACGGGCTGATGGACACGGCGGACGGTGTGCTGAGCCACCGTTCCCGTGAGGACATGCTGGCCATTATGAAGGATAGCCGGGTTGGAGCTATGGGGGCGGCGGCCTGTGTGCTGCAGCTGCTGATGAAGTTTGCCCTATTGGAGGGCCTGCTGGAGTCCGGCTGGCAGAACGGAGTCGGATTATTGCCTGCGGTGGCCATCTGGAGCCGGTGGTGCATGGCGGCAGCTGTCGCCTGGTGGCCGTATGCCCGGTCCGGTGGAGGATTAGGCGGATTGCTGTCCGGCTTTGGCGGCAGGCAGCTGGCCGTTTGTACAGTCCTGGCTGCGGGGTTGTCGGCAGGTACGGGGGTTTGGAGCGGCGAAGCGGTCCAGACAGGCATAGTTTTTGCCATTGCTCTTGGTTTGCCGGCTCTCGGCTTCAGTGTTTTGCTGGCCCGCAGGCTGGCGGCTAGGCTGGGCGGTCTGACGGGGGATACCTACGGGGCCATTAATGAGCTGACGGAAACCTTTTTGCTGCTGGTTATTCTGCTGGCAGGCAGACTGCTGTGAAGAAGATAGAGTAAGGTCGGTGAAAAATGATGCTTGAAAAACACGGGCACGGCGGTGACGTCTGGACGGCGGCGGAGCTGTACGGTTTGGATAAAAACAGCTTTTTGGACTTTAGCTCCAACATGAATCCCCTGGGTCCGCCGGAGGCGGCGGGGCGGATAATCCAGGAGGAATGGAGGCGGGAGCTATCGCGTTACCCGGACCCGGATTGCCGGGAGCTGCGTCAACGAATCGGTGAGGTATACGGCGTTTCCGCCTCTTGTGTGCTGGCAGGCAACGGCGCTGCCGAGATCATTGATCTGGCGGTGCGGTCCCGGAGTCCCCGGACAGTAGGGCTTCTGCAGCCTTCCTTCCGGGAATATGCCACCGCTGCCCAGCGAGCCGGGGCCGGAATCGTGGACATCCCGCTTTCTGCGGAACGGGAGTTTGATCCGGTCTGGAGCTTGGCAGAGGTGCAAAAGGCTGCCAGGGAGGCCGAACTGTTTCTGTTCGGGCATCCCAACAATCCTACAGGGCGGCTGCTCCCGCCTGAGTTCGTCCGCCAGCTGACGGCTGCAGGGAAGCCGGTGATTCTCGATGAGGCTTTCATCGATTTCTCCGGTGAGGAAGAGAGAGTGAGCTTCATCCGCCAGGCGGCAGAATCGGACAGGCTGTGTGTGGTCCGCTCGATGACCAAGTTCTATACGGTTCCCGGTCTGCGTCTTGGTTTTGCAGTGGCAGGCCAGGGCTGGATCGAAGCCATGAAACGCCTGCAGGTGGAATGGAGCGTCAACGGCCTGGCCCAGCGCATCGGGCAGGCCGTGCTGGGGGATGAGGAGTACGCAAGGGCAACCCGGGATTGGCTGCATGAGGAATCGGCCTGGTTGACCCAGGCGCTGACCGGACTTGGTCTCCGGGCGACCCCCAGTGCCGCCAACTACCTGCTGTTCCGCATCCCTTCGGAATGGGGCGTCACCATCCACAGCCTGCAGGAAGCAATGGGGCGCAGAGGCATTCTGATCCGCAGCGCTGCCACCTATCAGGGTCTGGACGACAGGTACGGACGGTCGGCTATCCGAAGCCATGAGGACAATATGAGGCTGGTTGCGGCACTGGCTGCTTGTTTGGAGGATTTGCGGGGGTAGCTGGTCGGGCTGGCGACGGGGATAGGATATAGGCTAACCCAGCTATGCTTGTTTGCTGTAGGTTTGCTGTAATGGGGAAGGTGGAAGCCAAGATGAATGTCAGTGTGAATGCGAGATAGCGGAAGCGGACTTCCGTTAATCCCATCCATTCAGGGATTTCATCTACCATAACGGAAACGATTTTCCGTTATTGGCGCGATTTGCCCTGTAGCTATCCCTTAGATAACGGGATAGCGGAAAAATGCTTCCGCTATTTGCGCTTCTCGCCTCCGGGCGTTGCGTTAGCGGAAAATCCTTTCCGCTAATCCGGTGCCAGCCCGAGAATGAGGGGGGACAGCCCACAAAACCTGCTGGACCTTTCCTGAGCCTGAGCCTATCCCGATGCAGCTTGAATTAACCTGTCATTTTACCGTAATACAGACTTTTACCATTGAGAGGGGGCTGGCGTCACGTATGCAGCAACCGGAAGTAAAACCCGCCGGGAAAACCATTATGCTTCAAGGGACCGCCTCTGATGTGGGCAAAAGCATCCTGACCACCGCCTTATGCCGGATTTTCGTACAGGACGGCTTCCGCACGGCTCCCTTTAAGTCCCAGAATATGTCCCTGAACTCCTATGTGACTCCGGACGGCAAGGAAATCGGCCGGGCCCAGGGATTGCAGGCAGATGCCTGCCGTATTGCCGCCACTACGGACATGAACCCGATTCTGCTGAAGCCGGTGAAGGATATGACCGCGCAGGTGGTGGTGCATGGCCGCCCCTTGCGGAATTATGAGGCCCGGGCATACCGGGAGGAGTATCTGGAGGAGGCGGGGGGCATTGTGCGGGAGGCCTTGGGCCGCCTTCGGGATACCTATAGCCTGGTGGTGATCGAAGGTGCGGGCAGCCCTGCCGAAATTAACCTCAAGGACCGGGATATTGTCAACATGCGGCTGGCCGGCTGGGCCGATGCTCCGGTCATTCTGGTGGCGGACATCGACAGGGGTGGTGTGTTCGCGTCCATCGTCGGTACGCTGGAGCTTCTGGAGCCCCATGAACGTGACCGCATCAAAGGCTTTGTCATCAATAAATTCCGTGGGGATGTATCCCTCCTGAAGCCGGGTCTGGACTGGCTGGAGGAGCGCACCGGCAAGCCTGTGCTGGGGGTTATTCCTTATTTGCCCCGGCTAGGGCTGGAGGATGAGGATTCCGCCTCGCTGGATACCAAGAGAGAGCAAAACCGGCGCAAGGCGGCAAACAGTCTGAAGGAAAGCGGGACAGGAACGCCGTTGCAGCAGCCTGAAGGATCTGCAGCAGCCGGCTCCGGTTCATCCGCCGGCGGCCAAGCACCCGGCTCACCCAAGCTGGACATCGCCGTTCTGCGTCTGCCCCGTTTGTCCAACTTTACGGATTTTGACCCGCTGGACGAGGAGCCGGATGTGGAGCTCCGGTATGTGGAGCATCCGGGGGAATGGGGAAACCCGGATGCGGTGATTCTGCCAGGCAGCAAAAACACCATGGATGACCTGGCCTTCTTGCGCGACGCCGGGTTGGCGGACAAGCTGCTGGAGCACCGGGCTGCAGGGAGGGCTATATTGGGCATCTGCGCAGGTTACCAGATGATGGGCCGCCGTCTTCTGGACCCCGGGCATGTGGAGTCGGACCGGGACGAAGCGGAAGGACTAAACTTTTTCCCGGTAGAAACGGTCTTCACGCCCGTCAAAAAAACCGTCCGGGTAGAAGGGACGGGCAGCCTGTTTGCCGAGCAAAACCTCCATCCTGTCGAAGGCTACGAGATCCATATGGGCGAAAGCCGGTTTCTGGAGCCGGTGTCCCATCCCTTCCGGGTGTCCGAATCGGTCGTGTCTATGGAACGGGCGGAGCCCCACGCCGAAGGAGCACAATCGGAGGACGGTGTGGTGTGGGGAACGTACATTCATGGTATTTTGCATAATGACACCCTGCGCAGAAGCTGGTTGAACCGCCTGCGGATGCACAGAGGCTGGCCGCCGGAGGAAGAGCTGCTGCAATTCGGCAAACGCCGGGATGAGGCCATTGACCGGCTGGCGGAGCATGTGCGCAGCCATTTGGATATGGAGCGGATTTATGCGATGATAGAATAAATGGAGAGGAGGAAGAATGATGCGAATTTATACACGGACAGGGGATGCAGGCCAGACGGGCGTTATCGGCGGCCGGGTGGATAAGGACGACAACCGGGTGGAGGCCTATGGCACCGTGGACGAGCTGAACTCCTTCGTAGGCCAGGCTATGGCCAGTCTGGACCCGGTGAAATACGAGGATATGCTGCAGGAGATGAAGGTGATCCAGAACGAGCTGTTCGATATGGGCTCCGATTTGGCTTTGTTCAAGCCGGGGCTGCGGCCGTACAAGGCCACTCCCGAAATGACGGTGAAGCTGGAGCAGCTGATCGACCGTTACGACGGGGAAACACCGGACATTACCCGCTTTGTACTGCCCGGAGGAAGTCCCGCCTCTTCCTTGTTCCACGTCTGCCGTACCGTCTGCCGCCGAGCCGAGCGCCGGGTAGTGACATTGGCCCGGACCGAGGAAATCAACCCTCCCGTGTTGACCTACCTGAACCGGCTGTCGGATCTGTTCTTCACCATGGCCAGAGCCGCCAACCACCGGGAAGGGGTGCCCGATTCGGAATATGAGCGGAGCGGGGAGGTATTCCGCAGGAAATCATGAGCTATTATGAGCCGATTACGTATATCGTCCCCGAGGGGGATGACGGCCTGGAGCTGAAGGCCATTCTCCGCCGGAGGATGGCTTTGTCCCGCAAGCTTCTGTCCCGCATCAAGCTGACGGAGGAAGGGATTACCGTCAACGGGGAGCGCCGGTACACCAGCGTGCGCGTCAAAACCGGGGATGTGGTGGAGGTCCGGATGGAGGAGGAGGATTCCGAGGACATCCTTCCCCAGGACCTGCCAGTGGATGTGATTTTTGAGGATGAGCACCTCCTTATCGTCAACAAACCGGCCGGCACCATCGTCCATCCCACCACCGGACACTGGTCCAACACATTGGCCAATGGCGTGGTGCATATGTGGCAGCAGCGTGGCTTGCGCATCCGCTTCCGGCCCGTCCACCGGCTGGACCGGGAAACCTCCGGGGTTCTGGCCATTGCCAAGAATCCCTATGTCCACCAGCATATTTCTGAACAGATGAAGGCCGGTAAAGTGGAAAAGGAATACACCGCACTGGTCCGTGGCCACATGGAGCACCCGGAAGGAACCGTGGATGCACCCATTGACCGCAACCCGGACTCCCCCCATTACCGGATTGTAACGCCATCGGGGTACCCCTCTGTCACCCATTACCGGGTGGTGGAGCAGCTGGAGGATGCCGCTGTTCTGGCGATCCGGCTGGAAACGGGGCGCACCCATCAGATCCGGGTCCATATGGCTCATCTGGGGCATCCGTTGATTGGAGACGCCATGTACGGCATCCCGGAGGACCGGGAGTCTTACCCCGGGGGAAGACATGCCCTTCATGCATCGCGGTTGGGCTTTATCCATCCGGTATTCCGGACGCCTCTGGTTTTTGAAGCGCCCCTGCCTGCCGATCTGGAGGCACTGTTGTCGAGACTTAGGTAAAATGTTATGATAATTTTATTCGACGTACGGATGCGGCGTAACGGTTAGGTAAAGGAAGATGAAGCTGATGACGGTTACATTTTATGGGTATCCCCCCTGCAGCACCTGCCGGAATGCCTTGAAGTGGCTGAAGGAGCAGGGAGTGGCAACAGAGGTTAAGGATATTACCGCCGAACCTCCCGGCAAGGAAGCACTGAGGCAAATGGCCCGCCTGGCCGGTTTGGACATCCGCAAGCTGTTCAACGTTTCCGGACAGGTGTACAGGGAGCTGTCCCTGAAGGACCGCCTGCCCGGCATGAACGAGGACGAGATGCTGGAGCTTCTGGCAGGGAACGGCAAACTGATCAAGCGCCCTCTGGTTACAGATGGCGTGAAGGCTACAGTCGGCTTTAATGAAGAGGAATTCAGACAGGCATGGGCCTGACGGGACCGGGAGTGTCACGAGAATGACCAGATGGAGATCCGCCAAGCTGAACCGTCTCGGTTCGGCTATATTTAGCGAGGTTGCGGAATGGAAACAGGCAGCACGGGAGAAGGGCCTTGCCCTCATCGATCTTGGCATTGGCAGCCCTGACGGGCATCCGGATGAAGCAGTCGTCCGGGAGCTGGTCAAGGCGGTGCAGGATAAGGGCAATTTCGGCTACCCCTCCTCGGAGGGAAGCCTGGCGTTCCGGGAGGCAGTGGCCGACTGGTACAGCTTCCGGTTCGGTGTTGAGCTGGACCCGCATAAGGAAATCACTGCTTTGATGGGCTCCCAGGACGGGCTCTCCCATCTGGCTATGGCCGTGGCGAATCCCGGCGATACCGCACTTGTTCCAGACCCCGGCTATCCTATCTACTCGGCGAGCCTGGTGCTTGCCGGAGTGGAGCCGTACCCGGTCCCGCTTTTGCCCGAGTTTGGTTATTTGCCCGACTTGGACTCTATTCCGGCCGGGGTGCTGGATAAGAGCACGTTTATGCTGCTGAATTATCCCAACAATCCCTTGTCCGCCGTGGCCGATCTATCTTTTTTTGAGAAATTGGTGTATCTTGGATTCAGGCACGACCTGCTGCTCATCCACGATATCGCCTACTCCGAACTGGCTTTTGACGGTTACCGTCCCCCCAGCATCCTAGAGATCAAAGACGCCAAAAAAACCGCTGTGGAATTCCATTCCTTGTCCAAAAGCTTCAATATGGCCGGCTGCCGGATTGCATTTCTGAGCGGCAACGAAGATGCAGTATCCTCTCTGAAGGCGCTGAAGTCGAATATCGATTACGGAGTGTTCGAGGCGGTGCAGCAAGCCGGGATTGCAGCTATGCGCGAGGATATCCGTTCAGGATTGGGCGGACGGAATGCCCTGGTATACCAGGCCAGAAGAGATCTTCTGCTTGAGCGGCTGGAGGAGTGGGGCTGGATCATCCCGAAGCCCAAGGCGACGATGTTTGTATGGGCGCCAGTCCCGGGAGGGGTTACCTCCCGCAGCTTCGCAAGAGAGCTTGCCGTCGAAACCGGGGTGATCGTCATTCCCGGCGATGCATTCGGGCAATATGGGGAGGGGTATGTGCGGATCGCCCTGGTTCAGGGTGAGGATATGCTCAAGGAAGCAGCAGACCGGATCGGCCGTTTTTTGGGCGGACTTTCGGTTTCGTAACGATACGGATATAATTTCATGCCATTCTGTCTATGATGGTAATATAAGCACCGAAACCGGTGTGTGCAAAATTTATGCAGAAAGCAAGGTGATATGATGGACTCCATTCAATCTTTGTCCGAGCTTTTGTCCGAGCAGAAAGCCGGGTCGTTTGTGGAAATTCCCGGCAGACTGGCCCGCACCTTCGGGCAGACGACTATTTCCACCACCCTTCCGGTGAGCAAGCTGCTCTCCATCTATGAGGTGGACCTGGAAGTGCAGCGTTCCATTATCCCGCAAAATCTGACCAAGCTGATCGACTATATTCAACTATTCTTAGATCATCAGCAAACCGTGTATTTTCCCGGCATTATTCTCTCCGCCCGCGGAGCAGGGGAATATGACGAGAGCGCCGGCGTTTACCGGCTGAAGGCCATCGAAAAGCTGTACGTGGTGGATGGACAGCACCGGCTGGCCGCATTCCAACGGCTGACGGAATCCTTCCAAAGCTTAATGGCCCGGGCAAAGGACCGCCGGGAATATGACAAGATGGAGGAAATTTCGCAGAAGCTGAACAGCCTCTACCAGTTCCCCATGTCCGTCATGATTTATCTGGATATCGACGCCCGCCAGGAGCGCCAGCTGTTCAGCGACATCAACAAGCTTCCCCGGAAGATCGGCGGCAACCTGGCCGTTCTGCGGGATCAGCGCCGTTTCTACCATGTCGTGGCCTCCCGTCTCGCCGGAAGCGATCCGAACCTGCAGGATATCGGCGTGGATATGTTCACCGAACGGGGCAAGGGTCCGGAATTCCTCTGGTCCTACCATCTGCTGGTAGAAGTTATGTGTGCGCTGTTCGAAGGCCGCATGCGTTCCTCCGCCCGTAACAACGGCTACCAGTTCACGGAAGAGGAAGAGGATGAAGCCATCAAGGAAGCCTCCTTCTATCTGGACCGTCTGGTGGCGTATCTGCCCAAACCCGGCAAGGGCGTGATTGCCTGGTCCGAGAATGTGCAGCTGGCCCTGGCGTTGTTCTCTCATGAGGAAGCCGTCAAAACCGGCAGCTTCAACCGGTATTCCCTGGAGCATGCCCTGAAGATTCTGCCCCATATCGATTGGGACGGCATTTATGTGGGTGAGGAGAAGGACCGTCTGCCCCGACGCAGCCGGATTATGAAGGCGTACCAATATATCAAGGAATTCTATAACAACAACCAATTGATCTTAATCGGGACGAAGGAGGATGCGGGCTAATGGAAGGCTTATGCTTAAATATGACCATTCATCCGTTCTGCGACCGGTTTGGGCTGGCAACCATTTCCTTGCCGGTGCAGGATCTGTTGAACTATACCGCGATTGATTCCATGGTGCAGCGCAAGCTATCTGGCATGCAGCGCCGCAAAATCGCCAACTATCTCCAGGAGCGGGAGCTGGATCATGTATTTTTTGGCCCCGTTACCCTGTCCTTGCGTGATGTTAGCCAGCTGGCCCGCGATGAGGAAGGCGGCCTGTACCTGCGCCACGGCTCCAAGCTGAGCATTCTGGACGGACAGCACCGGATTATGGCGTTGGGCTACGTCAATGAGCAAATGCTGAAGGAAGTCCGCCGCTACGAGAAGAAGCTGGCCGCTCTCAAGCTCAAAATCCGCCGCCATGGGGAAAATGATGAGCTGAAGGAAGAAGCCGCCCAAACGGAAGGTCTGCTGGAGCAGCTGGAGAAGCGCCGCCTGGATCTGGTGGAAACCGAGCTGTCCGTACAGCTGTATGTGGGTTTGACCGAGGAAGAGGAAAAGCAGCTGTTCGGCGACATCAACTCCAAGGTGCAGCTGGTTTCCAAGGAGCTGGGCCATTCCTTCGACTCCACCGACCCGCTGAATCTGGTGATCCAGCAGGTAGCCGACCATAATGTCTACCTGAAGGCCGCCGGTGTGGAGAAACGCAGCAACCTGACCTCCTTCAACAAAAATTTCACGTCCTTCAGCTGGCTGTATTCCACCTCCGTCATGCTGTTTTCCGGGCGTCTGCAAACCTCCTATGAGCTGGCCCGTCGGATCCGCAAGGCTCCGGCTACTTATGTGGAGATTCTGCACCAATTCTTTAATACCATTCTGCCGTTGATGCCGGAGCAGCCGGGGCTGCCCCAATACTCCACCTCCAGCCGTGTTATGCAGGAGGGTATCGCCTTGTATGCGCATCAGCACCTGTTCAAAAACGGCGAATACGACGAAAAGGGATTGCAATGCCTGCAGATCTTCGACGGCTTCGACTGGAGCCATGAGAACGAGGATCTGATCCGGGTATTCGGTTCACTGGATAATGGCAAGCTGAACCTGATCCACGAAAAATCCCTGCGCAAGCATGTGAAAATGGTGGACCTGTTCCAGTCCCTGTACAAGGAAGCAGCCGAGTCGGAAGCGTTGGCATAAGAAGTCACTAACATCAGGTTTCATGAGAAGAAGCCGGTTGGCTCTGGGGGGCTGTCTGAGGGACAGTTTCCCGCTGCCGGCTTCAACCTATTATGATAAAGAGGTGCAGTCCGCAATGATCGTAGGCAATTTGGATTCTTGGCAAAAAGAAGCACATATCTATTCTAAGGCGCTGGCAAAAGGAATGGCCTTTGTTCAGGAGAACCGTACCGGGGAGCTGGAGGTTGGCCGCCACGAAATCGACGGCGACAAGATGTTCGCCCTGGTATCCGTAGCCGAAACAGAGCCTAAGCAGGACCGTAAGCCGGAAGCCCATGACCGTTATATCGATATCCAATATTTGGCCAGCGGTGCAGGCGAAGTGATCGGGGTTGCCCGCCGTTCTGCCGATTCCGTACCCTCCGAGGATTACCTGGGCAGCCGGGATATCGCCTTCTATACCGATGTGAAGGATGAAACCGATGTGCTTTTGCGTCCCGGCATGTTCGCCGTGTTCTTCCCGGATGACATCCACCGCCCCCTGTGCGCAGCGGGAGATACGGCGGATTCGGTGAAGAAGATCGTTGTGAAGATTGCACTGGATATTTTGTAATCATAATATTCAACAGCAAACAGGCCCGTTTTGCCGGATATTGGCAGAACAGGCCTGTTTGTTCCATGCCGCGGCTGTGCCGGGCTATTACGCTCCCAGGGAAGCGTCGATCCGGATGTTGAGCTCATACTGCTCCATGGATGCGCGGAGTACATCATGCCGGATATTCAGCTGCAGGGCCTCCAGTGGAAGCTCGCCAATCTCGGGGATATCCACGATGATGGTGGACAGCTCCTTGCTTAGGAAGCAGGATTCCTGTCCGGCCACCAGCTTCTTCCGGTGTTTGATCAGGTGGGGCTCCAGCTGGTCGATGGAGGCGTACAAGCTCTCCAGGCTGCCGTATTGCTGAATCAGAGGCAGGGCGGATTTGGCACCGATGCCGGGGCAGCCCGGGATGTTATCGCTGGTGTCCCCGAGCAGGGCCTTCACATCGGTCCACTGTCCCGGCACAATGCCGTAATCGTTCTGGAAGTGGGCGCAGGTATAGACGGCCTCGCCCTGTTTGCCGGCAATAATCTGGGACGAGGTATCGCTTAGCAGCTGAAGCAGGTCCCGGTCGTTGCTGTAAATAAAGCAATGGTCCACCGGCCACAGGCGGGAGAAAGCCCCCAGCAGGTCATCCGCTTCATACGGGGGAAGGGACAGCTGGTGCACGCCGATGCCCTCCAGAATATCCCGGCAGCTCAGATACTGGTCCAGCAGTGGTTCAGGCAGCTCCGTCCGGGTGGCCTTGTAGGAGGCATACTTCTGCCTGCGGGTGGTTTCCTCACGCTTCACGTCCCACAGGACGGAAAGATGGGTGATCCGGTGCTCCCGGATCAGGTTGAACAGCTTCTGGTAGAACACCCGGAGCGCATTATTGTAAACGCCGTTCTTATTCCGCAGTTGGTCATTGGCTCTGTTATACGATGTGGCAAAATGGGCTCTGCTCAGCAGGTTGAAGCCGTCGATGAGCAGAAGATGCTGCTGGTTCATACATTCACCTTTTTCCTTGAAAATTGCATACTCATTTTTACTTACCTCTTATTATTGCATTCCCGGCAGGGTTTCACAATGTTTGACACTGGAAATTGACCGAAATTCGACATAGACCAGGAATTTTTTCAATGCTATAATATTTGGTAAAGAAATCGTTTTCATTTAGCCGGCAGAGGAGTGGGCTCCATGGACTTTATGAACAGTTGGTCCTTCCGCAAAAAATTATTGGTGGGTTGCTACGGGTTGTTGGGGGTCGCAGAAATTCTGCAGCTGATTAAGACTTTTATCATGGGCCATACCTTTTGGGAGTGGCTGATCCAACTGGTGATTACCTTTGGCATCGCGTTTCCGCTGATCCGCATGATCGAATCCAAACTCACCGAAACCGTGGAGCACATGACCCGGGTGGCCATGAATGTGGCCAAGGGGGATTTTTCCCAGAAGGTGCGCATTGAGAGCAATGACGCCTTCGGCGATTTGGGCAATGCCTTAAACCAGATGATCGACAAGCTGCGGGGGATTCTGAAGGACACCACCGGCATCGCCCGACAGGTCTCCGACACTACCATCAGCATCCGCAACAAAAGCCAGGAATTCCGGGATGTGCTGGGCCAGGTGGCGGTATCCACCAACGAGCTGGCAGTGGGCGCAAGCTCCATTTCGGAGGATGTATCGGATATGACGGGCTCCGTCCGTGATATAGAGGGCAAGGTGGAGGCCTTCGCCAATTCGGCCAGGTCCATGAATGACAAGTCCGGCCTGATGATTACGCTGGTGGAGAAGGGACGCAACGCCGTGGAAGGCCAAGGCATGGGGATGAAAAGCAACATTGCCGCTACACTGGCTGTTGCCGCCACCATCAAGGAGCTGGCCGTACAGGCGGAGGGTATTACCAAGATCACCCGAACTATTAAGGATATCGCCGAACAGACCAACCTTCTGTCCCTGAACGCCTCCATCGAGGCGGCAAGAGCCGGGGAGCATGGCCGGGGTTTTGCCGTAGTGGCCCAGCAGGTGCGCAACCTGGCGGAAGAATCCACCCAGGCCACGAAGGAAGTGTTCAACCTGGTCAACCGGATTCAAACCGGTGTGAAGGAAGCCAGCGAGAACATCAAGGCCAATGAAGAGATCGTGAATATGCAAAGCGGGATGATCGAAGAAACCGCCCAGGTGTTCAATGAAATCGTGGAGAGTATTCAATACATAACCGAATCGATTCACAGCTTCAATCAGGAGAGCGTTATTATGCTGGACGGCGCCCGGAAGATTTCCTCGGCTATCGAGAATATTTCCGCTATTACCCAGCAGTCCGCAGCCGGCACGGAGGAGGTTTCCGCCTCCATGAATGAACAGATCGCTTCCATTCAGGACATGACGGACCAGGCGGACAAAATGAGCCAGGTCTCCAGCCAGATGCTGAGGACGATCCAGATTTTCCGGCTGGACTGATTGCAGGAACGGGAGTCTGTGCTGTATCCTTATACTTACATACATGAGCTGCATAAGCCGCTTCGCTCCTTCGGGCGAGGCGGTTTTCATATTAAACCGGGTGGGGATAGAGAGAATGATACCCATATTAAAGGTACAAAGGCTTAACAAGCAGTTCGGCAGCAGGACGGTGCTGCGGGATGTGGAGTTTGTATTGGTTGCCAGTGAGGCTGCTGTGCTCTCCGGTCCCAATGGCAGCGGCAAAAGCACACTGCTGCGGATTATCGCGGGGCTTCTGCCCCCGGATTCGGGTACGGTCCGGCTTGCGGACGTAAGCGGCATTGGGGAACATGCATCGTGGGGAATCGGGCAGGACGAACGTGGACAGACATGGCGAAAATGGGGCAGGGCAAGCTCCGGCTCCGAATTGAGCAGACGGATCGGCCTTGTGCCGGAACGGATGCCGGTTTTACGCTTTAGCCCAGTTGAATATCTGACGCATATGGGGGCCGTGCGCGGGATGCCAGCGGCCCGGCTGCGGGAGCGTACGGTCGAACTGCTTGCGCTGTGCGGATTGGAGCATGCCAAGGATGCGCCGATACGATTCTTTTCCAAGGGGATGCTGCAAAAGGTGGGCATCATGCAGGCGATGCTGGAGCAGCCGTCCCTGCTTCTGATGGATGAACCCTTCTCCGGCTTGGATGTGAACGCCCAGGAGGATCTGGTCCGTATTCTCCGGGAGCTGAAATCCGGGGGAACCGGGCTGCTGTTCGCCTCCCATGAACCGGGGCTGGCGGCACGGGTAGCCAGCCGGCAGCTAGTCCTGGACGGACGTGGTGCGGTGGAGTCGCGGGAGCTGGAACAGCCGGCGGCGGGGGAATATGGGGTCATGGTGCGGACCCTGGGAATCGGCACGGATGCGGCGGCAGATATAGCGCTAAGGCATGGAGGGGATTGCCCGTGGGGAAGGGCGGACGATGGAGTTTGGTTCCGGCCTGAACTCCGCTTCCGGGACAAGCTGCTCCTGGCGGTGCTGCAGGCGGGGGGCGGGGTATTAAGCGTACAATCCGGGGAGGTCCGCACAGAGGGAACCTTCGGCAGGCTCCGTATTGAGGCGGGGGAGGGCGAGCGGCAATGATTGCTTTGGTCAAATGTATGCTCACGGATCTCCACCGCTCCAACCGGTATTTTATGCCGGCTGTCTGTTATGGCCTTCTTGTGCTGTGGATGTATTCCGTCCGGCCCAATCCGGTGCTGGAAAGCTACAGCGCTACGGTGGCGCTGGCCTTCGGCTGCGCGTTGTGGTTCGGCTTTATGGCCGAAGGTTCGGAGGCCCCGGTGCAACGGGAGCTGACCATGCTCCATGCCGGAGGCTGGGGGCGTTATGGCTGCGGCCGGCTGCTGCTGCTGGGAATTTGGGGTTTTGCGTTCTCCCTGTGGGGGACGCTGGTTCCGGTGGTTTCGGGCGCTTTCGAAAGAAGCCCCACCGGGCTGGAGCTGACGCTTTCCCTGTACAGTCACGGGGCAGCGTTCCTGTTGGGGGCGGTCATCAGCTGGCTGTTGGCTGTTTTGGGTGTTAAACCCAAAAGCAGGCTGGTGATGGCGATGGTTATTCTGGCGCTGGCCTTGGCGGCGGGAGGTATGGAGTCGGCCTTACCATCCTGGGCAAGCGGGGGAACGTGGCTGATTCCGCCGGCTTACCGCCTCATGCATGTGATGGCCAAGTATCCGTCCATGCATCCGGGAACGGCCACTTTTTGGTTTATGTACCCGTTGGCGTATGCAGGACTGCTGCTGGTTCCGGTTTTGAAATATTTGCCGCTGCAAGGCTCCCGATGATTTTGGATTTTCTTTTGCGCTTAAACGTGCTAAAATTGTAAAAACTAAAAACTATGGATTGGCAGGAAGGAGATTTTTGCATCATGCTAAAAGGTTCGAAACGCAGCGATATGATTACCAAGGGCTTTGACCGCGCGCCTCACCGCAGTCTGCTCCGGGCCGCCGGCGTGAAGGAAGAGGATTTCGGGAAGCCTTTTATCGCCGTATGCAATTCATATATTGATATTGTGCCGGGTCATGTGCATCTCCAGGAGTTCGGCAAAATCGTCAAGGAAGCCATCCGTGAGGCAGGCGGCGTCCCCTTCGAATTCAACACCATCGGTGTGGATGACGGTATTGCTATGGGGCATATCGGCATGCGCTATTCGCTGCCCAGCCGTGAGATTATTGCGGACTCTGTAGAAACAGTAGTAGCGGCTCACTGGTTTGACGGCATGGTCTGCATCCCTAACTGCGACAAGATTACGCCGGGCATGATGATGGGCGCGCTGCGTCTGAATATCCCCACCATCTTCGTCAGCGGCGGTCCCATGGCTGCGGGCAAGGATAAGAACGGCCGCTCCATTAACCTGAACAGCGTGTTTGAGGGCGTTGGTGCGCATCAAGCAGGTATAATTGACGACAATACCTTAGAAGAGCTGGAGCGTTACGGCTGTCCGTCCTGCGGCTCCTGCTCCGGTATGTTCACCGCCAATTCCATGAACTGTCTGGCGGAAGGCCTGGGTCTGGCACTGCCTGGCAACGGCACGATTCTGGCAACCTGGGAAGAGCGCAAGGAGTTCGTGAAGCGCTCTGCCAAACAACTGATGAAGATCATTGAGCTGGACTTGAAGCCCCGGGATATTGTAACCGAGCGGGCTATCGACAACGCCTTTGCTTTGGACATGGCCATGGGCGGATCCACCAATACCGTTCTGCATACTCTGGCTCTGGCCCAGGAAGCAGATATCGAATATTCTGTGGCCCGGATTAACGAAAAGGCGAAGGTGGTCCCCCATCTGGCCAAAATCGCCCCGGCCTCGGATTACCATATCGAGGATGTCCACCATGCAGGCGGCATCAGCGCCATTCTGAACGAGCTGTTCAAGAAGGAAGGCGTGCTGGACGGCAGCTGTCTGACCGTTACCGGCAAAACCCTGCGTGAAAATGTGGAAGGCTGCGAGATCAAGAACCACGACGTGATCCGGCCGTTGGATGATCCACACAGCCCGCAGGGCGGCCTGTCTGTGCTGTTCGGCAATATTGCTCCAGAAGGCTGCGTCATTAAGGTAGGCGCTGTGGACAAGTCCGTAGGAAGCTTCTTCTCGGGCCAAGCCATCTGTTTTGATTCTCAGGATGAAACACTTGCGGGCATTGCCTCCGGCAAGGTAAAGGCGGGACATGTGGTCATCGTCCGGTATGAAGGACCCAAGGGCGGCCCCGGTATGCCGGAAATGCTGGCACCCACCTCGCAGATTGTCGGTATGGGTCTGGGCGCTAAGGTAGCCCTGTTGACCGATGGCCGTTTCTCTGGAGCATCCCGCGGCATCAGCATCGGCCATGCTTCGCCGGAAGCCGCAGAGGGCGGTCCCATCGCTTTCGTCGAGGATGGTGATACCATCGAGATCGATCTGGCCAACCGCACCATTATGCTGAAGGTGAGCGACGAGGAGCTGGAGAAGCGCCGCGCAGGCTGGAAGGGCTTCGAGCCTAAGGTGAAGACCGGTTACCTGGCCCGCTACTCGAAGCTGGTTACCAACGCCAGCTCCGGCGGCGTGCTGAAGATTTAAGGAATACGCGCGTGTCCACAGCGCACGGTTTGAATAAAGCTGCTTGCCCGGCCGTGTTTGCGACTGGGGAGCAGTTTTTTTGTTGGGTGTGTGCCGACACGCATTTTCCAGCCGCTATAAATCCCTGACTACCTTATGGAACCTGCAGCACTGGTACGGGAGTACCTGAGTACCTGAGTACCTGTAACGGAACCAGGACGCTCTTAAAGCACCATTTGAGCCCATTTACAAGTTTAACGGAACTAAGAGACTCTTAGGCCGGTGATTCCGCAAATTTTTGGCGGTTTCCCCGGGCTAAGGGCCTTCCAGTTCCGTTATTTTTGGAAGGGGACAAAATTTTGTCTGTAAGAGTCGCTGAGTTCCGTTACAGCTTGGAGTAAGGTGAGTTAGTCTAGGGCGAGTGAGCAAGGCTGGCACATTTGTGGAGCAGTAGCTGAAGGCCGGTGTAGGTTCAAACATGAAGCGCGCACGTTTGTTTCTAGATATCCGTAAAGTTGATCATCCCGATAATTTCCGACAGAAAGGCGCGGAGCTCCTCGGCTTCGTCGGCGGCCAGTTGGTAAACATGTTCCAGATACCCTTCCTCCTCCAGATCGTCGGGGCCGAGTATGGCGGTTTTGCCGGTTTGCAGGTCCGCCACCAGCTGTTTGCCGAAGAAGCGGCTTGTGGATGTTATCGCCAGATCGAACCGCTTGACGCTGGGACCTACAAAGCTGACAAAGCGGGTGGAGGTTTCCTCGGTCATGTCATACAAATAATCCAATTGGTTGGCTGCCGTCATTCGTTCGTACCTCCCATCTTTTGGTGGCTTCATCATACCATAGGGGCTTTCACCGGGTAAAATAATCCGGGGTTCGCCAGAGGGGGGAGCAGGTTTGACCAAAGTGAGCGCAACAGGGGCAGGGGGCGACTATGAGTAACTTTCGGCAGCTGCGCGGATTAAACTCGAAATTTCATATTCAGCTGGCCCAAATTGGCTCTACGGACAGTGTTATACTCGAAAAATCATATATAATCCGCTCCGAAGGGCGATGGGCCAGGAATTATATATGATATTTCATATATAATGTGCCCAAATCAGCCTTAACGAGGAAATAAACTCGAAATTTCATGTTCAGCCCGCGCGGGAAGAGGGGGGAGATGTGCAACCGTCATCCCTCTATCGCCAGCCTGGCATATCTCCTCCTGATCAAGTATGTGGATGTTAGGCCACAGGAAATCATCCTACCCTATTGCCAGCATCCGGTACTTATGCTAGAGTATAGGTAACTTCAAGTATCGGAGGAAGCACCTCTTACGCCTGGCCTGGCGTGAGGGGTGCTTTTTTGCGCATCTGCTGCTGGGCCGGGGGCTTGGAGCCACAACCAGCAGGGAGGCGAAGAGGATGCAGTTAATTTTTTTGAGCACATTGGAATGCCGCAGCGCAGATGGAACATCGGCTACGGCCCAGGTGTCCATCACGGAGCATCAGGGGGCGTTTCGGGTATTGTGGGCCGGAGAGACACAGGATGGCAAAGGCGAGCAGGAGGCGTGGTTTGAGGGGCCGGCGTGGAAGGAAATGCTGCAGGCCTACCGGGAAGGGCTGTGGCAGAAGAGGCTGGCGGGTTATTATCCGCTGGTGGACACCAGCCTGCAAACCTCCGGGGAAGGTGCAAAGTCCAGGGAGCAGCTGATGCTGCAGTTCTATGCGGAAATCCATCATAACCCGGAGCTGTTCCAGGAGCTGCGGAAGTGGAGGCGGCAGCAGGCCCAGAAGGAGAGCAAATCCGCATACTTTGTGGCTACCAACCGGATGCTGCACATGGTAACTGCATTTCTTCCGCACACGATGGAGGAGCTGCGGCAAATCCCCGGCTTCGGCAAACGCAAGGCAGAGGCTTACGGCAGTGAGATTCTAGCTGTTACGGCAGGCAAGGAGCGGTTTGGCGATTTTCCCTTGCATTGGGTTTACGGAGAGGTGGACCAAGGACAGTTTGAGGTGTGGCTGGTACGCCAGCTGAAGTCCAAGGAGGAGCTGGAGGAGCAGCGGGAGCGGATGCGCCGTCTGGTACTGGAGGGGGCCGAGGCTGGACTAACCCTGAAGGAGTTGGCGGAAACCACCGGACAGCCCCGCCGGGAGCTGGTTCTCCTGTTGGAGGAGCTGGACCAGCAGGGGTATAACATGGAGCCCATTATTGCCGCGGAGCTTACCGGTATGGAAATGGACAAGCTGGATGCAGCCGGGAAGCTGTTCACCAAACACGGCCCCCGTTTCCTGAAGCCTGTTCTACAGGAATGGTACACGGTGGAGGAGCTGGAGGGACAGGATCTCAACAATCTCTACGAAAAGCTCCGGCTGCTGCGCATGAGACTGAACCACGCCATGACGGCGGTGGGCGCAGAGCAGCCCCACTCGGAGGACATGGCTCCCGAGGAGGAAGAGGCGCTGGAGGAGGAAGCGGGGTAGTCGCGGGCGGCGGGAGCTTTGAGGGGAATGATATCAGACGATAGACGGCACAAAAAAACGGAGGCGCACCACGCGTCTCCGTTTTCGTTTCTAGGGTGTGTTTGCACCCAGCACAGTTTCCTTACAACCACTCTTTTTTGCGGAACAGATAGAACATGGCGGCGCCAACCCCCACCAGGAGGCCCAGCACGCCGTAATACCCGTATCTCCAATGCAGCTCTGGCATATTGTCGAAGTTCATGCCGTACAAGCTGGTGATGATGGTCATCGGCATAAATATAGTGGTTAATGCGGTAAACATACGCATGATATCATTCATCCGGTTGGACAGGGAGAGCTGGTACGCTTCGCGCAAGTTCCCGATCAGGTCCCGGAAGGTATCGAAGGTCTCATGGATTTTTACGGCATTTTCGTAGATATCGTTAAAATACTTCTGCAGGTTTTCATCAACCAGCCGGAGATCCTTTTTGGTTAAGGCCATAATCACATTCTTCTGCGGCCCCAGCACATTCTTCAGCCACATGATTTCGCTGCGTAAGCCGATAATCTCGTTCTGGTGGGATTTGCGCGGGTGCATCAGAATGTCCTCGTCCAGCTTTTCAATCTTCGATTCGATCCGGTACCCGACCGTGAAGTAATTGTCCACTACTAAATCCAGCAGGAAGTAGAGGAACTTATCCGGCGAGTTGATTTCTTCCTCCATCATAATGGGCTTGATGGAGCGGATTTCCCGCAGCTTCTGGCGGGTGGCGGTAATGACATAATGCTTCCCCAGGAAAATGTTCATCTCCCGCAGGAAAATCTCCTCATCGTCAAACCGGATGCTGTTCACCACAATAAAATAATGGGTGTCGAAAATTTCCAGCTTCGGACGCTGTTCTTCTTCGTTCAGGCAGTCCTCAATGGCCAGATCATGCAGCTGAAACAGCGGCTGGAGGGTTACCAGATCCTCCACTTCCGCGTCGATCCAATAAAATCCGCTTTCCGGCGGGAAAACCGCTTTTGTTACATCATCAATGATTGTAAAAATTCCGTTTTGTACCAGGCGCACTTTCATGGCCATCCCTCCTCATGTTAAACGCTCATCCCCGGATGCAAAGACTAAAAACGGGAACAACGCAAAACACCAGAGGCGGTACACGTTCCGGCTACGTACGTCGGATGTCCCAACTGGTGTTTGACGTATTCATGTTCGTACCGTCTATCCGTCTTAACCTCGCTGGGTTTCCGTCCATACTGACAATCACCTCGACCTAACATCAAATTTTGTGAAGCGGAGAAAATAATTGGTGAGACACTCGTTAGTATAGCCAAGCATGCAGGATTTTTCAACTGCGATTTTCATGGGTGCCGGTCTAAATTCGAAGGGGCGTTGATACGCCTGCAATAATGTATTCCGGCCCAAGATGATCGGCTACGCTGCTTTTCCTTTGAAGCGGAAACCGATACAATATAAGGGAATACGACTTGACGGATAACCGGCGGCTTTCAGTTGCGGAGGGATGCGGATGTATACGGTTTTGGTAGCGGAGGATGAATTTGAAGTCAGAGAAGCCATCGTTTCGGGAACGGATTGGGAAGGGCTAGGCTTTCAGGTGACGGACAGTGCGGAGAACGGGCAGGAGGCATGGGAGCTGTTCGCCAAAGGAGCGCCCGATCTGCTGTTGACGGATATCCGCATGCCGTTTATGGACGGGCTCCAGCTGGCGGAGCGGGTGAAGCGGCAATATCCCGGAACACGTGTGGTTATTTTGTCCGGTTATGATGAATTTGAATACGCCCAGCGGGCATTAAAGCTGTCGGTGGATGAATATGTGCTGAAGCCCTTTTCCTCCGGGGATTTGGCCAATGTGCTGGCGAAGGTACGTACCGTTCTGGATGAGGAGGCCGCGGAGAAACGGGATATGGAGCAGCTCCGGGAGCATTACCGCAGAAGCCTTCCGGTGCTGCGGGAGAATTTTCTGGCTACCCTTATGATGCGGCCGCTGAAGCGCAAGGAACTGGAGGAGAAGTCGGCGCTGTATGACATCCAGCTTACTGGTGTAAGCTTCCAGGTGGCTGTGGTCAGTCTGGATGCAGCAGGGCCCCGGGAGCAGGGGCAGACTGGGGCGGTGCTGGGGGGTGAACCCCGGAGGGAGCAGGCACCCTCCACTATCTCCGAGGACCAGGAGCTGCTGCTTTTTGCCTCCCTCAATATTGCCGAGGAAATAGTGGAGTCGCGAAATCTGGGCCGGGTTTTCCTGCACCAGGGCCAGGTGGTGCTTCTGACCATCGCCCAGCAGGGGGACCTCCAAGCGGTATCGGCGGCAACCATGGCGGCAGCGGAGGAGATCCGCCAGGCCATCGAGCGTTATCTGAAGCAGACGGTGACCATCGGCATCGGCGTGGTGATCCAGGAGCCTGCTGGCTTGTCCTATTCTTACAAGGATGCGGTGCTGGCGTTGGATTATCGGGTCATTCTGGGCGGCAACCGGGTGATTAGCATTGCGGATGTGGAGCAGCGCCATGTAGAGAAGGTGCGTTTTGACGAGCTGAAGGAGCAGTCTCTGGTCCGGTGCCTCAAAACCGGGACGGCGGAGGAATTGAAGGAGATTGTAGAGGGTTTGTTCCAGGGACTGGCGGAGGCCCCCGTGTCCGTGAAGGAATACCAATTGTATCTGATGGAAATTGTAACCGCTGTACTGCGGGCGGCCAAGGACGCCGATGCGGATCTGGACGACCTGTTCGGGGATAATATGGCTACCTTGGCTGAGCTGTACCGCTTTCGGACTCTGGCGGAGGCCAAGGCCTGGCTGTTGGGGATTTGCACCCGTTTGATGGGAAGCATCGCCGTTGTGCGCCAGAGCGCTTTCCATAACCTGGTGGAGGAGGCCATCGCTTATACCCGGACCAATTTCGGAGACAGCGAGCTGTCCATCAACAAGGTGTGCGGCCGGCTGCATATCAGCGCCGGATATTTCAGCAGCATTTTCAAAAAGGAGACCAAACTGACCTTCATTGCCTATCTGCAGCATATCCGCATGGAGGCCGCCAAGGAGCTTCTCCGCACCACGGACCTGCGGGCTTTGGAAATCGCCGAGAAGGTGGGCTATGCCGAACCCAATTATTTCAGCTTCAGCTTCAAAAAACATGTGGGCATGTCGCCCAAGGAGTATCGCAGCAGCGTTAAAGGGGGCTGACCCGTGGGGATCAAATGGAGAGGCTGGGCACTTTTGCGGGGGGCGCGCCGCGGCAAACGGAGCATTCAGGTTTACATGACCACCATATTTACGGCCATTGTTGTCATTGCCATGCTGGCGGTGGGCCTTGTGCTGCATGGCAAGTTCTCCCGGACGGCGGAGGAGAGCGCGTATCTCAACACGGATCAGATTGTGGAGCAGGTAAACTTTAATGTGGAGTATTACCTGCGGGGGATGGAGGAGCTGTTCCGGCAGCTGGAGGAGCGGGTCAGCAAAAGCGCTTCTCTGTCCGGCAAGGAAACACTGGAGCAGCTGGCCACCATCGTCAATACCCGCAATGACCTGGTGTCGGTGAGCGTATTCGATTCCGGGGGCGCCCTCTTGACCGGCTATCCCCATACCCGGCTCCGGAGCAATGTGGATGTGAAGAGCCAGCGCTGGTTCTCGTATGCCTCCGGCTACCCGAATTATCTGCAATATTCACCCCCTCATGTACAAAATCTGTATCCGGGGGAATATAGATGGGTGGTATCCCTCAGCCAGAGTGTGTCCATCCGGGAAAACGGCGGGGAGCGGACGAACGCGGTTATGCTCCTGGACGTGAATTTCCGGGCGATCGATGACATGTGCCGGAGAGTCGCCTTGGGTAAAAAGGGATACATCTATATCACCGATCCAGACGGAAACCTGATCTACCATCCCGAGCAGCAGCTGATTTACCTGGGGCTGAAGGAAGAGCCCAACGGGGCCGAGGTGATGAATTATTCCTACGGCAGCTTCTACAACAAGCAGAACGGGGAGCGCCGTCTGGTCCATGTAAAAACGGTAAAGAATATCGGGTGGAAAATTGTCGGTGTGGCCTATATGGACGAGCTGGTGACCTCGGCTAAGGAAATCAGTGTGTTTATGGTGTGGTTCCTGGTAGCAGTGCTGGTGTGCGTCGTGGCGGTGTCCGCGTACATGTCCGCCGTTATCTCCAAACCCATCAAGCGGCTGGGCCAGTCCATGAAAAGTGTGGAAAGGGGGGACTTCGATTCCGTCATCGCCGTGGCGGGGACCCGGGAGGTGGAGCAGCTGTCCCAGCGCTATAATCTGATGCTGGGCCGGATCAGGGAGCTCATGCGGGAGAATGAACGGGAGCAGGAGGCCAAACGCAGAAGCGAGCTGGAGGTGCTCCAAGCCCAGATCAACCCCCATTTCCTGTACAATACCTTAAATTCAGTGGTGCGTCTCGCCGAGGGTGGGCGCAACAGCGAGGTAGTGACCATGATTACCTCCTTGTCCCGGCTGTTCCGGATCAGCCTGAGCAAGGGCAAAAATATCATTCCTCTACAGGATGAGCTGGAGCATATCCGGCATTATCTCATTATCCAGAATATCCGGTTCAAGCATAAATTCCGGTTCACCATTGAGGCGGAGGAGGCGGTGCTGTCCTGTATGACACTGAAGCTGATTCTGCAGCCCCTGGTGGAGAACGCTATCCAGCACGGTATCGAAATGATGCCCGATGAAGGGGAGATCCGCGTAAAAGCGGGCATTTCGGATGAGAAGCTGCTGATTGTAGTGGCGGATAACGGGCTGGGGATGCCGGAAGAGGTGATGAAAACCATCCTGGACCGGAACCGGACTGCAGCAGGGCACCGGAGCACCGGCTCAGGTGTGGGGGTCCGCAATGTCCATGAGCGGATCCGGCTGACCTTCGGGGAGCCTTATGGACTGGAGTTCGAAAGCAGGCTGGAGGAAGGCACAACAGTGAAGGTGTGGCTGCCGCTGCTGGACGGAGAAGCGGGAACCGGGGAGGAGAAGCCATGAAGCGCAGTATGGACAAAATGGTCATCGCCGCCGGAGCCGCGGTTTTGCTGGGGGCGCTGTTTCTCGCCGATCATTGGCCGTTCCGCGGCATAGGCCCCGGCACGAATGCCGGCTCAGAGGTGCGGACGGGTAAACAAGCCTATACCATCGCTCTGGTGATGGGGATGCGCCACGGTGACTATTGGAAGACGGTGTATACCGGTGCGGAGGCGGCTGCCAAGGAGCTGGGTGCCGGGATCAGCTTCCTCGGTCCCGATGACGAGCTGGACGGGGAAGGACAGGCCCGCCTGGTCCGGCAGGCATTGGCCGATGGGGCCGATGCCATCCTGGTGGCCCCCAATGACGAGGAGCCCTTGGCAGATGCGCTGCGGGAGGCCCAGCAGCAGGTGCCGGTGCTTACGCTGGATTCCGGGCTGGCCACCTTGAAGGTGAAGGCGCATATCGGGACGGATAATTACCGCTCCGGGGCCAAGGCGGCGGAGGAGATGGTCCGTCTGATGGGCGGCGCTCCCGGGAAGATCGCCCTATTGGGTTTTGTGCCGGGAACGCCCAAGGCAGAGGAACGGGAGGCGGGTATCCTCTCGGTACTGAAGCTGCACCCCGAGCTCCAGCTGGCAGGCAAGGCCTATGCGTATTCCGACCAGCAGCGGGCCAAGGAGCTGGTGCTGGAGCTGGAACAGACCTCGGGACCGTTGGACGGGATCATCGCGTTAAACTCGGCGTCTGTATTGGGAGCGGCGGATGCCCTGGAGAGCCTTGGGGAAAAGCGGAGGGCTAAGCTTGTATCCTTCGACAGCACATTGCAGGAGCTGGAGCTGCTGCAGGACGGCGTCATCCGCTCCCTGGTGGTGCAGAATCCCTTCGGCATGGGGTATCTGGGTGTCCGGCATGCCGTGGATGCCCTGATGAAGCGGCAGGTGCCGGAGCAGGTGGATACGGGCTCGGCAGTGGTCCGGACGGAGGACATGTTTTCGCCGGGGAATCAGAAGCTGCTATTTCCGTTAATTAGATAAAACATTCTAATAATTCTAAATAATGAATCCATTCCTCCCACAATGTGATGAGGATTTCGATAGTTCACATGAGGATTTTGAATTCGCAAGGAGGGTGTATTCCGGCATAATAAAGACAGAACTTAAAGGGAGGCTCAATCATATGAAGAAAACAATGATGGTATTGACCACTGGCGCCATTCTGGCTGCTATTGCAGCAGGCTGCGGCGACTCCAAGGATACGGCTTCAAGCCCTGCCGCCTCTGCCGGCGCATCTCCTGCCGCCCAAACTGAAAACGCTTCCGCCAAGCAACCGAATATCGGCGTTGCCATCTACAAATTCGATGATACCTTCATGACCGGGGTACGGAACGCTATCTCTGATGCCGCCAAGGGTGTTGCCAAGGTGGATATTGTAGACAGCCAGAACTCCCAGCCGACCCAGAACGATAAGGTGGATCTGTTCATCACCAAAAAAGTGAGTGCCATGGCCATTAACCCTGTTGACCGTGCGGCTGCCGGCGTCATCATCAACAAAGCGAAAACTGCCAACATTCCGGTGGTGTTCATCAACCGTGAGCCCCTGCAGGACGACATGAAGAAATGGGATAAGGTGTATTACGTAGGCGCCAAGGCCGAGGAGTCCGGCACCATTTCCGGCCAGCTTCTGGTGGACAACTGGAAAGCCAATCCGGCTATGGACAAAAATAAGGACGGCATTCTCCAATACGTCATGCTGAAGGGCGAACCGGGCCATCAGGATGCGGAGCTGCGGACGAAGTTCTCCATTCAAGCCGTTGAGGACGCAGGCATCAAGGTGCAAAAGCTGGCTGAAGATACCGCAATGTGGGACCGGGTAAAGGGTCAAGAGAAGATGGCTGCCTTCCTGGCTGCCAACGGCGACAAGATTGAAGCGGTGCTGGCCAATAACGACGACATGGCGTTGGGTGCCATTGAAGCGCTGAAGGCTGCCGGTTATTTCAAGGACGGCAAAACCATGCCGGTTGTAGGTGTGGATGCTACCGCTCCTGCGTTGAAGGCATTGGAAGAAGGCACACTGCTGGGCACTGTGCTGAATGATGCCAAGAACCAAGGCAAGGCTGCGCTGAAGCTGGCCAACGTGCTGGCCCTGGGCCAAACCCCCAGCAAGGATAACACCGGCTACGACATTACCGACGGCAAGTATGTCTGGATCAAGTACAAGAAAATCACCAAAGCCAACATGGACGAAGCGAAGTAATCTGCGACTATCCACGCAAGCTTTGCCGATGATTGGCTTTTGAATAGAGCGAGGCAAGGAGCAGGCCGGGGGCTTTCCAAGGAAGCCGATGCTTTCGCCCCCGGCTTTCCTATGCCCAAAAATGTCCCCAAAGGGATAGGAGGGAAGGCAAGTGGAGAACGGATATCTGCTGGAGATGAAGGACATCACCAAGGAATTCCCAGGTGTGAAAGCGTTGAACAGTGTTACCCTGCAGGTGCGCCCGGGTACGGTCCACGCCTTGATGGGCGAGAATGGTGCAGGCAAGTCCACCTTAATGAAATGCTTATTCGGCATCTATACACCGGATGGCGGCGAAATGCTGTTGAACGGCCGCAAGCTGGAATTGAAAAGCTCCAAGGATGCTTTGGATCTGGGCATCTCTATGATTCACCAGGAGCTGCATCCCGTTCCCCACCGCAGTGTGGCGGAGAATGTGTGGCTGGGCCGGTTCCCCATGAAGGGGCTTCTGGTAGACCACAAGAAGATGATGCGGGATACGGAAGCGCTGTTTCAAAATCTGAATATGGACATCAATCCGAAGTCGCTGGTAGGGTCACTCTCCGTTTCCAAGGTGCAATCCATTGAAATTGCCAAGGCCGTTTCCTTCAACGCTAAGGTGATTGTGATGGACGAACCCACGTCCTCGCTGACAGGAAATGAGGTGGAGCAGCTGTTCCGGATCATCCGGGACCTGCGCAGCCGTGGCGTTTCGATTATCTATATTTCGCACAAAATGGAGGAAATTCTCCGCATCTCCGACGAGGTGACCATCATGCGGGACGGCGCCAAAATCGGCACCTGGGAAGCCTCCCAGCTCACCACGGATCTGATCATCTCCCGGATGGTCGGCCGGGATCTGAGCCAGCGTTTCCCGCCCCGGACCAATGTGCCAGGCGGCACGCTGATGAAGCTGGAGGGACTGACCTCTGCCAATCCCCAGTCCTTCAAGGATATATCCTTCGAGCTCCGGCGCGGTGAAATTCTCGGCATCGGCGGTCTGGTGGGCTCTCAGCGGACCGAGCTGGTGGAAGCCATCTTCGGGTTGCGGGCATTGGCCTCCGGCAAGATTCAGCTGAACGGCAAGGATGTGAAGATCAAATCTCCGGTGGATGCCATCCGCCACAGAATCGCTCTGTTGACGGAGGAACGGCGGGCTACGGGCATTTTCCCGGTGCTGAATATTTTTGAGAATACGGTGATCTCCAATCTGGGCCGTTACCAGCGTCCGCATCTTCTGTTGGACAAAAAACAGATGAAGGCGGATGTGGAAAGCAGCATCCAGCGACTGCGGGTGAAGACACCATCCAGCAGCCAGCTCATCAAAAATCTCTCCGGCGGCAACCAGCAAAAGGTGCTGCTGGCCCGCTGGCTGCTAACCGAGCCGGATATTCTGCTTCTCGATGAACCCACCCGAGGCATTGACGTAGGCGCCAAATACGAAATTTATACGATTATCGCCGACCTGGCGAAGCAGGGCAAAAGCGTCATTATGATTTCCTCGGAAATGCCCGAGCTTCTGGGAATGTCCGACCGGGTGCTGGTGATGAATGAAGGCCGGTTAAGCGGCATTGTCGACGGCAAAACCGCAACGGAGCAAGAGGTCATGCGCCTGGCCGCACAGGCTTAACCCCACCGCTATTACGAATCCCATAGGAGGATTGCGCGATGAACAACATTGCCCTTAAAGAAAATCTGAGAAAGTCCAAAAGCGTTTTTTCGCAGAATGCCATTTATTTCGTGCTGATCGCTCTGATTGCGGGCATTGCCATTAAGGACCCCAATTTCTTGTCCATCAATATTCTGCGGGACATTCTGCTGCAGAATTCCACCAAGGCGATTATCGCGTTAGGCGCCGCCTTTATCCTGATTACCGGGGGAACGGATCTTTCCTCGGGCCGGCTGGTGGGATTATCCGCCGTCATCTCGGCGTCCATGCTGCAGGCCTCGGATTATCCGAGACTGTTCTTCCCGAACCTGCCGGAATTGCCCCTGTTTGTACCCATTATTCTGGCTATCCTGGTAGGTTTGGCAGTGGGCCTTATGAACGGCTGGATTGTGTCCCGCTTTAATGTGCCTCCCTTTATCGCCACTTTGGGCACCATGGTAATTGTTTATGGTTTGAACTCTCTATATTTTGACATGAAACCCAACGAATCCCAACCTATTGGCGGCCTGCGCAATGACTTCTCCCACCTGGGTACCGGTTATATCGGTCCCAGCGGGCCTTATTCCATCCCCTACATCGTCATAATCGCCATTGGTGTGGCCGCGTTGGTGTGGATCATCTTCAACAAAACCCGCCTGGGCAAAAATATGTACGCCATCGGCGGCAATATCCAAGCCGCGGTAGTCTCCGGGATCAATGTGAAGCGGAATTTGATCTACATCTACTCCATCGCCGGTGCGTTGTATGGCCTGGCCGGTGTTCTGGAGGCGGCCCGTACAGGTGGCGCCACCAACAACTACGGCAACATGTATGAGCTGGACGCCATCGCGGCTTGCGTGGTCGGCGGGGTATCCACCTCCGGCGGCATCGGTACCGTACCGGGTGTGATGGCCGGGGTGCTGATCTTCGGCGTTATCAACTACGGCCTAACCTTCATCGGGGTGAGCCCCTACTGGCAGCTGATTATCAAGGGCCTGATCATCGTGGCCGCCGTGGCCTTCGACATCCGCAAGTATGTGGCGAAAAAATAACGGAAATGCACGCAGAACTCCCTTGACTTTGACGCAAAATTCAGTAAAATTATAAACAATCTAATATATCTGTCTTATCGAGAGTAGGCGGAGGGACTAGCCCGATGAAGCCCGGCAACCGGCACGTTTGTGCACGGTGCTAATTCTTGCAGAAGCGTAAGCTTTCTGGGAGATAAGAGAGAGGTTGTCCGTAAAGCTGAACAGACAGGACCTTTCTCTTTGGAGAAGGGTCCTTTTTTGTAAAGGAGATGATACGAGTGCCCATTAAAATTCCCGACCATTTGCCCGCCAAAGAAGTGCTCATCAACGAGAACATTTTCGTGATGGAAGAGAAAGTGGCTTTCCACCAGGACATTCGTCCTTTGCGGATTGCCATCATGAACCTGATGCCTACCAAGGAAACCACGGAAACCCAGATTCTGCGGCTATTGTCCAATACGCCCCTGCAGGTGGAGTTTGAGCTGCTGCATCCGGCCACTCACCAATCCAAGAATACCTCCAAGGAGCACCTGAACCTGTTTTACAAAACCTTCGACGAGGTGGCGGACCAGCAGTTCGACGGTATGATTATTACCGGAGCGCCGGTGGAAACCATGGAATTCGAGGATGTCACGTATTGGAACGAGCTGACCCGGATTATGGAGTGGAGCAAGGCTAATGTCACCTCCACCCTGCATATCTGCTGGGCCTCCCAGGCAGGCTTATATTATCACTTTGGTGTGCCCAAGTATCCCTTGTCCGACAAAATGTTCGGGGTATTCCCGCACCGCATCAACAAAGCCAACGTTAAGCTTCTCCGCGGCTTCGACGAAATCTTCATGGTCCCCCAGTCCCGCCACACGGAGGTCCGCAGAGAGGATCTGGAGGGGCTGCCCGGACTGGAAATCCTGTCGGAATCCGAGGAGGCGGGGGTATATATTGCAGCTACTACGGACGGCAGGCAGATTTTTGTGACGGGGCATTCGGAATACGATCCCTGTACCCTGAAGTGGGAATATGACCGGGATGTGGGCAAGGGGATGGACATTGCCATCCCGCACAACTATTATCCGGACAACGATCCGGCGAAGCTGCCGCCCATCACCTGGAGAGCCCACGCCAATCTCTTGTTTTCCAACTGGCTGAACTATTATGTGTACCAGGAGACCCCGTACGATCTAAGCGAGCTGAAAAAACAAGCGGAGCTTCTGCCCGCAGCCGCTGCCCAGCACGGGCGCCAGGCTGCCGTCGAGGCAGAGGCATATGACTGGGGCGCAGGAATATAACACAATCCCCCAAAAGTGACGCGAAGCTCTGTAGCATATTCCGATTACTTTTGGGGGAGCCCCCGGTTACAGAAAACAACAAACAATTAAAGATGACAGTCCACATAAAAGGAGAGAAATCCATGAAGATTGAGAGTATTCTGGCCCAGATCGGCTCCCTGTCGGAGCCGGTTACGGGGGCGCTGAGCTTCCCCGTCTACCAGTCCACCTGTTACCGTCATCCGGAGGTGGGCAAAAGCACCGGCTTTGATTACACCCGCACCAAAAATCCGACCCGGTCTGTGCTTGAGGATGCCATTGCCCAATTGGAAGGTGGGGATGCCGGCTTTGCCAACAGCTCCGGTATGGCTTCGCTGCAGACTGTATTCGCCTTGTTCAGCCAAGGGGACCATCTGATCGTTTCCCTGGACCTGTACGGGGGTACCTACCGGCTGCTGGAAAAGGTGATGAGCCGGTTCGGTGTGAGCGCCACCTATGTGGACACCAACAACCTGGATGAGCTGGAGGCCAGCCGAGGTCCCAATACCAAAGCGGTGCTGATCGAAACCCCCACCAACCCTCTGATGATGGTGACAGATCTAGAGCGGGTTGCGGCTTGGGCTAAAACCCACGGGTTGCTTACCATCGTGGACAATACCCTGCTGACCCCCTTTTTCCAGCGGCCCATCGAGCTTGGAGCCGATATTGTGGTGCACAGCGCCACCAAGTATCTGGGCGGGCATAACGACGTGCTGGCTGGACTGATTGTCACCAAAGGCAAGGAATTGTCCGAGCAGGTCGGATTTTTGCATAACTCCTTGGGTGCGGTGCTGGGTCCGCAGGATTCCTGGCTGCTTGTCCGCGGCATGAAAACTCTGGCGCTGCGGATGGAGCGCCATCAGGCCAATGCTACAGCCATTGCCACCTTCCTGGAGGGGAATCCCTTTATTGAGCAGGTTTATTATCCGGGGCTGCCCTCACATCCGGGCTATGAGGTCCAAAGCCGCCAGTCCTCCGGCAACACCGGGATCTTCTCCTTCCGGGTGAAGCATCCGGGTATGGTGCCGGTTATTCTAAGGGAAATCCGGCTGATTGCCTTTGCAGAAAGCCTGGGCGGTGTGGAATCCCTGATGACCTATCCGGCGGTCCAAACCCATGCCGATATTCCCCGGGAAATTCGCGATAAAGTGGGCGTAGATGACAAACTACTCCGTTTTTCGGTAGGGATAGAGCATGCGGATGATCTGATCGAGGATCTTGCCAGAGCAATTGACCAGGCGGCCCGCGAGGTTGGCCTTCATTAAATTCGACAACTTGTCGAATTTTGTTCAAAAGTGTGGTTTTCGTCAAACAGAATTCGAAATATTCCCCTATGACTACTATGAGACTTGTGATAAAATGGTAGTGTTCGCATTGCTTGAAATCCGTCAGTCAACATGACCGCGAGGGGGGAAATATCATGCGCAGCATGGTTAACAACGGTACCTGGCGCAAACAGCTTTCCATGCTGTCTCTATTGCCACTGCCTGACCGAATGCTGAAATATTTTCCTCCCGGTTTTATATTGCGGGACCCGGTGTACCGGCGGGTGGAGAAGTTGAAGCGCTCCGGCGGAAAGGCCGCATTAATGCTTTTCCATCTGGAGGACTACCACCAATGGCTGAAGGAGGCCACTCCCGATTTTCTCGTCAGAGTCGAGAAGGAGCTGCGGAAGATTTTCCTTGAAACGGCCAGAATGTACATCACCGAGGATGATTTTATCGGGGTCAAGCAGCATCTATCCAATGAGATTTCCCTGTTTGTCCGGTTCGATTCCCATCAGGATTTTGGCCGGTGCGGGCTTGTGGCAGGCAAGATCAGGGAGGAATTCGAGAAACGGATCGAACGCCAATTCAGCTTACATATGGAATCCAGCCTGACGATCAGAACGGGCTGCTCTGTTATTGAAGACAGCGCCAACGGGATGGGCTTTGCTATAGAAGCAGCCTACCAACAAGCTATGGCTGCCGCTGCCAAGAACCTGCCGGCACACTTCGCTATGCAGACTATGGAGCTGAAGGAGATTATCCGCATGGAGAATCTCACTGTGCTGACTCAGCCTATTATGGACCTGAAAACAGGAGAGGTATACGGATGGGAGATCCTGTCCCGCGGGCCCAAAAACTCCGTTTTCCATAACCCTGTGGAATTGTTCGAGTTCGCCGATCAAACAGATCTTTTACCGGAGCTGGAATGGCTGGTTATCCAGAAGGCGATCCGGGAGATTACGGAGCGGCAGATCAAGGAGCAGGTGTTTATCAATATTACACCGGTATCCTTGTCCGATCCCCAGCTTCTCGGGCGGCTCCTGGAGCATCTCAAGCTTTCCGGACTGGATTCCACGCAATTTATATTCGAGATTACGGAACGGCATTCCATTAATGACTTCGAACAGATGGCGGGCATTGTCCGTTCATACCGCACCCAGGGCTTCCGCTTTGCGGTCGATGATGCAGGCTCCGGTTATTCCAGCCTTCAATCCATCTCCGAGCTGATCCCTGACATTATCAAGATCGACAAGTCGGTCATCCGCAATATCGACAGGGAAGCGGTGAAGCAGGCCATGCTCCGGTCGCTCCTGTACTTCGCGGAGAATATAAACTGTACGGTCATTGCCGAAGGTGTGGAGCGGGAGGAAGAAGCCAACGTGCTGCTGCAGAATCAGGTGCATATGGGCCAGGGCTATTATTTTGCCAGACCCCAACCCTTCGAGCATGGGCGCAACGTCATCCAATTCCAAACCCTCAAGGAAAAAATAATACATATGCGCAAGATGGCATCCGGTCAATAACGGAAAAACCTTACATAGAGCATCCTTCCCGCCCGCCGGGAGGGGTGCTTTTATATGGCAAATATGATAAGATAGATAGGAAACTTTCAGAGCAGCGGAGGGAGAAACGCATGTCCATTGACAGGATACTTCACAAAGCGGAAGCCGGCGGACGAATCAGTGTGGAGGAATGCGTAAGCCTCTTCGAGTCCGATCAGGTTGAGAAAATAGGGGCTTCTGCTGACAAAGTGATGAAACGCTGGAATCCGGAACCCATTACCACCTTTGTGGTTGGCCGGAATATCAACTATACCAATATCTGTGACGTGTTTTGCCGGTTTTGTGCGTTTTACCGTTCGGTAGACAGTGACCAGGGCTATGTGCTCCCGGATGAAACCATTTTCCGCAAGATTCAGGAAACGGTGGATGTGGGCGGTACGGAAATTCTGATGCAGGGCGGCACCAATCCGAATCTGCCGTTCTCGTATTATACGGATCTGCTTAAGGGGATCAAAGCGCGTTTTGATATAACCATGCACTCCTTCTCCCCGGCGGAGATCCTCAAGATGAAGGAGGTCTCCGGAGGGTTGTCTCTGGAGGAAGTGGTCCGCCAGTTGAAGGAAGCCGGATTGGATTCCCTGCCCGGTGGCGGTGCGGAGATTCTGGATGACCGCACCCGGCGGAAGATCAGCCGGCTGAAGGGCTCCTGGCGGGATTGGATGGATGTTATGCAGACCGCCCACCGTCAGGGAATGAACACCACGGCTACCATGGTAATTGGCTTCGGCGAAAGTATGGAGGAGCGTGCGCTGCATCTTCTCCGTGTCCGGGATGCTCAGGATGACTGTATTGCCAACAAGTATCCTTCCGCAGGTTTCCTGGCTTTTATCCCCTGGACGTTCCAGCCGGATAACACCAACCTCAAGAAGGAACGGGCCACCCCGGAAGAATATCTGAAGACCTTGGCCATCAGCCGGCTGATGTTGGATAATGTTCCCCACTTCCAGTCCTCATGGGTGACGATGGGCCCGGATATCGGCAAGCTGTCCTTGTCCTACGGCGCGGATGACTTCGGCAGCACCATGATGGAGGAGAATGTGGTTTCCGCCGCGGGTGCGACGCATAAGGTGAATATTGAGCTGTTGGTGCAGCTGATCCGGGAAACAGGCAAAATTCCCGCCCAGCGGAACACCCGGTATGACATTCTGCGGATGTTTGATGACCAAGCCAAGGTGGACAGGGATTTTGTGATGCAAAATTAGCTATACTGTGAAGTAAGGATAATTGAAGGGATGGCGACAATGGCGTACCAAGCAAAAGTTGTTGAAGCGGAAATTGTAAGTGATAATAAGCAAAACGGGTTCTTTGAGATTGTGGCCGTGCTTTCGGACCGCAACCGCTGCCGGATCAGCTTCGAACGCAACCCGGAAACGGGCGAGGCGAAGGCAACCCATATCAACCGGCTGTACACGGTCCCTTGCGGCATCTGCAAGAAGGATTACCTCTGTTATTGCCTGAACCGGTACATGGATGTCCTTGGCGAACAGGCGCTTGAAGTGGCTGGGGTTACGAAGGTATCTTAATACTTCCCCTAAAGGAGAATCTGCATTTATGATTACATGCGACGCATGCGGCAAAGTCAACGGTGAAGGCGATATCGGCGAGCACTGGATTTGTGACAGCTGCAAGGTGCCGGAGCCTGCTGACGACAAGAAGAAGGCTGAAGACGGAAATAAAGAACACGAGCATAACCATAAGCATTCCTGACCATACGACCGGCCCCCAAGGGCCGGTTATTTTTTTGGGCGCAGAGGTTGCCTGTTGTTAAATGGAGCCCTTCCTTCCATATTGTTGTTCGTATATCCCCATCTGCGGGGCATATACTTAAAAAACAGTCCCCAGCAATATCCCCCAGAGGTTTTGGCGATAAACAGCACTTGGGAAGGGAGTGAGCGCAAAATGAAATCATTGGCCATCCGGGTATCGGATCATCCTGCCCTGCAAAGCCAGAAGCTGCATGACCGGATGACAGCCAGCATGGGTACGGTATTGTTGAACACGGCATTGGAATTTCGCCGGTACCCGGGCTATTCGGAGGTTATTCTAGAGTTTTTCGGCGGTGGCAAGGGGTTGGGTAAGGGAGCAAAAAGCTTGCAGGAATGGCCGGAGGCTATCGGAAGTGTCCTGGCTGATTTCATTGTGGACGAATGTGAAGAAGAACTGCTTCGCCGCCTGATCCGAAAAGACAAGCGTTATTCCGAAGGGGAACGGGAAGAGATTCTGGCATACTGCAGGCAATTGGAGGAAGTAAGCGATTTTGCCCCCGCGGCATCGGTGGAAGCCTCTCCCGGCCGGTCACGCAAACGCAGCCTGCTGCTCCAGGATCTGGAGGATTGTCTCCGCCCTGGAGCCACACTTGATCTGGACGGGTTTTTCCGGTTCCGGCTGAAGCAATATGGAGCCGAGCTGAAGGAGATGCTTGAATACGCCTCCGATGAATATCTCATGGACCAGCAATACAAGGAGTTTATTTCACTGCTCCGCTACTTTGTTTATGTTCAGGATTCCAAGATGCCCTTGGCCCATATCATTCACCAAGGGGGACATAATTTCTTGCTTCTGGACAGCGAGTTAAACCCCATCGATACGGAAAAGCTGGACACCACCTACAGAGTGGAGTTTATGGACAAGGATTATAATTTAGAGGATATGATTGTCAGCTCTCTCCTGACCATTGCCCCGGAGCGGATCTGTATCCATACCCGGGAGCCGGAGCTGCCGGTTATCAAAACCCTCGCTCAAATATTCGAAAACCGCACGGAGATCTGCGAGCTGTGCAGGTCCTGTGAATCGATATCCGCTCCTTTGGAGCAGCAGGATAAATTGTCCCCTTGATTTGAGGAGAGGGGTTGCTTTATAATATGGAATATGTTTGGCGCTGACCGAAGACATGGGCCTCTGGTTCACGGGACAGAGAGGGAAGCCTTGGCTGCAAGCTTCTCCCGGTAACGAATCATGGGCTTACCCCTTTGCGAGCTGCAGGATGGAAGGTTGTTTTCTCTGTACGGCGGAGCCGTGGGTAGGGAGCAATGAGTATATTCTGCCGGGACATTCCCGTTACCGGATGATCACAAGAGGGCATCTGCCGCTGATTTTCTTTAAGAAACACGCTGCAGATTGCTGAATTAGGGTGGAACCACGAGCTGACGCACTCGTCCCTTCAGGGATGAAGTGCGTTTTTTGCATGCTTATTAATTTTCTCGAAATGAGGGGACGACACAATGGCGAATGCGACCGGCATTGACAATGTTAAAGTAACGCTGCCTGACGGGGCGGTGCGGGAATATCCCAAAGGCACTACCATTGAGGGAGTAGCGGAATCCATCAGCTCCGGGCTAAAGAAGAACGCTCTGGCCGGCAAGGTAAACGGCAAGGTTGTGGACTTGGCAACCGCATTGAATGAGGATGCGGAGGTAGCTATCATTACCGGCGACTCCGAGGAAGGAGTGGAGGTGCTCCGGCACAGCTGCGCCCACCTGATGGCCCAGGCGATCAAGCGTGTGTTTAAGGATCAGCATGTGAAGCTTGGGATCGGTCCGGTTATCGAGGACGGCTTCTATTATGATATCGATATGGAAACCCCGGTTTCCTCCGAGGATTTTGCCAGAATCGAGAAGGAAATGGAGCGGATCGTCCAGGAAAATCTGCCTGTGACCCGCAGAGAAGTATCCCGTGAAGAAGCGCTGCGTATTTATACAGAGCTGAATGATCCTTTGAAGCTGGAGCTGATCCGGGATTTGCCGGAGGATTCGGTTATTACGATCTATGAGCAGGGTGAATTCTTCGATCTGTGCCGCGGGCCCCATGTTCCCTCCACCGGCAAAATTAAGATTTTCAAGCTGCTCAGCCTGGCGGGTGCTTACTGGCGCGGCGATGCCAAGAACAAGATGCTGCAGCGGATTTACGGCACTGCCTTCAACAAAAAGGCACAGCTGGACGAGCATCTCCACTACCTGGAGGAAGCCAAAAAGCGGGATCACCGGAAGCTGGGCAAGGAGCTGAAAATTTTCTCCTTTGCCAAGGAAGTGGGCCAGGGAATTCCCCTGTGGCTGCCTAACGGCGCCAAGCTCCGACGCACCATGGAACGGTATATTGTGGATCTGGAGGAGCGTCTCGGATACCAGCATGTGTATACTCCGGTGCTTGGCAATGTGGAGCTGTACAAGATTTCTGGCCACTGGGACCACTACCAGGAGGACATGTTCCCGCCTATGGCGCTGGACAATGAAGAATATGTGCTGCGCCCGATGAACTGCCCCCATCACATGATGGTCTACAAGAGCGACATGCGCAGCTACCGGGATCTGCCGGTGCGGGTTGCCGAGCTGGGTATGATGCACCGTTACGAAATGTCCGGCGCCTTAACCGGTCTTCACCGGGTACGGGCTATGACATTGAACGACGCTCATATCTTCTGCCGTCCCGACCAGATCAAGGAAGAGTTCGCCCGGGTGGTAAATCTGATCCGCCGGGTGTATGAGGATTTCGGCATTAAGGAATACCGCTTCCGCCTGTCCTACCGGGATCCGAAGGACACTGAGAAATATTTCCCCAATGATGAAATGTGGGAAACCTCCCAGCGGATGCTGAAGGAAGTGGTGGAGGAGCTGGGTCTGCCTTATTATGAAGCGGAAGGGGAAGCGGCCTTCTACGGCCCCAAGCTGGACGTGCAGATCAAAACTGCGCTGAAGAAGGAAGAAACCCTCTCCACCGCTCAACTGGACTTCCTGCTGCCGGAGCGCTTCCAGCTGGAATACACTGGCGACGACGGCCAGAAGCATCGTCCGGTGGTTATCCACCGTGGGATTATCAGCACCATGGAGCGGATGACTGCGTACCTGCTTGAGAATTTCGCCGGCGCTTTCCCCACCTGGCTGGCGCCGCTTCAGGCCCGTGTTATCCCCGTGTCCCCAGCCTTCGAAGCGTATGCGGCCGCCTGCAACGAGAAGCTGGCGGAAGCCGGCATCCGGGCGGAAGCCGATCAGCGGAATGAGAAGCTGGGCTACAAGATCCGTGAGGCACAGCTGGAGAAAATTCCGTACATGCTGGTCTGCGGCGAAAATGAAGCGAACAGCGGCACCCTCTCCGTGCGGATGCGCGGCGGAGTGGACAAGGGCGTGATGAGCCTGGAGGATGTAGTGGCTCTGATCACCGAGGATATTGCCACCAAAACCAAGGTGGAATAATCAAGTTGAACACATATGGGTTAAGAAAAAGCGCGAAATTTGCGCTTTTTCTTTTTTTTCCTAAAGGCACGCATAACCCTCCTGAGTTTGGGAATCGTATAATCGAAGTTTGCCTGGGGATAGGATGTTCCCCTGCAGGGCAACCTTCATTATTAGGGGAGGGTATATCACTACATGAGCGATGGCAGGTTAGTCAGTTTGGTGCAGCGTACGGGAATGTTGGTTCTATGGATCAGCTTAATCACGTGTTTGCTTCCAAACAGCAATACCGGCAATATCCTGCAGGAAATGGGAATGGATGCTTCTGCAGCCTCCTTGGGGGAGGCCAAGGCGGAAGCCGCCCACCTATCAGCAGCAGGCCCCACCCGGTCTCCGGCAGCCGCAACACAGACGGAACACACATCCCAGCAAGCAGGCGCCGCAGCAGGCAGCACCGTTACCGAGCAGAATGAAGCCGCTCTGGTAAAGGAAGTGCTGGGGCGGATCCGGAGCTCGCATCTGGAGAACGTGGATCCGGATCATATAGAAATGGTGGAGGTCGTGGCTACCGGCTATACCGCCGGCAAGGAGTCCACCGGGAAATCCCCGGGCCACCCCGAATACGGCATTACCTATTCCGGCGTAAAGGTCCGTAAGGATGATTTCTCCACCATTGCCGCCGACCCGGCGATTTTCCCCATCGGGACCATTATGTATATCCCGGGGTATGGTTTCGGCGTGGTGGCCGATACGGGCGGAGCCATCAAAGGACATAAGATTGATCTTTATTTTGTCACCAAGCAGCAGGTTTATGAGCAGTGGGGCAAACGCCAGGTGAAGGTGCTGGTGCTGCGCAAGGGCAGCGGCCGGGTTACCGAAGCGATGATGAATGATCTGAACAATGCAGCGGATGCCATTCCGGTGGAAAAATCCTTCGATCTGCTGGCTGGTTTGGGACGCAAGGAATAGAGATACACCCATCTAAACAGGCTCTGTTTCCCTCTTATGGGAGACGGAGCCTGTTTCGGCTTGTCACCCGGAGCGGCATATGTAAAAATAGGAAAGACTAAAGATAAAGGAGATGGAGTATGAATTTTCTTCAAAAGACACGCGCATCGTGGCTGGCGTTAGTGTTGACGCTGGCGCTGCCGGTTCTGCCGGCCCATGCTGAAACAGCACCTTCCGCAGAAGCGGAAGCCGCAGCAAGCAGCCCGAGTGCATGGGCAATGGAGGATGTGGCTTACACCAAGCTCCACCAATTGGCGGCGGAGCCGTTTTTTGCGGACTACCAGGCGCCGGCTACGGTTGGCGAGCTGAATGCTGTAGGTGCTGCCCTGGAACAAAAACTGACTGCACGTTTGCAGTCGGTGACGGATGGGGTTTACGGCAAAGAACCGGCCGCAGTGGAAGCATCGGGTATAGCGGCAACCCGGCAGGACGCAGCTGTAGTGTTATATGCGGCTATCCGGGACAGCCTGCCCCAGATCAAACCGGTAACTGGCAAAACGGCGGTTTATCCGGAGCTGGATGCATTGACCGGAGATACGGCGGAAGCGGTCCAGTATGTGGCCGACCACGGCATTCTGAAGGGCAAGCAGGACGGAAGCCTGAATCTGGCCGATCCGCTGACCCGGGAGCAGCTTCTCTCCCTGACGTACCGGACTTATGAGTTTGTTGTCCAGGAAAGCAATACCGCCTCCAAGGGGCTGGTGTGGAAGGTGACGGGAGGAAAAAGCCCTGTTTACGTGCTGGGCTCCATCCATATCGGCGACATCAGCATTTACCCGTTGGACAACCTGATCAAGGACGCATATGAAGGCTCGTCCTACCTGGCGGTGGAAGCGGATGTAACCCAGGATGCGGAAGGCATTAAGTATATGGGCGAAAAGGCTGTTTTCTCCGACGGCAGCACACTCGATAAGCATGTATCGGCTGAAACCTACAAGCTGTTTGCGGAGACCATGGAGAAGGCAGGCATCGGCGAGGATGTGTACAAAACGCTGAAGCCTTGGTATGCTGCTCTGCTGCTGCAAAACCTCAGCTTGTCGGAGGCTTCGTACAGCGCCAACCTGGGGCTGGACGTTTACTTCCTGTCGGAAGCTGCCAAAATCCAAAAGCCTGTTTTGCAGGTGGAGGGCATCAAGTTCCAGGTGGATATGTTCGATTCCTTCAACCCCAAGCTGCAGGAGGAATTTTTGTCGGAGACGCTGAAGGCCAGCCAAGGCCAAACGGCTGAAGCCGCGGGGCAGAACAGCGGTGAGTCCGCAGCCAATGCCCAGGCGCAAATGATGCAGTCTCTCTTGCATCACTGGAGCACCGGCAACGCGGAGGAATTCGGCAAGCTAATCGCTCGCTCCAATGAAGCGGAAGCCAGCGAAAGCGAATTTAACCGGATTTTCTGGGATGAGCGCAATAAGAACATGTTCCATGCGGTAGAAAAATATCTGGGCGATGGTGCCGGCCACAGTTATTTTGTAGTGGTGGGTGCAGGTCACCTGTTCGGCGATACCGGTGTATTGAAGGAGCTGGAAAAGGCCGGATATACTATGGAGCAGCTGCTGGACTAATTAATAATAAAAACAAAAAACCGTCAGGTAGGCCGAATGGCTGATCCTGGCGGTTATTATTTTTTTAGCGGTTCTTTAATTTCTCGATTTCGGTATGGAGCTTCAGCTGATCGTAGTGGATGATCTTGATGCTGTATTCATGATTGCCGATGTCGGTGTCATGCCTCTGAAGGTGCAGCTCAAAACGTTTGACATCCTCGTTAGTTTCCAGAACGGCTCTGCGGATAAGGGGAATATCGGCCGCCAGCGCTTCCACATGCTCCAGCCTGGAGTCCACTTGGATCAGCTGGACCTCTACCTTGTTCAGCCGTGTTTCCACGTGTCCTAATCTGGTCTCGACCTTATCCAGCTGTCTCTCTACCTTGTCGAGCCTTGCTTCGACCTGTCCCATCCGGGTGCCCAACTGGTCCAGCTGCGCTTCGACCTGTCCCATCCGGTTGTCCAATTGGTCCAGTCTGGTGTCCATTTTATCCAGGCGCTGGTGAATCTGTTCTTGCCCCTTATGGAGCAGCTGCATGTGTTCCAAAATTTGCGTCAAAACCTGCTCGCTCATAGCATCCCTCCTGTTAGCTTTCTTGGGGATTGTGACCCCATTATACCTTCTCCCCCCTTATCTGACAATTGCGTAATGTCTCCTGTCGAAGATGCGAGAGAACTCAAAAAGGCGCCGCAGCTCCCGGACGGGATCCCGCAGCGCCTGCTTGGCGTCTGTTTTGTTCATGCATAGTATAGCATGGAGGCTCTGGCGGGTAAACAGACAAACCCTTCATTACTCCGTCCGTCCATGCTGCCTGCAAAAGTGCATCTAATTTGATCCTTGATGCCCCTTTGGCCCATCCATCCTGCAAAAGTACATCTATTTTTCGCCAGAACAGCCGAACGGATGCAATTCGCGGAAAATAACTGCACTTTTGCATTTAGACTCCCCATTCAGGGCAGGAGGCGGGAAATAACTGCACTTTTGCATTTGGCATCTGATCAAGTAACTCTTCGGCTTTGAAGGGCGGCAGTCCGGACGTGTCCCAGCTATCAACCGGATATGGCGCAGCTATCAATTAGAGGCGGGAGCCGCAACGGGAATTGGCTTGTTTTGGCTGTTCGCGTATGGCTGATCCAACAATGTCACCAGCTCATTTTCCCAAAGCCGGTTAATTTCCGCCAGCTCCTCTGCTGTAAGCGCCGGGCAGTCCGGAGCAGCGACAAACTCCTTCAGGCTCACTTCCGAGGTAATGTTGGGAAGCACGGAAGCTACCACAGGGGAGGACAGGGAGAAGAGAATGGCAGCCTGTCCGATAGTCCGGCCCGTTTCCGGCCCATACAGGAAGCCCAGCTTTTCCACAGCCTGTAACCCGCGGCCCATCCAGTCATGCTTGCGGTGGTTCCGGTGGTCCGACTTATCGTAATGCTTGGCCGGATTATAGGAGCCGTCCAGGAGACCGGAGGCGTGGGGGACACGCACCACCAGCCCGATCCCGCTTTCCTCGGCAGGCTGCAGGAACTTATTGGTGGGCCATTGCTCCAGCAGATTGTAAATTACCTGCATCATGGACATACCCTTACGGTGGCGGAGTGCCCACAAGCCCTCATCATGCCAGCCGATGTCCGGTCCCAGCGCAGGGCCGTATGCGCGGATTTTCCCTTCTTCCTTCAAACGCTCCAGCGTCTCAAAAACCGCGTCATCCTGCAGCGTCTCCTGACGGACATTGTGCAGCTGATAAAGATCGATATAGTCGGTGCCCAGGCGGCGCAGGCTCTGTTCGCAGGCATAACGGATATGCTCCGGTGTCCACAGCTGGGGCATTTCGGAAAAACCCTTGCGTTCACCTTTTTGGCTGTAAATGTCGTATCCGAACTTGGTGGCGATTACTAGCTTGTCCCGTTTGCCCTGGAAGGCCTCCTGAAGAATGGTTTCCCCTTCGCCAAGTGCGTAGGTATCCGCCGTATCATAGAAGGTAATACCCGTATCCAGCGCCTCCTGCAAAAGCCGCACCCCAAAGCTCCGGTCCTTGACTCCCCACCAGGTGGTGGCCACCGACCAAACGCCGAAGCCAACCTCCGATACCCGTAAATCCGTTCCTGTCAATGTGCGGTATTTCACTGTGAGTCCTCCCTTAAACAATCATTGAAATATTCATTCTAACGTAAGATTAAGTTTATCATAAAGGACCGGGAAATTCGAAAATTCGCGTGGCCGCCTTACATAAAACAACTGGACGAATCTCATAATACGAATGGCGAGGAGGTGATTTCCATGGCCAAAAACAGCAAAAGCAAACGGGCTCCCCAGGACAATGCTGAATTCGCGGACGAAATCTCCGTGAAGAACATAAGCAAACCTGCCAAAGGCGCTTCCGACAAAGCGAATAAATAGGCGGTTATCCGCCGCGGAGGAAGAGACGTGCGCTCTTCCTTTTTTATTGCCGGAAGACTCCGTCTCCGTCCCGGGACTGAGACGAGGCTCCTCCCGCCGCCTCTTTTCGGCTCCCGCAAAAACGGCTACACTAGAGCTATACAGCATGGAGCATGGGGGTATAGTCATGAATCGCCATTTTATCAGCAAAACCTTCTGGGGGCTGCTCTTTATTGCCGCGGGTGTTTTGTTCCTATTGCATCAGCAGGATATCATTCATATTGACATTGCCGAGATTGCGGGGACCTATTGGCCCGTGATTCTCATTTTGGTCGGGCTGCAGGGGATGGCGGCGGCATCAGGCGGGATATGGAATATTTTCATTATGCTGCTGGGCGTATATTTTCTGCTGCGGAACCTGAATGTGGACTTTGTAGCGGAGATGGAGATCCGGCAGTTTGCCATTCCGGCAGTGCTGATTATTCTCGGCTTAAGCATGCTGACCCGGGGCTCCGGCCGCAAGCGGGAGGAGCGCAAGGAGATGCTCCGCCAGGCGCGCCAGGACCGTCAAGAGGAACGGGATCGCAGAAGGCAGGAGCGGGATGAGCGTAGAGGCCGCCATCACCATCACGGCTCAGGCGCGGGACATTCAGCCCATGGTGAATCCGCGGAGGAGGAAGTGCCTCCCTTCGACCCTTCTTTTTCCCGGAAAATCGAGCAAGACCTGGATAAGGTATTCCATGAGCGTGTGGTGAAGAAGCTGGGAGAGGATCCGTTTCCCTTGGCCTCCGAAGCCGAAATCGGCGCCAAAGCCGCCAAACCGGGCCAGGATTCGTACAAAGGCGGTTTTTCAAAAGGAAATTGGGAGGCGCCGCCGAAAGAAGAATGGAAGGATTCCTGGTATGACCACGGGGAGAAGCCACCTGTGGAAAGATCCAATTTTATTGGGGACATCTATCTGGGCCGGGATTACTGGCAGCTGGAGCCCATGAATATCTCCCACTTCATCGGGGATACCAGAATCGACCTGACCAAGGCCAGCATCCCCATGGGGGAAACCAAGCTTAACGTGTCGGCCTTTATCGGGGATGTAAAGGTATTTGTGCCCAATGACATACAGGTGGAGATCAGCGTTGATGCGTCCGCCTTCATCGGAGACATGCATGTGCTGGACCGGCATGAGGGCGGCATTCTCCGCAGAATGAGGTATGACACCCGGAATTATGCGGAGGCGGACAAGAAGATCCATCTGACCGTCAGCATGTTCATTGGAGATATCACTGTCAAAAGAGTCGGTTAGATTCGTGAAAAGAGGCTTTGGAACGTATGCGTAAACGGCTGAACAATCTGAAGTGGCTGCTGCCCATGTACTTTTTGGCCGCCAGTGTGGGGACATTGCTCCTGGGTGTGGGCGGCTGGTTCTACCTGACCACCCACATGGAGTCGCCCGGCGCAGCTCTGTGGGTGGAATACTTTATTATCATTCTTTTGATTGCCCCTGTTGTGGGGTATTTTCTTGCCCGCAGCTACCAGCGGAAGATGGATGCTCTCCAGCTGTCCATCAAGCAGGTGACCAAAGGCAATTTGGGGGAGCGCCTCGAGGTTCTGCCTGCGGATCTCTTTGGGGAGCTCTATCAGGACTTCAACACCATGGCCGCTTCCCTGGAAAGCAGGCTGAGGCTTCTCCAGCAGGAGGGTTCGGCGGATGTGATGCGCAATATGCAGTCCAGCCAGGATGCGGTGCTGGAGGAGCGCAGGCGGCTGGCACGGGACTTACATGATACGGTGAGCCAGCAACTGTTTGCCATTCACATGTCGGCCTCCTCGCTGCCCAAGCTTCTGGAGATTAATCCGGAGGGAGCGCGGATAGTGGTGGAGCAGCTGGTCACCATGTCCCATCATGCCCAGCGGCAAATGCGCAGCCTCATCGCTCAATTGCGTCCGCTGGAGCTGGAGGAGCAGACACTGGAGGAGGCGCTGGGCAAGTGGTTCCCCGATTATTGCAACCAGAACGGGTTGAAGGGGCGTCTGGAAATTTCCCTGCCCGGTGAGCTGCCGGAGGCCATTGAATACCAGCTGTTCCTGATTATCCAGGAGGGAATGGCCAATGTAGTCAAACATGCCAAAGCAAACCGGGTTTCACTGGTGCTTTATGAAGCGGGAAGCCAGTACGTGCTGCAAATCGAGGACGATGGTATCGGCTTTGAGCCCAATGTGGAGAAACGCTCCTCTTATGGGCTTGCAACCATGCGTGAACGGGCCGAACGGCTGGGCGGGGATGCGGAGGTCCGAAGCAAACCCGGCGCCGGAACGGCTGTACATATCCGAATTCCTAAATTCGTGGAAACAGAAAGCGGTGAAGAGGCTTGAGCGACCTGATCCAGGTAATGATTATTGATGACCATGATATGGTGAGACTGGGGCTAAAAACATATTTGCTGATGGAGCCCAAGATACGGGTGATTGGGGAAGCGGGAAGCGGTGCGGAAGGGCTGCGCCTTCTGGAGAAGCTTTCCGCGGAAGGGGAAACGGGCCTGCCCCATGTAATCCTGATGGACTTGATGATGCCCGGTATGAATGGCATTGAAACCACTGCCGAGGTGCTAAAGCGGTATCCCTCCGCCAAAGTGGTGATGCTTACCAGCTTTTTGGAGGAGGACATGGTGGTGAAGGCCATCGAAGCCGGCGCTATCAGCTATGTGCTGAAGACCATCCAGGCGGATCAACTGATCCAGGTGATCGAAGGCGCGGCAAGAGGGATGCCCATCCTGGTGTCCGAGGTATCCCAGGCCTTGACCCGCGGCTTGCGGCAGCGGACAGCGCAGAATGATGAGGAGGGTTTTACCGTCCGGGAGAAGGAAGTGCTCCTTCTGATCGCTGACGGCAAGTCCAATAAGGAAATTGCCGACGAGCTGCATATTAGCATCAAAACGGTGAAAACCCATGTCAGCAATCTGCTGATGAAGTGTGCCCTGGACGACAGAACCCAGCTGGCCATCTATGCCCACCGGAAGGGGCTGGCAGAGGGTAACCGCTCTTGATGCAGTGAAGTTAGGGGACGTCTAAAAGACGCCCCCTTTGTCTATCCTGAAGATATGAAGTAGGATCGCTTTTCGGGGGCTCCCCCGAAAGTAATCGGAATAAGCTGCGGAGGTTTTCTTCACTTTTGGGGGTTTGTATTCGGGGGCTCCCCCGAAAGTAATCGGAATAAGCTGCGGAGGATTTCTCCACTTTTTGGGGATTTATTAAGCCGGACCTGTTCGTGTTAAAGCAGGGTCCGGCTTTTTTCGACGGGACAAGCAGATTCCTTACATTTTTTATCTTGGATTTAACCCTTTTTAAGGTTTGATTAAGGTTGCCCGTGCATTATAAATACATAAGAACAAATCATAATCTACTACACCTTATACCAATGTGAAGCAAAGGAGGACAATCAAAATGGAAGACAACAAAAAAGACTACAGTGATTTCTTCAAGCCCTCTTCGGATGAGCAAAACCGCGATCGTGAAGAAGAGAACAAGCAGGACCGTCCTTCCTACTACTATTCATACGGTCCATATAAATCCTCTCCCCAGGAAGAGCATCCGCAGGAGCATTCGGCTTCGTCCTATTCTTCCGCAGAGCCTGTGGAGGTAACGGCGCCCAGACCCCTCCGCCCTTATCCGTATGCACAGGAGCCTGCAGCCAACCAACAGCCGGCAGGCAGCCGGAACTGGCAGGTGAATGAGCCGAAGAAGCGCTCCTCGGCGAAGGGTATGTTCGCCGCCTTTATGGCCGGCGCTCTGGTGGTAAGCTCCCTGATGTTTGCTTCGGACCGGATGAACCTGTTCTCCGGCGGCAGCACAGGCGCTACCTCCGGAAGTCCGGTAGCGGCAGCCACCAGCAATGGCACCGGTTCTTCCTCGGGCTCCGGCAATGTTGCAGCCGCCTATGATATCACCCGTCCCGGCAGCGTATCCACCATTGTCCAGCAGTCCAGTCCGGCCGTGGTTAAAATTGAATCCTATGTAACCAGCAAACGCTCCAGCTCTTCTTTGTACAATGATCCGTTCTTCCGCTACTTCTTCGGGGATCAGCAAGAGCAGCAGCCCAAAGCCGGAACCAAGCAGCAATCCGGTATGGGAACCGGCTTTATCTTCGAAAAATCCGGCTACATCATTACCAACCAGCACGTAATCGAAGGTGCGGAGGAAATCCAAGTAACGGTGGAGGGCTATGAAAAGCCGTTTACCGCCAAGCTTCTGGGGAACAGCTTCGATCTGGACCTTGCCGTGCTGAAGATTGAGCCCTTGACCGAAAACGGCACCACCAAGGATTTTTCTATCCTGCCTATTGGCGATTCCAGCTCCATGCAGATCGGTGACTGGGTCGTGGCCATCGGCAACCCATACGGCTTCGAGCATACGGTAACTGTCGGGGTGCTCAGCGCCAAGGAAAGAGAGATTTCCATCCAGGAAACCAGCGGCACCCGGAACTACAAGCACCTGCTCCAAACGGATGCCTCCATTAACCCCGGCAACTCCGGCGGACCTCTGCTTAATATGAACGGCGAGGTAGTGGGCATCAACACGGCGGTGAACGCCGAAGCGCAGGGTATCGGCTTTGCAATTCCGACCAGTACCATCTCGGAGGTTATCGACAGCCTGAAGAATAATGTGGAAATTCCCAAGGAGCCGATCCCCTTCATCGGTGCCACTCTGGCCAATGTAGCGGATCTGGACGCCCAATCCGTCAAGGAGCTGCAGCTGGATAAGGCGGAAGGCGCTTATGTGCAGGACGTGGTCATCGGCACCCCGGCTTTCAAGAGCGGTCTCAAGAAATATGACGTCGTGACCTCCATGGACGGTTCGCCCATTACCAACAGCTCCGATATGGTGTCCAAGATCCAAGCCAAGAAGGTTGGCGACAAGATTAGCTTTGGCATCATCCGTGACGGCAAGGCCATGACCATCGAGATTACCCTTGCGGACAAAAATGAATATTTGAAACAACAGCAACAGCAGCAGCAACAGCAACAGCGATAAGGGGAAAACCCGGCGAGAAGCGGGCTTCTGGCGATAATGACCTCGCCGGGCCTGCTTCTTTTCCTGTTCCGGGGGATTCTGATATGATAGTAATTATGATGAGAAAACAAGTATGTACTGGAGGATTGGCGGAATATGCGGCATAAAATTACGGTCATCGACGATGACGAGAAGATCACTTCGATGCTCAAGCGCAGTCTGACCTTCGAAGGCTACGATGTAGTCACTGCCCCCGACGGGCAAGAGGGGTTAAAACGGATTCTGGAGCATGAGCCGGAGGTTATCGTCCTGGACGTGATGATGCCCCGCTTGGACGGGTGGGAGGTATGCAGGCGGATACGGGACGGAGGGATTTCCACACCGGTGTTGATGCTCACGGCCAAGGACGATATTTCCGACCGGGTAAAGGGGCTGGACCTGGGAGCCGACGACTATCTGGTGAAGCCCTTTGCCCTGGAGGAGCTGCTGGCCCGGGTAAGAGCCCTTCTTCGCCGCAAGGGCCCGGAAACGGCCGACCAGAAAACCAACCGCATTCAATATGAAGATATCATCCTGGATCTGGATACCCGGGAGGTGTTCCGGTCCGGCCACCGAATAGAACTGACCACGAAGGAATTTGATCTGCTCCATTTGTTTATGATGAATCCCCGCCGCGTGTTGTCCCGGGATGTAATTATGGAGAAGGTTTGGGGTTATGATTACAGCGGCGAATCCAATGTGATGGAGGTTTATATCGCGCTGCTCCGGCAGAAAACGGAGGAGCACGGCGGCAAGCGGCTGATTCAGACCGTCCGCGGAGCCGGTTACGTTCTGAGAGGAGAGTCCTGATCACCATGTCCATCCGCCTGCGCCTGACCCTGTGGTATTCCACTGTGCTGGCAGTCACCTTGCTGGTGTTCGGCGTTTCGCTGTATTTTATCGCATCCTATATTCTAATGGACAATAAGAAGGACGAAATGCGCCAGATGGGAATGGAGGTGCAGTCCCAGATTAAACCCGTTGCCTTCCAGCTTAACGGCAAGTGGGTGTTCAGCAGCATCCGTCTGCCCCCCTTGGACCAGTTCAAGTACCCGGGTTATGTCATGCAGGCCCTGGATACAGATGGTAAGTTTATCCAAAGCACCACCAACCAGGTGCTGCCCCTGACCTATAATGCGGAGAAGCTGGGGGCAGGTGAGTCCAGCTTCTATGTGTACAGCATGAGCGGGTTCCCCTTGCTTGTCCTGAATATGCCCCTGCAATACTCCGATAATGGGGAAATGAGACTGGCGGCTGTGCTGCAGATTGTCGTCAGCATCAATGAGATCAGCCAGAATTTGTATACATTGAGATTGGCGCTGTTGTTTTTGTCCGTGTGTGTTATTCTGCTGGCGGCTTCGTTGGGGTTGTATCTGGCGCGTACGGCGCTGCGTCCCATTGAGAATGTTATTACGGCGGCGCAGCAAATTGAGAATGGCGCCGATCTTGGGGTGCGGATCGAATACCATGGACCGGAGGATGAGATTGGCCGGCTGACCAGCACCATCAACAGCATGCTGGGCAGAATTCAAGGCGCCTACAGCGAGCTGGAGGAGTCAGACCGGGCACAGCGCCGGTTTGTCTCCGATGCCTCCCATGAGCTGCGGACTCCGCTAACCACTATCCGCGGCAATGTGGACCTGCTGGAGAAGATGTGGAGCTCCACTGCAGGCTCCGCTCCCGGCCATGCTTTGACCGATCCCGAGAAAAGAACCATGTCTCTGGAGGCTATGCGGGATATCTCCGGGGAAGCCGCCAGAATGAGCCGGCTGGTAAACGATCTGCTGGCTTTGGCACGGGCGGATGCCGGGCACGAAATGAGGAAGGAACCGATTATGATCCGCGATGTGGTGGAAGAAGCGGCGCGCAAAGCCCAGCATCTTCCTCGTAGCGCCGTATGGGAGACAGGGGACTTCTCCGTGCTGGACGGAATCGGCGTTAACGGAAGTCGGGACCACCTGCAGCAAATGCTGTTTATCTTCATTGAGAATGCCTTCAAATATACACCGCAGGGTACGGTCCGGATGGATGCTTTGGTCAGAGAGGAACAAGTGGGCATCCGGATTGCGGATACGGGAATCGGTATGGACAAGGAAGAGATTCCCCATATCTTTGAGCGTTTTTACCGGGCGGATGAATCCAGAGGGGTGACGGCCGGAACCGGCCTGGGACTGTCCATCGCCAAGTGGATTATTGACGAACATGGCGGGTCTGTGGAGGTCACCACAAGGCTGGGAGACGGAAGCACCTTCCTGGTGTGGCTGCCGGTTTTCTTCCGGGATATGAACAATTAAGCCGTAAGACGGGCTTGAACGGGGGGCAGATACACGCGGATATGCTATAATCAGGTGGAAGGAGGCGAGTCCTAATCATGGAAGTCATCAAAATTACACCCCGCGGATACTGCTACGGTGTGGTGGACGCCATGGCTCTTGCCATGCGTACTGCCCAGAACTTGAATGTGCCGCGGCCGATTTATATATTGGGGATGATTGTACACAATGCCCATGTCACCGATTTTTTCAAGGAGGAAGGCATTATTACCCTGGAGGGCCCAAACCGCCTGGATATCCTGGAGAAGGTGGAAAAAGGCACGGTGATTTTCACCGCCCACGGCGTTTCTCCCGAGGTGCGCAAGCGCGCACTGGAGAAGGGGCTGACAGTAGTAGACGCTACCTGCCCCGACGTGACCAGAACCCATACTCTCATTAAGGAAAAAAGCGCGCAGGACTACCAGATTATTTATATCGGCAAAAAAGGCCACCCCGAGCCCGAGGGCGCTATCGGCGTCGCTCCCGGACAGGTGCATCTGATTGAACGGGTCGAGGATGTGGAAGGGCTTCAGCTGGATTCGGAGCGGATTGTGATTACCAACCAAACCACCATGAGCCAATGGGATATCAAAAATACCATTAACCGGTTGATTGAAAAGTACCCCCATGCCGAGATTCACAATGAAATTTGCCTCGCCACCCAATTGCGCCAGGAGGCGGTAGCGGAGCAGGCCAAGGAAGCGGAGCTGACCATCGTGGTGGGGGATCCGCACAGCAATAACTCCAACCGGCTGGCACAGGTGTCCGAGGAGATTGCCGGTGTGAAGGCTTACCGGATCGCAGATCTGGGAGAGCTTGATCCGGAATGGCTGAAAAGCATCGATAAGGTGGCTGTTTCCTCGGGGGCTTCTACCCCCACACCCATCACCAAAGAGGTAATTTCATATCTGGAGCAGTTCGACCGCAATGATCCGGCCACCTGGGAAATCAAGCGGACCGTCAATATGAAAAAGCTGATCCATGCGGTGCGGCAGAAGTCGTAACGGTCCCCAAAAAGTGAAGCCAAGCTCTGGGGGTAAATTCCGATTACTTTTGGGGGAGCCCCGGAAGTGCTCAAAACCTTACATGACGCGTCTCCGGAAGGCGAATTTGCCTTTCGGAGACGTTTTTCCAGAAAAAAGGCTTGACGCGACGGTTAGAATAGTCTATATTTGCTTTAATGATTAAAAGCGAAGAAGCGCACAAGCGTTGAAGCGAAACAATAGCTAAGGGAGAGTGCCAGGGATGATCGTAGTCACTTCGAATAAAACCAGCCAAGAACGGATTAATGAAATCGTCCGTTATATAGAGAAGCACGGATTAAGCGCTCATGTTTCCATGGGAGAGGATCGCACCGTTATCGGTATTGTCGGGAAATTCGATTCGCAGCTGGCTGAGCATCTCCGTCAGATGTCAGGTGTGGAACAGGTTGTCCGCATCTCCAAGTCCTACAAGATGGCCAGCCGGGAATTCCATCCTGCCGATACTGTCATTAAGATTAAGGGAGTGGAAATCGGCGGCAGCGAGCTGGTGATTATGGGCGGCCCCTGCGCGGTGGAAACTCCTGAGCAGATCGACGAAATCGCCCGTCTGGTGAAGCTGGCGGGCGGCCAGGTTCTCCGCGGCGGCGCCTTCAAGCCCCGCACAGGCCCTTACAGCTTCCAAGGGATTGGTACAGAGGGACTCAAATGGATGAAGGATGCCGGCGAGAAGCATGGCCTCTTGACTATCACTGAGGTTATGACTCCGGAATACGTGGATATTTGCGCCGAATACGCGGATATTCTCCAAGTGGGCACCCGGAACATGCAGAATTTTGACCTTCTGCGCAAGCTGGGTACCATCCAGACTCCTGTTCTGTTGAAGCGTGGCTTCAGCTCTACCTATGACGAATTCCTGAATGCGGCGGAATACATCCTGGCCGGCGGCAACCCCAATGTTATGCTGTGCGAACGCGGCATCCGCACCTTCGAATCGTACACCCGGAACACACTTGACTTGGCAGCCATCCCCGTGCTGAAGTCCTTGTCCCACCTTCCGGTGATTTCCGACCCCAGCCACGGCACAGGCCGCAGAGAGCTGGTGGTCCCGATGACCAAGGCATCCGTAGCCGCAGGCTGCGACGGATTGATTATCGAGATGCATACGGACCCGGACAACTCGATGACCGGCGATGGCGTGCAATCCCTGTTCCCGGATCAATTCTCCGATCTGCTGGCTGATCTGGAGAAGCTGGCGCCCCTCTGCGGGAAAACCCTGAATACCCGCAAGGAACCGATTCTCGCAGGCTCTTGGAAGAAGTAATATTCGGATTTTGAAATTCCTTATTAATGAAGGAAAAGGCTTATTTCCCTGGATCTCCAGTGGGATAGGCCTTTTCATGGTGAATTTGTGAACATTTATTCAGAGGGTGTAAACAATCCTAACACGACCCAAAAAAATACCTTACATAAGTATTGACGACCAAAAATGAAGGCTTTATAATAATGGCAAGTTGAGTAAAAAATTGAACAATGATCGCCATTTTAACGGTGAATGTTCGGAATTAGGGAGGGTAATTATCCATGTCTGTTCAAAAAGTGCTGGATACCATTAAGGAAAAGGGTATTGAATGGGTTGATTTTCGGTTTACTGACATTGGCGGCAAATCCCATCACTTGTCTGTTCCCGCTGTAGAAGTAGAGGCTGAAACCTTCGAAACTGGTGTTGCTTTCGACGGTTCCTCCATCACCGGCTTCCGGGGAATCGAAGAATCCGACATGGTAATGATGCCGGACACGGACTCTGCCTTTGTTGATCCGTTCACTGCACATCCTACACTGGTTCTGCTTTGCGACATTTATACTCCTGACGGAGTCCGTTATGACCGCGACCCCCGCAGCATCGCTGTGAAGGCCGAAGAATACCTGAAAACCACCGGACTGGGAACAGACGCTTATTTTGCTCCTGAATCCGAGTTCTTTATCTTTGACGATGTACGCTACGAAAGCGGCATGAACAAGTCCTTCTATGAAGTGGACTCCGAAGAAGCTGCATGGAACACCGGCCGCAAGGAAGAAGGCGGCAACCTGGCCTTCAAAACCGGCGTTAAGGGCGGTTATTTCCCGGTAGCTCCTACTGATACCCAACAGGATATCCGCTCCGAAATGTGCCGTCTTCTGCAAGAAGCTGGCCTGCGCATCGAGCGTCATCACCACGAAGTTGCCACTGCCGGCCAAGGCGAAATCAACTTCCGCTTCAGCACCCTGACCAAAACTGCCGACAACCTGCAAAAGTATAAATATATTGTGCAAAACGTTGCCCGCCAATACGGCAAGGTTGCAACCTTCATGCCGAAGCCGCTTTTCGGCGACAACGGCAGCGGCATGCACGTGCATCAATCCATTTTCAACGACGGCAACCCGCTGTTCTACGAAAAAGGCGCATACGCCAACCTGAGCCAAATGGCGATCTATTACATCGGCGGTATCCTGCACCATGCACCGTCTCTGATCGCATTGACCAACCCGTCCACCAACTCCTTCAAGCGTCTGGTTCCGGGTTATGAAGCACCGGTTAACCTGGTATTCTCCAAGGGTAACCGTTCCGCGGCTGTACGTATCCCGATCGCTGCCGTAACTCCGAAGGGCTGTCGCATCGAGTTCCGTACTCCGGACTCCACTGCAAACCCGTACCTGGCTTTCGCAGCTATGCTGTTGGCCGGTTTGGACGGCATCAAGAACAAGATCGACCCGACTGCTCTGGGTTATGGTCCGCTGGACAAGAACATCTACGAGCTGTCCGACGAAGAGAAGAAGGAAATCCGCAGTGTACCGGGCTCCCTGGAGGAAGCTCTGGACGCTCTGGAAGCCAACCACTCCTTCTTGACCGAGTCCGGCGTCTTCACCGAAGACTTCATCGCCAACTTCATCGAACTGAAGCGTGCTGAAGCCAAGGCTGTCGCCATCCGCGTTCACCCGCACGAATACTCCCTGTACTTCGGAGTGTAATTCCATTACCCTTATTGATCGCAGCCCCCGGTTCTCCGGGGGTTTTTTTGTTGTTGAAGGTGCGGTGGGGGGATTCTGATTTATTATCCAACTGTAATATTTTGAGGGTTGATGCAGCTTTGGCGGGTATGGTAGCCTAAATAGAGCCGAATCCGGTATGGACGCTTCCATATAAACAACCGGTACGGGGGATGATTTACAGGGGTGAATGCGCGCTGCTGTCAGGCGCCTAGGGAGCAACCTTCTTCCCGAACCCGTCAACTAACCTCGGAGGCAGAGAATCATCCGGCATTATGCGGATGAAATACTCAGGAGGTCCATCATCCATGCCAATCTTTAACCAAAAGAAATGGGTTGCAGGCATAAGTGCTGCAGCAATTTCTCTCTGTGCGTTTGCGGCTCCCGCGGCGCATGCTGAGGTCGCTCCTTTGGCGGAAACGCTTTCTGTCAAGGTGCAGGTCAATACGGAGTTGATTCAGTTTCCCGACGCCCAGCCCTTTATTGATGACCAGGGACGTACCCAGGTGCCCGTCCGTTTTGTAAGCGAGGAATTGGGCTATCAGGTGGATTGGTCCCGCCTGTCCGACGGACAAATCAATGTGCAGCTGAAGAATGACGCAGGCAAAACCCTGACTCTGGAAACAGGCAAAACCATGGCCATGGTGGATGGGAAAGCTGAGGCTATGGACACCGCAGCAGTGCTGCGCGACGGCAGGGTTTATGTGCCCTTGCGGTTTATTTCGGAAGCAAAAGGAATTAGGGTGCAGTGGGACTCCAGCAATTTTATCGCCATTCTTAATGAAGACGGCAACTATCACGCGCCGGCCTGGTATGCGCCGCGGATGAAGCTGGTATCCACATTTACGGCCACGGCATACTCAGCCGATCCCAAGGAAAACGGCGGATATGGGGCAGTGGACTATTTCGGCAATCCGTTGAAAGTGGGAACTGTCGCGGTGGATCCATCCGTTATCCCGCTGGGCACCAAGCTGTATGTGGAAGGGTATGACTTTAACGGTCTGCCGGTAGGCGGGATGTTTGCGGAAGCTACGGACACAGGCAATGCCCTTAAAGGGAACCGGATCGATCTTTTTGTGCCGGGAACCCGTGAGGAGCTGAAGAAGTTCGGCTACCAGCAGGTGAAGGTGTATCTGCTTCCCTGAATCGGAAGCACCAGACACAGGCCATTCGGAGCCATTCTCCGGATGGCTTCTTTTTTACTCTGCGGAGCAAGAAAAGAATGGAAGAAAACTTCACATGTCTCGTTGGAATTCTGCTGTTTATTCTTTCGATAAAAAATATTTATCATGTAAAAATATGGTTCATAACCGCTGTAAAGAATAAAAGAAAATTTCTGTGAATGCGCTTAAAGCTACTTGATGAACCTATTGAATCTTGCTATCATAGACACAAACGTGAAGGGTTGGTGTGGAATTTCATGACTAGAGCCTATAATTTTAATGCAGGGCCTGCGGCGCTCCCGCTGGAAGTATTGCAGAAGGCGCAGGAAGAGATTGTTGATTTTAAAGGGATCGGCATGTCCATCATGGAGGTATCCCACCGCAGCAAGGAGTATGAAGCGGTAAACGACGAGACCCAACAGCTGCTTCTTGAGCTACTGGAGCTCCCTGCCGGCTACAAGGTACTGTTCCTGCAAGGCGGTGCCAGCACGCAGTTCGCCATGCTTCCTATGAACCTGCTCACCGCAGGCAAGGTAGGCAGCTATGTTATGACCGGCTCTTGGGCGGAGAAGGCCATCCAGGAAGCCAAACTCATCGGAGAGACCCATATCGCCGCCAGCTCCAAGGAAGGCGTTCTACATATTCCCGCTTTGAGCGAAATCGAAATCCCGGAGAACGCGGCATATCTGCACGTGACCTCCAATGAAACCATTGCAGGCACCCAATACCAGGAGTTCCCGGATACAGGCAGCATTCCGCTGGTATCGGATATGTCCAGCGATATCCTGTCCCGGCGCATCGACGCCTCCAAGTTCTCCCTGATCTACGCCGGTGCTCAGAAGAACCTGGGTCCTTCCGGCGTCACCATCGTTGTTGCTAAGGAAGATTTGTTCAACAACGCACCCAAGACCATTCCCACCATGCTCCGCTACAGCACTTATCTGAAGAACAACTCCCTGTACAACACACCACCGGTATATTCCATTTATATGGTTAACCTGGTGCTGAAGTGGGTCAAGGAGCAAGGCGGCGTAGCAGCTGTCGAGAAGGCGAACCGCGAGAAGACCGACCTGATTTACAATGTGCTGGATAACAGCGGCGGCTTCTATGAAGGTTTGGCCCAGAAGGACAGCCGTTCCATTATGAACGTAACCTTCAAGCTGCAAACCGAAGAGCTGGAGAAGGAATTCCTTGCATTGGCCAAGAAGAACGGTTTCGTAGGCCTGGGCGGCCACCGCAGCGTCGGCCATCTCCGCGCTTCCACTTATAACGCCGTACCTTACGCAAGCTGCAAGGCTTTGGTGGATCTGCTGGACGAATTCAAACGCACCCACGGCTAATTTGTAGAATATATGGCAATTTTTCTAACCCGACAGGACGGTTCCTGTCGGGTTTTTGCATGTTATGATATCTGTCACAGAATAAATTATCAAACATAGGTAAAATGATGTCAAAAAACCTGACAAAGGTGCTGAAGGCAGAGGGCTGATGCGCAAATGAAGCTTACAATCGGACGCAAGTTAATCGGCGGTTTTTTGGCAGTAGCATGTTTTATGGTCATTGTCATCGGCTTATTCTACCGTTCCTTGGGTGACGTCGAATCACGGTTTCATGCATTGGTGGATGAACGGGTGAAGGTGCTGACCCACGCCCAGTTGATTCAATCTGCAGGTCTTCAGCAAAATGACTATATCCGGGAATATTATCTGACACAGACGCCTGCATCCATCGAACGGATGGCGGAGGCTAACACGCGGGTCATCAGTCTGGTGGAGGAAACACTTCCCTTCGTCACCTCGGAGGAGGATGCCGGGCGCTTCGAACGGCTGAAGGGGCTGGCGCTGGATTACAAGGAGCGGGTGGATGCAGCCTTGGCGATGCCCGCGGACAAGGGGCTGCGGGAGGCGGAATTCAGCGTATTCCCGGTGGCTACTCAATTGGCCGTCCTGGCGGAAAATCTGGCTAACGACCAATTGGCTCTTATGACCGAGGAACAGCAGGAGGTGAAGGACTCTGTGCTTTGGGACAAGCGGCTTGCGTTGGGGGCAGGAATCGGCGCAACTGTGCTGTCTCTGGCCATCGGGTTCCTCATCGCCTACGCCATCTCCCGGCCCATCCGCAGCATAACAGCCGCAGCGAGAGAGATCGCCGCAGGCAACCTCCAGCCTAAGAAGCTGGAGGTGCGGACCAAGGATGAAATCCAGGAGCTGTCTGAAGCATTCCTGGATATGATGGGACAGCTCCGCGGGATTATCGGCAAGGTGGATGAGGGTGCGGCACAATTGGTGGCCAGTGCCAAGATGATGAGCGCCAATGCGGAGATGACATCGGCGGCTACCCAGCATATAACGGATGCAGCCCAAGAGGTGGCTGCCGGTTCGGAGCAGCAGGTCCGCGGCGCGGAGGACAGTGCCAGAGCCATGGAGGAAATGAGCCAAGGAATCACCCGTATCGCCGAGTCGTCTGCGGCGGTGCATGAGGTGACCGTCCATGCCAGACAGCAGGCGGATGAGGGCAATGCGGCGGCTCAGCATGCCGTCAGGCAGATGAATACCGTTTATCAGTCGGCAAACCTTGCAGCAGAGCGTGTGAAGCGGCTGGGAGAGCGCTCCGGGGAGATCGGCGAGATCATCGGGGTAATGTCGGGAATCGCTTCCCAGACTAGCCTGCTTGCTCTGAACGCCTCCATAGAAGCAGCAAGGGCAGGGGAGCAGGGCCGAGGCTTTGTAGTGGTAGCATCCGAGGTCAAGAAGCTGGCCATCCAATCCGAAGAGGCAGCCAGACAGATCACGGAGCTGATCCGCCAGGTCCAAGTGGAAACGGCGGCTGCTGTGAAGGGGATGCAGGAGGGCATGGTGCAAAGCCGGGAGGGCCTGGCCGTGGTGGAATCGGCAGGAGAAGCCTTCGGCAGCATCCGCACCGCTATCATTGGGGTCGTCACCCAAATTGAAGAGGTATCTGCAACCGCCCAAGAGATGTCCGCCGGAACCCAGGAAGTAGCGGCCTCCGTAGAGGAAACCTCCCGCATCGCCCGCCAATCCAGCAGACAAATCCAGGAGGTGGCAGCCACTACGGAGGAGCAGCTGGCCTCCATGCAGGAGATTACGGCCTCCGCAGGCTCCTTGAACACCATGGCAGAGGAGCTGCAGCAGGCTGTATCCCGGTTTAAGCTGTAACCGCGATCCCCCAAAAGTGACGAGATGCTCTGTTGCGAATTCCGGTTACTTTTGGGGGAGCCCCCATTTATGGAAGCTTAGACAACAAGCAGGCTGCGCCGTTCGAAGCGGCCAGCCTGCTTTTATGCGAAAGCCTTTTTTATGAAGTGGACACCTCCCGGACCGGCTCGCGCAGCTTATACCCCACATTGCGCACCGTCACAATATATTGGGGGTTCTTCACGTCCGACTCGATCTTATCCCGGAGATGGCTGATATGCACGTCCACAATCCGGGTATCCCCCACAAAATGATAGTCCCACACCCCCAGCAAAAGCTGCTGCCGCGACAGCACCATTCCCCGGTGTTTGCACAGAAAAACCAGCAGCTCAAATTCCTTCGGCGTCAAATCCAGCAGCTCTTCATTCAACAACGCCTCCCGCTGCTCGGGAGACACCAGAAGTCCGCCCACTTGATAGGTGGGAGCCGGCTCCTGCTTCTCCTCCAACCCGTGCATCCGGGCACGCCGGAGCAAGGCGTGAATCCGGGAAACCAGCTCCATGGGGCTGAAGGGTTTCGTCATATAATCGTCAGCGCCGTTATCCAGCCCGGCGATTCGGTCATTGAGCTCCTGCATGGCGGACAGCATAATAATGGGGGTGCGGATGCGGGAGTTCCGCAGCTTGCGGCATACCTGGATGCCGTCCAGCTTGGGCAGCATCAGATCCAATACCACCAGATCCGGCTTAAAGGAATGGACAGCCTCAAACACGGCTTCCCCATCCATCACACATTTCACATCATAACCCGCCTGCTTCAAATTGAAGTCGATGAGAGTGGAAATGGAAGGCTCGTCATCGACAACCAAGATTTTTGTCTTCATGGCGACTCTCCTTTAGGTTTTCGGACAGTAAAATGTCTATTGTTTCAACCAGTATGACAGCCTCCTGCTATGGCGGTATTAAGGGATCGTAAAGCCGGTGTAAATTTTCTGCTGAAATGATGTATAATAGATAGCCGGAGCGTTTATTTCTTGCGAGGTGACGATTGTGGCTTTTCATATTGTGCTGGTGGAGCCGGAAATTCCGGCCAATACCGGCAATATTGCGCGGACCTGCGCCGCTACGGGAACGCATCTCCATCTGGTGCGCCCGCTGGGCTTTAATACCGATGACAAAACCCTGAAGCGTGCCGGTTTGGACTATTGGCATGCGGTTCAGGTTCATTATCATGACAGCTTCCAGGAGGTGAAGGACCTTTATCCGGAGGGCCGGTTCTTCTGCGCTACTACCAAAACGGACAAGCTGTATACGGATATGGCTTACCGGGACGGGGATTTTCTGGTGTTCGGCAAGGAAACCAAGGGTCTTGGACCGGATATTATCCAAGCCCATACGGATACGGCGATCCGGATGCCGATGACGGATGCGGTCCGTTCCCTGAACCTGTCCAATTCCGCGGCGATTATTTTGTACGAAGCGTTAAGGCAAAATGGGTTTTTAGAACTGAAATAAACCAGCAAACCTTCTATTTACATAATTTTTTAACATTTTTAAGTCAATATTTATGTTTCTAGCAGGGTTTTTTGTATTAATATTGAATTGTTATAGGGCAAGAATAATTATCTTCTAGAGGAGGGTACGTCATGAAACCAGCAGGTGTCGTGCGCAAGGTAGATCAACTGGGCCGCATCGTGTTACCGAAATCGCTGCGCAAGCGGTATCAAATGAACGAGGGAGATCCCGTTGAGATTTTGGTTCAAGGCGACCATATTATCTTGGAACGTTACCGTCCGAGATGTGTGTTTTGCGGGTCTATGGAGGAAGTAACAGACTTCAAGGAAAAACAGATTTGTTCCGGTTGCTTGCGCGAAATGAACATGCTGTTGAAACAGGCCTGATTTGTTTCAAAAGTTCCACATAAAAAGCATCACGCTCCCGGGCCTAAGGCCGGCGTGATGCTTCTTTTTTTGCCTTATTTGAAGAAAACAAAATGAGTGGGCATGGAGCGCATCCGTCCGTTGTCGGAGGGGCGGTTGATCAGCTCGTTGCCCCAGACCAGGGTGGAGGAGCCGCCGCCGTCCAGATTGTACGCGTCGCGGATACCCATCTGCTGGAGCTTGTCCTGCAGCTCGGGCAAGGATGCCCCTGCGCTGCCCCGGTCATCGCCGCCGTCGGTCACAATAAACAGGAGCTGGTCATTCTTGAAGTTTCCCACCACCGTGCGGGCCGCCCGGTAAGGGCTGGTCATCCATTTGACAGGAATGGTTTGTTTCTTGCCGTCCTTCAGCAGAATCGGAGTGAAGGAGGCGCCGAATTGGGGCTTCAGCTTATCCAGCTCCTCCTGTTTGTTGAACATGCCGCCGATAAGCTGGCGCTGGTCGTTCAGACCAACGAAGCTCAGCCCGTCCGAAGGGAAAAAGCCGTACACATATTTGCCGTTCTGGATGGTATTGCCGGTAGGGTAACGTTTGCCTGTGCCGCTTTCGTCGGCGAAGCCTCCCGCATTTACACCGGCGATTCCGCCAAGACGGTTCACCGCGGCTAAGGTAGTTTCACTTTTGCCGATTTTGTCCCCGGCCAAGGCCATCTTCATGGCTTTATCCGATTTCAGCTCGGCCTTCAGCGCGTACCCCTTATAGGATGAGGCGGAGAAGGTATACAGCTTCAGCTCAATATTGCCGGAGGAGGCCGAACGGATGGGTGCACCCAGCATATTGGTAATCCGCCGCTCAAAAATCTGCGCAGGTTTGTTCTTCTGCTCGGAGGCGGTTTTCAGCATTACCGAAACCTGGGCGGAGCTTTCATTATACAGATCGTAGTGCTTCATTATAGTGGACTGGATAGCGGAGCTGTCCTGGGTGGCCTTCTCCAGCTTGCCGTCAAGGCCCGCCGCATCCTCGGACAGATTCACCTGGGGCAGCTCTGCTGAAGACATAGCGGCAATGGGAGGCATCAACTGGGCGCTGTCTGTTGCCAGCATCCAGACGGCCATCCCCAAAAAAGGAGCGGTAGCCAAAAGAAAGAGCCGGTTGACGGCTTGCTTATGGTTCATTTCAACACATCCAGATTATGCTGGAGCTCCTCCAGCTGCTTCTTGACTTCGGCCAGTTGGGTATACAGCTGGTTGCTGTTGTCGGTTTTGCTGTTGGCGCTGTCCTTGGTGAAGGCCAGAAGCTCGTTCAAGGCATCCACCTTGGTTTGGAGCTTGGCGATTTCAGTCTGGAATGCAATCTTCAGGTCGCCGATCTGGGTCTGGTAATCATGCTGGATGGCTTCCAGCTGCGTCTTGTTCTGCTCGGCAATCTGTGTGGCGATTTGGCCCCGGAGATGATCGCTGTAGGCTTTGGTCCCCCATACCCCCAAGGCGATCAAAAAAACCCAGGCCATGAGAAGAATGGCATAAGTGTGCTTCCTTTTGGAAGTAGTGGATTTGACGCCGCGCATATACGTATCCTGTCTGGCGTCCAAAGGCAAGCTCATGAACATGTCACCTCAAGAAAAAATTTGAAAGATGCCCTCAAGCGGGTTTGCGTACACGCCCAGGGTGTGTATGGAAACTCCGAGGGGAGCAGATTTAACGAATTTTCGTCCCAGGCAAGGCACTTTTGTGAAGGCGTACCGGGGGTACGGCAAGCAAAAGTAACGAAGCAAGGGGCGAAAGGCGGTGAAAGATGCCCTCAAGCGGGTTTGCATACACGCCCTAGTATAGCATAGGTCTTCCGTCAGGGGCGAGGGACTTTAGTGGCGATTGCTGTCAGAGCCATGAACAAACTGTTACGATCCGTCGTCTCCTCCCGCTTTCCTGCGGTATTCCCCTGGGGAGAGTCCGGTTAGCTTCTTGAAGACCTTGCTGAAATATTTCTCATCCTGGTAGCCGACCTGGAGGGCGATCCGGCTTAGGCGGTAGTCGGGATTCAATAAGAGCAGCTTGGATTTTTCGATGCGGATGCGGGCGATATAGTCGGACAGGTTTTCCTTAAACGCCTGCTTGAATTTGCGGGAGATGTATTCCCGGCTGAGATAGAAGCGGTCGGCAATGTCTTGCAGCGAAATTTCTTCCTCGGCATGCTCCCGCAGATAATGGGCGATTTCGTAGATGATGTGCCGGTCCTCCCGCAGCTGCCGGGTATGCAGGTCGGCAAGCTTCAGCAGCTGCTCCGTAATCCGCTGCTCCCAAACGGACAAGGACAGGCAGCCGTCTGCCTCCAGGGGGACGGCAGGCTCTGGCACCTCAGTGCCGTCCATAACCCAGCGTGCCTGGAACAGAGCAAACTCCTGCTTCCACAGCTCCAGATGGTCTACGGTAATCCGGTCCCACCGGCGGATATCCCCGAAGAGCTTGCCGGCCGCTGCCTCCACCTGCCCCTCGTGGGCGCTTTGCACGGCCAGCCGCAGCTCCTCCTCATACTCCCGGAAGGGGAGCGGGCGGAAGGGGGGCTCCTGGGCGGTCTGAGTCTCGTGAATCCACCCGCTGCGGACAAGCAGATTGCGGCTGCGCAGAGCATGAATCGCATCCCGGTAAGCGTTGGCCGTGCCAAGGGGAAAAGGGGCGGTTCCGCTGAGCCCCATATCGAAGCTTCCGCCCAGGGTCTGGCGGATGCCGCTTGCGATGCGCCGGACCAGCTCCCCGGCGTTAGCGGTGTGCCTCCAGATCAGCAGCACAATGGTACCGGTGCCGTCCCCGTGGCGGAAGGCGTAGCCGGTTTTGTCCCGGCCCAGGTATTCATTGCAGATGTTCAGCAGTGAAAAATAGAGCAAATCCGTGCCGGAGGCGAACTTCCGGCGGATAACCGGCGGAATGTCCGCCAGTCCGATTACGCCTACCCGGCATTCTTGGATTTCCGGGGAATAACCCAGGTCACGGATAAGACTGTCCTTCAGCTTTCCGTAATAGGAGGTATCGTCCAGCAGATTGGACAGCATCCGCTCCCAATACACCGGCTTGATCTGGTTCACCTCCATATGCTGCTCCTGGAGCCGCCGCTCCGTCTCCGCCTCCAACCGGCAGCTGTCCACCGCCTTCTGGATCGCCTCTCCCAGCTCTGCCGGATCGATGGGCTTCAGGAGATAGTCCAGCCCGCCGTATTTCACTGTTGTGCGCACCAGTTCAAAATCGTCATGACCGCTGATCACAATCACCTTGGTCCGGGGGGAATGGGTTTTGATCCACTCCAGCAGCCCGGTGCCGCCCATACCCGGCATCAGCATATCGGTAAACACCAGATCCGGCTGAAGCCCGGGAATAAGCCGGACGGCCGTTTCCCCGTCCTCTGCCTCCTCCAGACTGGTAACGCCGAAGGACGGCCAGTCCGCCAGCAGGCGGATAGCGCTCCTTACATGCTTTTCATCGTCCACGATCAATGCCCTCATGGTTCAGGCCTCCTTCTTTCAGGGGAATGTACAGCTCCACTCTCAGCCCGCCTCCCTCTGGAGAGTCTACCTTCAGCTCTGCCAGCGGATTGTAATACAGCCGGATACGGGCAATTACGTTCAAGAGGCCGATGCCCCCATCCTCCCCGCTTCCGCCAGAGGGTCCCTGCCGCAGCTTCTCCCGGAGCGCCGACAGCTCCAAGACGGACATACCTCTGCCGTCGTCGGCTACCTCGACCCGCAGCTCCTCCTCCGGGGACAGGGTGGCGGCGATGCGGATACGCCCTCCGGCGGTGGAGTCGTAGCCGTGCTTGAAATAATTCTCCACCAGCGGCTGCAGCGTCATCTTAGGCACGGGAATGGCCAATGCCTCAGGCTCGGCCTCCAGCTCCACCTGCAGCCTCCCGTCGAAGCGCTGCTGCTGCAGCTCCAGATACCCTTTGACATAATCGATCTCCTGCTGCAGAGGGACGATGGTTTTATCCGTATTCATCTGGTAGCGCATCATTTTTCCCAAGGAGGCAATCAGGGTGTAAATCCGGTTCTCCCCGTGCTGAAGCGCCAGGGTGCCGATGGACTGTAAGGCGTTATTAAGAAAGTGGGGGTTAATCTGGGCCTGAAGCGCTTTCAACTCATTGGTCCGGTTGGCCAGCTTCAAGGCATATTCCCGCAGAATCATGTCATTCAAGGTTTGCATCATAATCCGGAAGCGGCGGGCCAACACACCAATCTCGTCTGTGCTTTTGGAGTCAATCTCCACATGAAGCTGGCCGGACTGGATTTTGTTGACGGCGGCAGTAAGCGCTTGAATCGGGGCTGTAAAGCGGATGGAGATGATAACCGTCGCCACGATGACAATCACCAAAAACAACGTGTACACCCCGGCATTGATCCGGGTCAGATCCCGGGCATCCTTGTACAGGTGGCTGTAAGGAATTTGCTTGACGATAGTCCAGTTCATGTAGGAGGTCTCCATACGCTGGTAGATGGTCATGCCGCTGTTTGCCCCCTCCTTCCACTCAAAGCTGCCCTCTTCCCCGGTAAGCTGCCCGAGCCAGCCGTATTGCAGGAGGATTCCCCATTCGGCCTCGTTTTTGCTGTAGATAACAGTCCCATTTTCGTCCAAAATATATAAATTTTCATAATCGCGGTTATAAAGCTGGGCACAGATTTTTTCGAAAAAATCCAACCGAAGATCCACCGACAATAACCCCAGCTCTTGGGTGGAGGGCACATTATAGAAGGGGCGGTGCAGAGTAAGTACCGGGTACGGCTCATTCTTCGGGAAATAGCTGACCCCGTAGTCATGGGACAGATGGGTCGCTTCCGTGTAGGATTGATATCCGTTGAAGGGGCGTGTCGGCACCGTATGCGGCGGGGATTCCCGTGTGGAGCTGGTTAACCGGCCGTTTACATACAAAAAGTGCTCCCTGGACGCATACAGATCCAGATGCACCTGGGCAACCTCGCCGATGGACCGGCTTACCAATTGAATGGAGCGCAGCAGGTCGTTGCGCTGCTCGATGCTCCCGTGATAGCCGCTTTGGAGAATACCGAAAACCTGATAATCCCTGTAAGCGCTTAACGTTGCCTGATCAACAATGCCCAGATAATACATGAGGTTGGTTTTTCCCTGGAAGATTAAGTGGCTGTTCTGCTGGACGGCGTTTGTTTTAATGGTTTCCTTGTTGGAGGAGTAGGTAATGAGGATGGAGGCGGCAATGGGAATAATGGTGGCGATGAGCATAAACAAAATCAGCTTGTTGCGGATGCTTCCCTTGATCCGGTTCACAGGGGTATGCTCCTTCCATAGGGGGCAACAGGTCAATATCTTACACTTTTCTGGTCATCTGGCAATGTGTCCTTCCGCTGCGCCTAACTTTATACTTAGTGTACAGGGAACCTCCCGCACAGTAAAGCGTGATATGAGGAGGCGGATCAACGAAAGGAGACAACGGAAATGGCGAATGGTCAACGGGAAGGAGCCCTGATTTCTACCGGACCGGCCGTGCAGGCAGCGGCCCAAAAAAGAACCGGAGGCTGGGGGGAGTGGGGGGTCCAGATGGTTTTTGTAGGACCGGCTCTGTTGTTTTTTACCGTTATTGTATTGATCCCCTTTTTTCTGGGGATGGTCTATTCCTTCACGGACTGGAGCGGAGTGAACTCCACTATGTCGTGGGTGGGACTAGATAATTTCCGCCAGATCTTCACCAAGGATACGGCCTTCTGGAGGGCGTTTTCCTTCACGGCGCGGTTTTCCGTGTGCAGCGTAGTGCTGACCAATGTGGTGGCGTTCGGCTTAGCCCTGCTGCTGACCCGGCCGCTCAAAACCCGGAATATTCTGCGCACTGTCTTTTTTCTGCCGAATGTAATCGGAGGCCTGCTGCTGGGGTTTATCTGGCAGTTTATCTTTATCCGGGGCTTCGCATCCATCGGCGCCGCAACAGGGATCGGTTTTTTCGAGCTGCCTTGGCTGGGGGACGAACGGACTGCATTCTGGGGCATTCTGATCGTAAGTGTCTGGCAGGGGGCAGGATATCTGATGATCATCTACATCGCTGGGCTGGTCAATATTCCCTCCGAGCTTATGGAGGCGGCCCGGATCGATGGCGCCACCTTCCGGGATACACTCCGGCATGTTATTCTGCCTCTGATCATGCCGGCGGTAACCGTATGTCTGTTTCTGGCCATCTCCTGGGCATTTAAGATGTTTGATTTGAACATGTCGTTGACCAAAGGGGGGCCGTTCCGGTCTACGGAATCCATCGCGCTTAATATTTATGCGGAAGCCTTCCAGAACAACCGTTATGGCTTGGGCACGGCCAAGGCGCTATTGTTCTTCATAGGGACAGCGGCTATTACCGGGCTGCAGGTCTTTCTGACGAAGCGCAAGGAGGTGGAGGCGTAATGCGCACCGCTCGATCATACAATCTGCAGATTCTTGCCGCCGAATGCCTCGCCGTTGCCATCGGCCTGCTTTTCCTGACTCCCTTCTACTTTGTGGTAATCAATTCCCTCAAGAGCTTCGGGGATCTGCTCACCGACTCCGCCGGCTGGCCCCGGTCCTGGCATCCCGGCAATTATGCCAGAGCCTGGGAGCTTCTGCGGTTCCCCAGGGTATTCGGCAATTCGCTCATCATCACGGTTATCGCCAATGCCGGCCTGGTGGTGATCAGCGCCATGGCGGCGCACCGGATTGTCCGCCGGTCCACCCGTTTTAACAAAATGGTGTTCGGATTATTCGTGGCTTCCATGATCATTCCCTTCCAATCCATCATGATCCCGCTGGTGAAGGTGGTCAGCACCTTGGGTATCCAGAACAGCTACGTAGGGATTATCATTTGTTATTTCGGCTTCGGCGCGATGATGTCTGTTTTCTTGTACCACGGGTACATCAAATCCATTCCAGCGGAAATCGAGGAATCGGCGGTAGTGGACGGCTGCTCGGCCTATGGGGTGTTCTGGCGGATCGTATTCCCTCTGTTGAAGCCCATGACCGTGACCGTGCTGCTGCTGAACAGCCTGTGGATCTGGAATGACTTTCTCCTGCCCCTGCTGATCCTGAACAGTCCCGGGCTGAGGACCATTCCGCTGGCGGCGAGCTCTTTTTTTGCCCAATATACCAAGCAGTGGGATCTGGGGCTGGCTTCGCTGGTGCTGGGCTTCATTCCCATTATCCTTTTCTTCCTGTCCATGCAGAAGCATATTATCGAAGGGATTACAGCCGGGTCAGTCAAGGGATAATTATCATCCGAACCATAAAGGAGGAAATTGCTGCAATGAGGAAAAAGAGCTTCATCCTGCTGCCCTTGGCGGTTATGCTTGTCCTGTTCCTGGCGGCCACCGCCTTCGCAGATGCAACATCCCACTATCTGAACCCGTTGATGAAGGGGGCGGACCCCACCATCGCCAGGGCGGCGGACGGCTATTATTATTCAGCTGCCAGTGACGGTAACATTACGTTAAAACGGCACGAAACCATTCTTGGGGTGGCCACCGCCAAAAGCCGGGTTGTCTGGGAAAGGCCGAAGGACTTCGGGTTTGTATGGGGACCCTACATCTACCGGCTGGATGGCAAGTGGTATATCTATTTTGCCTCCGGCCCGGAGAAAAGCTTCGGATTCGGGCACCCCAGCTCCTACGTACTGGAAAATGCTTCCCCCGATCCGTTCGAAGGGACGTGGACGCTGAAGGGGGGCTCCTCCAATGCCGACGAGGACGGGCAGATTACATATAAGCAGGGGCTGCTGAACACAGAGGGTTACGGTTTGGCATGCGGCATCGTCATCATCAATGGACAGCGCTATTTTACCTACACCAAATACTATTATTATTATGATCCGGCCACCGGAAAAACCAGGTTCGACGAATGCCCCACCATTGTCAAGATGAAAAGCCCGTGGGAGCTGGAGGGCAAGGAGGTCACCCTGGCCAGGCCGGTGTACGATTGGGAAAAACACGGCGACAACATCAACGAAGGCGCTGCAGTTGTGGAACGTAACGGCAAGGTATATTTTGCTTATTCGGCAAGCAGCTTTATGAACGATAACTATGCGGTAGGCGTATCCGTAGCGGATCTGTCCTCGGATATTATGAACGAAGCGTCCTGGACGAAGTATCCCCAGCCGGCGATGAAACGCTCCGATGAAAACAGCTCTTATGGGCCTGGCTCACCCTTATTCCTGAAGTCGGAGGACGGCACGGAGGATTGGATTCTTTATCATGGCATCCCAACCCACGGGCAGGGCGGGGGCAACCGGGGTATCAGAGCCCAACGTATCAACTGGGATGACAGCGATTTCATTAATCTGGGCATTCCGTCCAATCCCGGCACCGTGCTGGGCAGGCCGTCAGGTGAGGAAAAAAGCGAGGTGTATGAAGCGGAGGAGGCCCAATTGTCCGGCGCCGCCAAGGTAACGGGGAGCAGCCTGTATGCTTCTGATGCCCGGTATGTAAAATACAGCAGCGGCAAGGACAGCGACTATGTGGAATTTACGGTCAACACGGAATCGGAAGAGGCCTACTCCTTGGATTTCCGCTATAACAACAATACGGCAGGTCCGGTCAGTATGCAGCTGGCTGTCAATCAGGAGAGCCGTGGCGCTATTTCCTTTCCCTCCAATGCGGGTTCAGCAAGCAACTTTGATAACAAAACCGTCCACAACCTCCGGCTCAACGCCGGGACCAACAAGATCCGTCTTTCCGGCAAAAGCGACTTGGCGCTGGATGCTCTGATTCTGAAAAAAAGCGCGCTGTATGAAGCGGAAAATGCCGAGCTGTCCGGAAATGCGAAAACGGATACCGACCATCCGGGGTACAGCGGAACGGGCTTTGTCGGAGGACTGTGGATTGGAGAGTCGGCGGTTTCCTTCAAGGTGAATGCCGCTCATGCCGGCAGCTATTCCGTCAAGCTGGCCTACAGCCTGGGTTTTGCCGACGACAGAACCTTGAGCATGTATGTGAATGGCACCAAGATCAAACAAGTGGATTTTTTCAGTCTGAAAAGCTGGGATAAATGGGCCGACCGGTACGACAATGTTTTCCTGAAGGAAGGGGAAAACGTCATTATGTACCGGTATGACCAAGGAGATACCGGCAATGTAAATTTGGATTACATCACGGTTACCGAAGCCGCTACCTGGACCTACGAGGCCGAATACGCCAAAACCACGGGGGCCAAGGATGCCAAGGTGGTGAAGGCGAAGGAGGGCAATACGGGAATCGGGTATGTGAACGGTCTGGCCAAAGTGGGCTCCTCGGTGGAATTTGCTGTGGAGACGGAGCATGCGGCAGACTATGACATCAAGCTCCGCTACGCCAAGGAAGGCACCGACAAAACGCTGGCTTTGTATGTGAATGGCGCATATGCCCGGGACGTAGTTTTGTCCCCCACGGGAGGCGCTGCGGTGTGGAAGGAGCAGGTAGTGACAGTGCCCCTGGGCAAGGGCAAAAACACCATCACCTACAGAAGCGAGACGGAGACCGGGGATGTGGTCAATCTGGACAACATCCATCTGAACAAACGTACGCCGTGGAAGTATCAGGCCGAGAATGCAGACCGTTCCGACAATCTGAAGGTGGCACGGGATCATTTATGGTATGACGGCAATGGCTTTGTGGGGGGATTTGAGGAGGAGGGGGACTCTCTCCGGTTTGAGGTCAATGTGCCCTATACGGCAGATTACACCTCCACCCTGCGGTATTCCGGCTCCCAGGCAGGCAATATCAAGATGACACTGTATGTGAATGAAAACCGGATCAAGCAGGTTGCTTTGCCGCCTACAGCCAACTGGGATACCTGGTCGGATGCAACAGAGACGGTGCACCTGAAGGCCGGGAGGAATATCATTGAGTTCATCCGGGAAGGCGAGGACACCGGACGCTTCAACATCGACAGCTTGACCCTCGATAAATTCGCAGGCGGCTTCATGAGCTCCTCGGCGAAGAAAATCACCCCTGAAACCATGGTGAAGATCCAACCGAAGCATAGCGGAAAATCCCTGGACGTGGACAGGGTATCCAGCGATCCAGGGGCGGTAATTAACCAATGGGCAAATGGCGACGGCAATAACCAGCTGTGGCGGTTTCTGGATCTTGGAACCGGTTATTACCAGATCACCTCAGTGCAAAGCGGCCATGCCATCGACCTGAAGGCCGGTTCCGCCATTGGTCAAATCTGCCAGAATGTGAAGGCTGCGGGCAGCTCCTTACCGGATACCCAGCAGTGGAGGCTGGAGCGCGACGGGGAGTATTATAAGATCACCAATAAAAGCAACGGCAAGGTTCTTACTGTTGACGGCGCCTCCCTGAACAATGGTGCTGTGGTGCGGGTGGCCGATGATGAATCCAAGGACCATCAGCGTTTCAAAATTGAAATCCGCAATCTGACGGAAAGTGAGTTCCGGGCTGTGGCTGATCTTACGGCTGTTCCGGCCACCATGGAAGCGGGGCAGGAAAAGACGCTTTTCGGTACGGTCTCCCCCGATGCTGCAACCCGCAAGAGCATCATGTGGAGTATCAAAAATGCCGGTAAAACCGGGGCGGTGCTGAACGGCAATGTATTATCCGCCACAAAAGCGGGAGAGGTAACGGTCACCGCAAGGATAGAAGCAGGGCGGGTTGGCGGAGCGGATTACACCAAGGATTTCACCATCACCGTCATCAAGAAGGATGCGGACCTCAGCCCCGACAAGGCTACCTATGACCTGTACGTTCCCGGCGATGTAAGCACAAATGTCATTTGGAATGAAGCCAAATCGGTAACCGGAGTGGTATACGCAAGAACGGTAACGGGAGCCGTCTATAACGGAACCCTAGGTACGGATGGTTTTGCCGTCACGGAGAATGTGTTGACGATCAAGAATGACGGCCTGGATAAGCTTGGACTGGAAAGCGGCGGCAAGGTGGATTTTTCCATCCTGTTTGACAAGGGGAATCCGGCCGCCTTCACGGTCCATGTTGTAGACAGCTCGTCCTCCGCCAGCCACGGCATCACCGTCACCACGGAGGGCCGCGGCACGGCAAGCGCCAGCGCTGTGTCTGCGGTGAAGGATTCAGTAGTATCGTTGACTGCTGCACCTGAGCCCGGGTATCTGTTTAAGGGCTGGAAGGTGATCCGGCCGGAGGGCCTCAGCATCACAGATGACAGCTTCATCATGCCCGGTGAAGCAGTGGAGGTCACGGCGGTATTCGCTGCGCCGTCCTATACCGTGACGTATGACAAGAATGGAGCAGCTGCGGGCTCTGTGCCGGTTGACGGCCAAACGTATGCCCAGGGGGTTACGGTAGCCGTCTATGGCAATACGGGCAATCTGGCGAAAACGGGGTATGTCTTCAAGGGCTGGAATACGGAGGCGGACGGCAGCGGGAGCAGCTATGCCGAAGGCGGCCGCTTCACCATGGGGGCTGCGGATATCACGCTGTATGCCCAATGGACGGCCAGCTATTCCGGGGGTTCCTCCGGCGGCAGCTCCTCCTCCGGCGGGGCAACCCCAAGCCTGATTGACAGCAGCCAATTTACCCTTCCGGCAGGAAAAAAGGGCGAGTTCGGTATTGGCGATGACATCAAGATCATCATTCCCGCCGGTGCTGTCCAAAAGGATCTGCGGCTCACTGTCGGCAAGGTAGCGGACACCACACCGCTGCTTGGAAGCAAGGATATTTCCGCCAGTCCGGTATTCGAATTGCAGAAGAACTTCTCCGAGCCCTTCGATCAGGAGATCACTCTAGTCCTGACCTTCGATCCGGCTAAGCTCAAGCAGGGCCAGAAGCCCGTTGTGTTCGCCTATGACGAAGGGAATCGGAGCTGGGTGAAGGCAGGCGGCGAGGTAAACGGGAATACCGGAGGGAACACCATTGCCGTGAAGGTGAAGAATGTGGGCAAGTTTGCCGTATTCGGCGTGGACCAAACGGTACAACCGCCCGTCCCCAAACCGCCGGTCAGCTTCAGCGATCTTGCGGGGCATTGGGCGGAGGCGGCTATCCGGCAGGCGGTTCAAGCGGGAATCGTCAACGGTTACCCGGACGGCACCTTCAAGCCGGATCAGACAGTTACACGCTCGGAATTTGCCGTGATGCTGATGGGTGCGCTTAAGCCGCAGGGAGGCAAGGCCGCCCTTACCTTCACCGATAAGGATCAGATCGGCGCTTGGGCGTTGGATGCGGTAGCGCGGGCGGTGGAGGCCGGGATGATTGCCGGCTACGAGGACGGCTCCTTCCGTCCGGATGTGGAGATCAGCCGTGCCGAGATGGCGAAGATGCTGGCCACCGCTTTGGGGAAGGCCAATGAAGCGGCTGCTGCAGCCGGATTTGTGGATGACGGGGTTATTCCGGATTGGGCCGAGGGCTCTGTGGCGGTTCTGTATGAGCTTGGCATGATGGAAGGCAAAGACGGGAACCGGTTCGCCCCCGGCGACAAGGCAACACGTGCAGAGGCGGTTAAGGTGCTGCTGAACCTGCTGCAAAACAAACATAATTGAGAAAAAGGGGAGATTTTGAATGGTCAAAAAATGGGTAACAGCAGGATTGGCAGTAGCTTTAACCGCAGGTCTGGCGGCAGGCTGCGGGAGTGATTCGTCTACAATGGCAGGGGGGCAGGCCAGTACGGCCTCCAAGAAGAATGTAACGGTGAAGATTTTCCAGTTCAAGGTTGAGATAGTGGAACAGATGAACAAGCTGAAGGCGGAATATGAGTCCTCCCACCCCGGGGTTAAGCTGGAAATTGAAACCGTAGGGGGAAACGGGGATTATGGAGCGGTGCTCAAAACCAAGTTCGCCTCCAATGAGTCTCCCGATATCTTCAATATCGGCGGGTATTCGGAGCGGGATGTGTGGCTGGAGCATCTGGAGGATCTGAGCGGCGAGCCATGGGTCAAGGATGTGGTCCAGGTAGCCAAGGAGCCGATGATGAAGGATGGCAAGCTCTACGGCATGCCCATGGGGATTGAAGGCTACGGCTATATCTACAACAAGGATCTGTTCGCCAAAGCGGGGATTACAAATCCGCCCAAGACCCTCAGCCAATTGGAGGAGGCGGCCAAAAAACTCCAGGCGGCCGGTATTACCCCTTTTGCCAACGGGTATCAGGAGTGGTGGGTGCTGGGTCTGCATAATTTGAACGTAGCCTTCGCCAACCAGAAGCCCAATCCCGACGCCTTCATTAAAGGGCTGAACGACGGGACCCAGAAATTCAAGGGCAACCCGGTGATGGAAAACTGGATCAAGCTCCTGGACCTGTCCCTGAAGTACAGCAACAAAAATCCGTTGACCACGGATTACAACTCCCAGGTGACTCTGTTCGCCAAGGGGGAAACGGCCATGATGCAGCAGGGGAACTGGACCCAGGTGCAGATCAACGGGATCAATCCCAACATCAAGCTGGGCCTTCTGCCGATGCCCATTGGCGAGGATGCTGCCGAGGGCGACAAGATTCTCACAGGTGTCCCCAACAACTGGGTGATCTGGAACAAGTCCAAGGTGAAGCCGGAGGCCAAGGAATTCCTGAACTGGCTGGTTTCTTCTGACGCCGGCAAAAAGTACATTACCAAGGAATTCAAGTTTATTCCGGCCTTGACCAACATTCCCGCCGACCCGGCGGACCTGGGGGACATCGCCGCGGAAATCACCCGCTACTCCAAGGACAACAAGCTGCTGTCCTGGAACTTCATGAAATTCCCCGACGGGGCGGGTCAGGAATTTGGCGCTTCCATGCAGGCGTATGCCGCCGGCAAAAGCTCCAAGGATCAGCTCTTCGACGCATTCCAGAAAACGTGGGATAACCTGAAGAAAAAGTAAGGGATTACGTGCGAATACCGCCTCCGGCTGATTAGCCGGGGGTTTTTTGCGGTTATAGAGGCCATATGCCTCCTCAGGGCAAATCAAGGAAACGAAGGCTGTGTTACAATATGAGTGAAAGTAGGGGAACTGTCTTTATAACAGCATGATGTAGGAGCGGATCAATTTGAGGGCAGGCTTGCAGGGTCTTATCAAAGGGTTTGGGGCCAGGCGCGCCGCTGTGCCGCCTGAGCGCAGATTGGGGCAGGAGGCGAAGGTATCGCTTCTGATCCACTCTTTTTTCCAATTCGGGGCTTCCATGTCCGGTGTTTTTCTAAACCTGTATTTATGGCGGCTGACCGAGAGCATCTGGGTCAACGGCATGTACAATATCATTAACTATGCGGTGGCGCCCTTCGCTTTTATGCTGGGGGGCTGGCTGGCTAAAAAAACCGACCGGATGTACGCCTACCGGCTGGGGCTGCTCCTGATCTCCGCCTTCTATATCTGTGTGGTGGCGGCCCAGGAGCTGGTGGCGGAATGGTATCCGGTGTTTGCCGTGTTCGCCAGCTTGTCCGGCGCCTTCTATTGGGTGGGTTACCTGGTCCTGATGTACGATGTATCGGATGAGCGCAACCGCATTCATTATCTGGCCATGAACAGTATTTTCTTCACCTTCGCCGGTCTGTTGGGGCCTGCTCTGGCGGGGCGCGTGATTGCCTTGAACGACGGGCTGCACGGCTATATCATCGTATTTGGCATCGCCTTCTTTATGTTCCTGCTGGCGGCGGTAGGCAGTCTTAAGATCAAGGCCAAACCCTCCCGGCACAAAACCTATTATATGAAGCACACGCTGCTGATGATGAGGCGGAGCCCGGGCTGGCTGCGCGGCCTGTGGGGATTTTTCGCCTTGGGGCTGCTGCAGGGCATCATGCTGTTCCTGCCGAATATCCTGCTGTTCCAGGTCATGCCGCGTGAGGACCATATCGGGTATATGAGTGTGCTGTTTTCTCTCATTACCATCGCCATGGGGATGCTGATCTCCCGGTTTGCCAAGGCGGAGCATACCACACTCTACCTGTGGATTTCCGGAGTCGGTTTGATCGCCGCCGCTTCCCTGCTTCTGGGCGGGCTGTCGCTTTGGTCGGTTATCTCGTTTATGGTGCTGTATTCCTTCTTCAACCCGCTGCAGGGCAATACGTTAACCTCCCACTATTACAATCATGTAGGCAAGCTGCCCTTAAAGGGCAACTTTCGGGTAGAGTCGGTGGTGCTGCGGGAGGCCTTCTTGAACACAGGCCGGGTAATCTCCATTACGGCGCTGATCCTGCTGCTGCAGGAGGTGGAGGGGCGTCAGCTGGCCTTCATTCTGTTGGGCGGCGCTGTCTGCCAGCTCATTCTGCCGATCCTGGTGGGCCGGAAGGTGCCGGAGGGGAAACGGAGAGCCCAGCGGGCGAATGGATGAGAAGTGAACGGTTAATGGGTGACGGGTAAACGTTTAGCGGGCGAACGGGGTCAGGAACACAGGGGGCCAAAACGTGGAAGTTGGGAAGAAGCGTTAACTGGGAAGAGGCGGGCAGGCGGGCAAGCAGGTAGGATCGGGCAGGAACGCTAACTGGGCAGATGCGCTAGCTAAGATGAACGTAAACAAAGGGCAGCCCTCCAAATTGCTACTGTCGTAGGTTAAAATGGAAAGTGACCACCACCCATTTCAGAGCTACATAGCAAAGGAGAGCTGTTACTATGCATTCTACCACAAAATTTATCGGTTTGGATGTCTCGAAAGATACCATCGCCGTCGCCATTGCTGAAGTCGGCCAAGAAGCTCCCCGGTATTATGGAAGTATTCCGCATACGCCTGCTGCGTTACGAAAACTCATCCGTGCTCTGGGCTCCGTCGAAACCCTTTCTTTTTGTTATGAGGCG